>NZ_JAOVUC010000002.1:0-266903 GCF_027737875.1 Campylobacter sp. JMF_08 NE1
CCGTAAAAATAAAATCAGCTAAATTTAAAGCGAAGCTTTAAATTTAGCCACTTCTAAGGTTTTACAGGGGTGGGGGTTGGTAAGGGGGAGGGTAGCGTCTCCTAAAAAGCGCGCCCTCCCCCTTACAGATAATTTCAAATTTCGCTTAAAATTTAAAAAATCGTTCAATGCTAAATTTAAGTAGAATTTTACTTTAAATTTTTCTGGATTGCTTCGGCGTTATCACGCCTCGCAATGACATGGAATTTGCGTTTTGGTGATTTTTGCTCGTAGATTGCTTCGCTTTCTGTGAAAGCTCGCAATGACAGCAATTTCGCCCTAAAACATCAGCCCGTCTTCTTCGTTTGCTTCAACCCTTCTTGGAAGTGGGGAAATTTTGGTGTAATACTCATCGCCAGCGCCGTATCTACGGGTAAATACTCCGCTTGGGACGCTGAAATTTCGCTTAGCATGCGGGTATTCTTTAAGATAATTTTCCAAAAATTTCGCAAACACAGGCGCAGCAGTTCTACCGCCACCTTCTACCTTGCGCATAGGCTTATAATCGTCGTTTCCATACCAAACAATGATTTGCAAATCAGGCGTAAATCCGCAAAACCACGCATCAATGCTATCGTTTGAAGTGCCTGTTTTGCCCGCGATTTCGATGCCCTGCACGCGCGCTCTGGTGCCAGTTCCTCGCTGGACTATGTTTTTCATCAGCGTCGTCATCAAATACGCCTGTTCTGGGCGCAAAATGCGTCTGCGCTCAGGCTCGATATAGTGCGTAGTGCCGTTATTATCGGTGATTGCGGTGATGAATTTGGACTTCGTGCTAATGCCAAGACCAGGAAACATCGAATACATAGTCGAGTATTCAAGTGGCGAAATGCCATAACTTCCGATCGCCACAGACAGCGCTGGCGGGACATTTTTAAACCCATATTCATTTAGTTTGCGAATCGTGCGCTCAATGCCGATTGATTGCATTAAATTTATCGAAGCGAGGTTGCGAGAGCGTTGCAACGCCTCTTTTATCGTGATATAGCCGCTGTATGTGCTATCGTAGTTTTTCGGTTTCCAGCTTTTGTTGCTTCCATCGTCAAATTCGCGCGCGATATCAGGGACCTCTGTCATCGTCGAATACCCGCTATCTAGGGCGATTTGGTAGATAAATGGCTTGAAGCTTGACCCTGTTTGGCGTCTGCTTTGGCTAGCGCGGTTGAAATTTGATTTAGCATAATCCACACCGCCTACGAGAGCGATAATTTCGCCATTTTGCGGGTGTGTAACGATAATCGCGCCATTTACATTGCTAGCATTTGCGTCTTTGTTGCGTTTTAAAATTTCGTTATAGCCAAAAATCAGCGCCTCTTGCGCCATTTCTTGCGCCTTTAAATCAAGGCTCGTTTCGATTCTATACCCGCCTGTGCGCACATCTGGTAGCAGTCTCTCTGCCTCTTTGACGATCTCATCGACTGCGTATGGGGCGACATTTTGAGTTAGGGTTTCATCATAGACAAATGGCTCTTCTGCCATTGCGATTTCATACTCGGTTTTGTTTATCCAGCCAAGCTCATGCATACGGTAAATTACATTGTTTGCGCGAGAAAGTGCCAAATCTAGGTGCTTGGTAGGGTCATACTGGCTAGGGGCTTTTGGCAAACCCACCAAAATGGCGATTTCTTTGATACTAAGGTCGGCTAAATCCTTTTTAAAATACCCAAGCGCGGCAGTTTTGACGCCGTAATACCCGTGTCCGAAATACACTTCGTTAAAATATCTTTCTAAAATTTCCTCTTTGCTTAGGGTGTTTTCGATTTTTAGCGATAAAATCATCTCTTTGATTTTTCTATCTATCTTTTTTTCGCTAGATAAAACCAAATTTTTGACAAGTTGTTGCGTGATAGTGGAGGCACCTTCCACAAATTTCATCGCTTTTATATCTTTTACAATTGCGCGAAAAATCGCCTCTGTATTAATGCCCTGATGCTCGAAAAACGCGGTATCCTCGATAGCTACCAAGGCTTCGACCATACGGCCTGGAATTTCGTCAAATCTAGTATAAAGGCGGTTTTGTTCGTTGAAAATATTGGCAAGCAAGTTGCCGTTGCGATCGTAAATTTTGGTCGTTAGCTCCGGGTGATAATCAATAATAGAGTTCGATTCTAGGCGAATTTGCGTATAAAAATACATAAACACACCGCACCCTGCGAAAAAACAAACCGTAATAAAACTAAATAAAATTCTTACCATCTAAATACCTTTTTAAAATTTCCACATTTAAACCCATAGCGGTGCTAGTATCGCCACGAAAGCTTTGGATATATTTTTGATTAAACCCCTCGATACTCATAGCCCCTGCTTTGCCGCGCCAATCGCCACTTTTTAGATACGCTTCTAAATCTGCCTCGCTAAATTTGGCGAATTTATAACTAGCCACCAAAAGCGTGCTTATCTCAAAACCCTCGCCCACAAAAATCATCGCCGTATAAACCTCGCTAATAGCGTCAGATTGGGCGTTTAGCATAGCTCTTGCGTGGCTAATGTCTTTTGCTTTGCCTAAAATTTTGCCACCTACCAAAACCGAACTATCGCAAAAAAGCAAATTTTTTGCATTTTTGTTTTTGGCTAAAAACTGCGATTTTTTCGCACTTGCCACGCGGTAAGCGTATGTTTTGGCATCGGCTATGTCGCCTACATTTTCGTCAAATTCAAAACTGATTTGCTCGAATTTTATCCCAGCTTCCCGCAAAATTTGCGCCCTTGTCGGCGAAGATGAAACCAAATAAATCAAAATCTACCCACCGCTACACAAAGATAGGTGCAAAGCACCGATACAGCGACATTTAGCGGGACAAAATATCTAGCGATGATAATCAAATGTTCGCTAGCTTCGAATTTATCGCCCGCTAAAAGCGCCTTTTTAAACGAGTAAAATTTAAAATAAACATAGCCAAAATTTATCAAAATAAACACCGCTAAAACCCACAGCGTAACGATTACGGCATTTATCATAGGGTCTGCGAATTTGAAGTTGTTGCCTATGCTTAGAAAAAATCCACTCACAATTATAATCAAAAAAAACGAGCCGAAAAAGAGATTAAATTTCGAAAGATAAAATTTGATTTTTTCGAAATTTGAGTTTGTGATGTCTGCTTTATCGCTGAAAATTCGAATCAACATGATAATGCAAACATGTGCGCAAATAAAGCAAATCGCCCCTAAAATGTGAATTAGGGGCAAAATTTGATCACTTCTGGCAAAACTCGTTTCTAATTCGTTCAACCTAGCTTACCTTTTGCAAATTCTAGTGCCCCAGCTAGCGCGCTAGAAACCATGCTAGTATCTTTTCCGCCAGCAGTAGCGAAATCATCGCGTCCGCCGCCGTTACCGCCTAAAATTTGAGCCGTCATCTTGACCCACTCGCCAGCCTTGATTGGGGCGTTTTTCGCTCCGGCTGCGACTGTGATTTTATCGTTTTCGCCCACTTGCATTAGCAAAATCGCAGCCTTTTCGTTCGCGTTTTTAAACTCATCAATCATAGTTTTAATTTCGCCGTTTTCTACCACTGCTACGCAAAGCTTCACGCCTGAGATTTCTTGGCAAGGCAGAGACTTTTGATCGCCTGCGTGTTTTAATTTTTCTTTTAAGCCTTTGATTTCATCTTTTAGCTTTTTAATGCCATCTAGTGGGTTTGCACCTTTAAATTCAGCTTCGATTTCGTTGATTTGCGATCTTAAATTTAGCGTGAAATTTAGCACTTCTTGCGAACAAATCGCCTCGATTCTGCGCACGCCAGCACTTACGCCACTCTCTTTTGAGATTAAAAACGCGCCGATTTCGCTTATGTTTTCGACATGGGTGCCGCCGCAAAGCTCCTTGCTTACATCGCCAAAGCTTACCACGCGCACTTTTGCGCCGTATTTTTCGCCAAAAAGCGCAATCGCGCCTGATTTTTTGGCCTCATCTATATCTAAAATTTCAGTTTTATTCTGTGCGCCCGCGCTAATCCAGCGATTTACGATTTGCTCGACTTTGGCAAGCTCTTCGCTACTCATCGCTTTTGGGTGCGAAAAGTCAAATCTAAGTCTGTTTGCTTCTACAAGCGATCCAGCCTGCGCGATATGCTCGCCCAAAACCTCTCTTAGCGCAGCGTGAAGCAGGTGTGTCGCGCTGTGATGACGCGCTATCATCGCTCTTTTGCCGGCGCTAACCACGCATTTTACGAGATCGCCGGTTTTAAGCAGGCTTTTTACTTTGATTTGAGATAAATTTAAATCAAAGAATTTTTGCGTGTCGATAACCTCGCTTTTTTCGATAGTGCCGGTATCTGCGCACTGACCGCCACTTGTAGCGTAAAATGGCGTGATATCTAGCATTACCCAGCCAGTGTGCCCTGGCTCTAAACTATCGCAAATTTTAAAATTCTCGTCCAAAAGGGCTAAAATTCGGCTTTCGCTCTCTTGGCATGAATACCCCACAAACTCATTTTTGCCAAATTTTTCGATAAGTTGCGCGAAATCGCCTTTGGCTTGTGCTTTATCTCCTGAGCCCTTCCAACTGGCTTTGGCTCTGCGTTTTTGTTCTGCCATTAGCTCATCAAATTTAGCCTCATCGACTTTAAGATTTTTCTCTCTTAGCATATCGGCTGTGAGATCGAGCGGAAATCCGTAAGTATCATAGAGCTTAAATGCGACATCGCCAGAGAAAACATTGCCTGAGGTTTTGGCTAATTCTTCGTTAAATAGCTCGATTCCGTTTGCCAAAGTGGCGAAAAATCGCTCTTCTTCGAGTTTTACTAGCTCTTTTACAGCCTCTTTTTTCTCGTTTAAATATGTATAGTGAGAGCCCATACTAGCGCAAACATCATCGACTAGCTTATACATAAATGGCTCTTTTATGCCCAGCAAATATCCGTGTCTAACTGCCCTGCGCAAAATCCTTCTAAGCACATAGCCTCTGCCCTCTCTATCAAAGTTCGTGCCTTGGGCTAGCAAAAATGTAACCGAGCGGATATGATCTGCGATGACGCGGTAGCTCGCGCCAGTTTCATACTCGTATTTTTTGCCACATAGCTTCTCGACTGCGCCGATTAATGGCATAAATAGCGAGCTGTCGTAATTGCTAAATTTACCCTCTTTTATCGCTGTTACGCGCTCTAAACCCATACCTGTATCGATTGATGGTTTTGGAAGTGGCGAGAGTTTGCCGTCTGCGCTTCGCTCGTATTGCATAAAGACTAAATTCCAAATCTCTAAGAAACGATCGCCGTCTCCGCCCATATAATCCTCATCGCTATGGAAATGCTCGCTTCCTTGATCGTAAAAAATCTCGCTACATGGCCCACAAGGTCCAGTATCGCCCATAGCCCAGAAATTATCGTGATCGCCGAAGCGATAAATTCGCTCTTTTGCGATATGGCGCGACCAAATTTCAAACGCCTCATCATCGCTATCATGGACGGTAACATATAGTTTGTCTTTTGGGAGTTTTAAAATTTCGGTTACAAACTCCCATGCGTAGGCTATCGCGTCTG
Organism: Campylobacter sp. JMF_08 NE1; assembly: GCF_027737875.1. Taxonomy (NCBI): domain Bacteria; kingdom Pseudomonadati; phylum Campylobacterota; class Epsilonproteobacteria; order Campylobacterales; family Campylobacteraceae; genus Campylobacter; species Campylobacter sp. JMF_08 NE1. Next base: position 5,519 of record NZ_JAOVUC010000002.1, read on the forward strand.
TTTTGAAATACTCGCCGAAACTGAAATTTCCAAGCATTTCAAAAAATGTGTGGTGGCGCGCTGTGTAGCCGACATTGTCTAAGTCGTTGTGTTTGCCACCTGCTCTAATGCAGGTTTGGCAACTCGTGCGAATCGGTGGAGTTGGGCGTGGTACCGCACCTGTAAAAATGCTTTTAAACGGCACCATACCGGCATTTGTGAATAATAAACTATCATCATCTGGCACAAGCGGTGAGCTTGGCATAACCTCGTGTCCTTTTGACGCAAAAAAGTCTAAATAAGCTTTTCTAATATCCATTAACTATCCTAAATTTAGTAAAATTTAGCGCCCATTTTAGCAAATTTTGATTTTAAGAAATATAAATTTTTACTCTTATTCGTTATAATGAAAAATATGCAAAATTTACAGGATTAATTAATGAAGAAAAAAATAGCCATAATAGGCTTAGGGGAGCTTGGCGCAAAACATTTCAAAGAGCTTAGAAGAAGCGATTATTTCGATTTGGTCGCGCTTTATGACAAAGAAAAAACCGAGGATTTTGGCCCTAGATATCCACTTTATAATGATTTAGCTAAAATGTTCGAAAGCGCCAAACCAGACGCTGTGGTCATCGCTACACCGCCTGCGACGCACAAAGAAATCATTTTAAAATGCATACCTTTTACCAAAAATATCTTTGTAGAATCCCCGCTCGCTGGAAATTTAGCTGAGGCAAGGGAGATAAATTACTCTATTTCGATTAATGGCGCGAAGCTTGGCGTGGGATATGCTGGGCGCTATAATCCTGTCATAATCTCGCTGTGTAGGGAGCTGGCTAAGGACGAGAAAATTTATTCGATAAATTTTGTAGATGGATTTAGCTCTGAGAGCGCAAACTGCTTGCAAAATGCGCTGATTAGGGATTTGGATTTGATTGCTCTGCTTAGCAAATCTGAAATTTCATCACAAAACATCTGCAAAAACGGCGATTCTAACGGCATTGGCGTCGCATTTCGCACAAAGTCGATGAGTAATTGCACGATTTTGCTATCAAATTTATATCCGCTCAAACGCCACGGCGTGGAGATTTGCACGAATTCTGGCGTTTATTTTGGCGATTTAGAATCGCTAAATTTATTCAAGGTTACAAACGACGGACGGATAAATCAGCGCGTTGATCGCGATGATTACGCGCTTAGATACCAGCACAAAGCGTTTTTAAATTTAATCGAAAATTCTAAATTCGAGGGAATTGCGACCCCTGATGAAGCAATCAAACTAAGAGAGTTAATCTCGTGAAAAAAGCCTTAATTCTCCTAAATATGGGCGGTCCAAATAGCCTAGACGAGGTTAGCGTATTTTTAAAAAATATGTTTTGCGATCCAAATATTTTGGGGGTCAAAAGCAAAATTTTGCGCAAAATTTTAGCCAGTTTGATTACTAAAATGCGCGTTAAAGAAGCGCGCCAAAACTACGAAAAACTTGGTGGAAAATCCCCTATCGCTGGGCTTACAAAGCGACTTTGCGATAAGATAAATTTATACCAAAATGAGTTTGTTTGCGATTTTGCTATGAATTACACTGCCCCTTTTGCTCGTGATGTTTTGGCAAAATATGCGAAATTTGATGAAATTCTGCTTTTTCCACTTTATCCGCATTTTTCGCAAACGACGGTCAAATCGAGCATTGACGACGCTAAAAAAACCCTAGCAAATTTAGAAATTTCAAATTTTAAAATAGTTGATATTTTTTACAAAAGCGAAATTTACAACCAAATCCTGCTAAATTTAATCAAAGAAAAAATCAAAAATTTAAGCGCTGATGAAATTTCGCGCACAAGCTTGGTTTTCTCGGCTCACTCACTGCCTGTAAAAATCATCGCCGCTGGCGATCCTTACGAGGCTCAGGTTAATGAGCATGTCAAAATTCTAAGTGAAATTTTGCAAAAATCTGGCATAAATTTCAAAGATATTTCGCTCGCCTATCAATCCCGCCTAGGCCCCGTAAAATGGCTAGAACCAAACCTAAACGAGCATTTGGCAAATTTGCAAAATGAGTGCGCGCTGATTTTTCCGATTTCGTTTTGTATAGATAATTCTGAGACAAAATTTGAGCTTGATATGTATTTTAGAAATGTGGCAAAAGAGCTTAAATTTAGCTATTTTGAGGTTTGTGAGTGTCCGAATTTTGGCGATGAGTTTGCCTCATTTATCATAACTTACGCCCAAAAAACCCAGGGCTAAATTTAGCCCCAGATTATAGCCTGCCTTGCGCGCCTTCGTAGATATTTTTCACATCATATACTAGTGAAGTAGAGTAGTCGAATTCTTTAAATTGATTGTGCGCCACAGCAATTACAACGCAATCAAATTCGCCTAAATTTGGCTTTTCGATTAGCTCGATATCGTAGTAGCGTTTCGCGTCGTCCTTGCTCGCCCATGGATCATACACGCTGACCGCGCAACCGAAATTTTTAAGCTCATCAATCATATCAATAACGCGCGTATTGCGTATGTCTGGGCAGTTTTCTTTAAAGGTAAGACCTAAAATCAAAATTTTGCTATGTTTGATTTTTTTGTCAAATTTTATCATCATCTGCACGACCTGCGTGGCGACATATTTGCCCATATTATCGTTGATACGGCGACTTGCGAGTATGATTTGCGGGTGATAGCCTACCTCTGTGGCTTTTTGGGCTAGGTAGTATGGATCTATGCCGATACAATGTCCTCCCACAAGCCCTGGGCGGAAGCTTAGGAAATTCCATTTCGTCGCGGCTGCGTCGATGACATCATTGGTATCGATTCCTAGTTTGTTAAACAAAATCGCAAGCTCGTTGATAAAGCCGATATTTATGTCGCGCTGTGTATTTTCGATGACTTTTGCAGCTTCTGCTACCTTGATACTTTTGGCGCGAAAAGTGCCGTTTTCTAGGATAGAAGAGTATGTCTCATCGACGATATCAAGGGTGCGCTCATTACTACCTGAGACGATTTTTTTGATTTTTGTTACAGTGTGAATTTTATCACCCGGATTTATGCGCTCTGGTGAGTATCCGCAGAAAAAATCCTCGTTAAATTTAAGCCCACTAGTGCGCTCTAAAACAGGCACACAATCCTCCTCAGTAGCCCCAGGATAGACCGTGCTTTCATATACTACGATATCGCCCTTTTTAAGCACCGAGCCCACACTCTGGCTAGCTTTGATTAGTGGCGTGATATCTGGGCGGTTGAATTTATCCACAGGCGTTGGGACGCAAACGACATAAAAGTTGCAATCTTTTAAATCATTTATATCGCAGGTAAATTTAAGCCCATTTTTTAGTGCAGTGGCAAGTTTGTCATCTTCTAATTCTAGGGTCTTATCATGCCCCCCGTTTAGCTCATCTATACGAGATTTCATTATATCAAATCCTACAACGCTGTGTTTTGCGCTAAATGCCGCTGCTAGGGGAAGCCCCACATAACCAAGTCCGATAATTCCTATTTTCATCGCTTATCCTTTAATCTTTGATTTCATTTAAATCTTTAATATCTACATGATTTATCTTGTCGCTATCGCCACTAGGGGTTAAAAATCCTTTTTCGACTAGCAAATCAACTATACTTTTAAACACAGGCAAGGCGTTTTGCGCCGCGTAATAACTGCCTTTTTTAGGCTCTCTAACCAGCACGCCTATGGTGTAGCTAGTGTGAGTGTCGTTCGCAAAGCCAAAAAACGAGCTATTATACGCGCTAGAATATCCGCCACCTTTGGCAATTCTAGCAGTGCCTGTTTTGCCCCCTACTTCGATACCGCTCGTGCGCCCTTTGCGCCCTGTGCCACCTTCGACTACCTTAATCAAAATTTCTCTCATAACATCTGCTGTTTGCGGGCTTAGCACGGTGCGTGTTTCGCTCTCATTTACAGGGTAAATTTTACCGTTCATTTCTAAATTTTCGACCAGCCTTGGACTAATCCAAACTCCGCCGTTATTAAAAACCCCATACGCGCTTAACATCTGCAAAAATGTCATCTGCGCGCCATAACCATAGCTAATCGTAGCCTTATAAACCTTGCCTTCCAAACTTCGCACGCTAGGGATATTTCCAATCTGCTCGTAAGGCAAATCAATACCGGTTTTTTGCGCCATACCGAAATTTAAAAGCCCGTCATAAATCATCTGCCCACTCATACGCTCGGCAATTTTAATCATACCGATATTTGATGAATGCACGATGATTTCCTCGCCACTCATTGACTTTGCTGGGTGAGTGTCGCGGATAGTGCGCGAACCTAGCTTGTATGCGCCATTATGGGTGTTTATAATCTCGGTTGGTTTGACTAAATTTCCCTCATAAGCGATTGAGAAAATTATCGGCTTCATAATCGAGCCGACCTCGTAAGCATATTCGCTAGCAGTCGAATTTAGATTTTTCATATCTTGTTTTGTGATATTTTCTGGATTATACCTAGCGTTTGTGGCAAGGGAGAGAATTTTGCCTGTTTTTGAGTTCATTATGCCTACGACTATCTCTTTGGCATCGTAAGCTAAGCTAGCTTTATCAATTAGCCTCTCAACATCTCTTTGTAGAGCCAAAGGCACGCTTAAATGGACATTATATCCGTCGATTTTGTTTGTTTTTTTGGTGCTTTTTTCTAGGATAATATTGCCTTTTAGATCCCTTGGGCCCGTGATAAACTCATCTTTTAGTGGGGTTAGATAATACTCATAGTATTTCTCCACGCCCTTAATGCCGACTACTTTGGTAATCCCTGAAACCTCTTTTTTGTTGATATAGCCTAGAAGCGGGGTTAGTGAGTTTTGGATATTGTAAGTGCGCTTTTCGCCACTTTCGCTCACGCTCATGCGCACCGGCGGATTTACACGCCCGCTAGCTGTCTCAAAGGCTACGAAAAATTTCTTTAAATTTAGCTTGTAGGCTAACTCTTTTAAATGCACGGCTGTTTTGGCGTCGATTTTGTATGATAAAACCGTGGTGCCTTTTGAGCTTTGGATTGTTTTTTTGACCCGTTTTTCGCTATCGCCTGTGTAAATGCAGTAGAGTTTGACAAACAAATCGAGCTTGTGCGGATCAAGAGAGCGAGAGTCTATGCTGACCTTGTAGAGCTTGGTCGAGTTTGAGACGACATATTTGTCTTTGGTGATGATTGAACCCCTGATTGCGCTGTTTGTTTCGTTTATGTCAAGGCGTGGAAGCCTGCGATCGCTACTAGCTGAGTAAAACATCATCCACACAAACACGCACATCAAAAATCCCAGCACAGCCGCAAGCACACAAATACCGATATTTGAGTTTTTATCCCGTAAAATCATATCAACTTTTCTAAATCTTTAAATTTTTCAAATCCGCTTGGCAAGTTTTGCAAAATTTGAAATTTGGCTAAAAATTCGCCCCTTGGCATATCTTGCGCCCCCATAAAGCGCAAATGCTCGTTCATAATCTGACAATCAATCAAAAAGTCAAATTTTTCTAAAACTCTACAAAGCGTGATTAAAGCGACCTTCGACGCGCCTGTTTTTAGGCTGAGCATACTCTCGCCACAAAACACCTTGCCCAAAATCAGCCCGTATAATCCGCCGATTAAAATGCCTTCTTCATAGACTTCCACGCTGTGAGCGACGCCTAAATTTGCTAAATTTACATACGCCTCTACAATCTCATCGCTAATCCAAGTCCCATCATCTGAGTTTTGGCGGGTTTGTTTGCAAAGAGTGATAAATCCAGCGAAATTTTGGTCGAATTTTACTTCATATCGTTTTAAATATGGCTTTATCGACTTTTGGGTGCGCACAGCCTTTGGTTCTAAGATCGCGCGCGGGTTTGGCGACCACCATAAAATCGGCTCTCCCTCGCAAAACCACGGGAAAATCCCCTGCGTGTATGCGCTTAGCAAACACTCTGCGCTCAAATTTCCCCCGCTAGCTAACGGGGCGAAATCTGGCGCGTTTTTTGGGTCTGGGAAGGCGTAGAATTTCGACATTTTTATTTTATGAGCGTGGCGTTTTGGGGTTCGTCTGGACTTTTGGTTAAACCGCCGTTCTCATCTGCGCTAATTTGGGCAGTATTTGATACCTTCGCGTCCAGCATTGGCACACTTTCGAAGTCAAATTTAAGCTTTTCATCAGCGAAATCCACAAAAACCCTACCGCCATTTTGCAACGCTCCAAATAAAATTTCCGAGCTAATCTCATCTGAGATTTGCAACTGCACCTCTCTTTTGAGATTTCTTGCGCCAAATTCTGCGCTATAACCTTTTTTTATCAAATACTCTTTTGCGCCTTTGCTTAGCGAAATTTCGATATTTTTGAGCCCTGATTGTATTTCACGCACTGTTTTATCCACGATTTTTTCTAAAATTTCGCCTTTTAGTGGGTTAAAATTTATAATTTTATCTATGCGATTGCGAAATTCAGGGGCGAAAAAGCTCTTCACAGCGTTATCGATTTTATAGCTTTCATCTTTGGTAAAGCCCACTTGTGGCGCTTCTTTGGTGCCTAAATTCGAGGTCATAATGATAATGGTGTTTTTAAAATCGCTACTCGTGCCGTTTGTGTCAGTTAGCACGCCATTATCAAAAATACCCAAAAATATATTTGTCATGCTTGGGTGAGCCTTTTCGATCTCGTCGAAAAGCACGACGCTGTAAGGGTGTTTTTTGATCTGATTTGTCAAAATTCCGCCGTTTTCAAACCCCACATATCCCGGAGGCGCGCCGATTAGGCGGCTCACGCTGTGAGCTTCCATATACTCGCTCATATCAAATCGCTCGAAATTTACACCTAAATTTTTTGCCAAAACCTTGGCTAGCTCGCTTTTGCCTACGCCCGAGCTTCCTGTGAATAAAAACACGCCAATTGGCGAATTTTCGTGTCTAAGTCCAGCATAAGAGCGCAAAAGCGCCTTGCTTAGGCTAGAAACTGCCTCGTCTTGACCAAAAATTTCTTTTTTGATATTTTCCTCTAAATTTCGCAAGGTCTCTTTATTATCGACGCTCTGACTTAAATTTGCGATATTTGCGCTAGCACTTAGCACATTTACCAAATCCTCTTTGCTGACATTTATCGCCTCGCTATGCTCCTTAAATGCGTAGCTTGCGCCCACTTCGTCGATCAAATCAATCGCGCTATCTGGCAAAAATTTGTCGCTTTCGTAGCGTTTGGCTAAATTTACAGCCTCGCGCAAAATTTCATCGCTAAATTTGACATTATGAAATTCCTCGTATTTTTTCACAATTCCTTTTAAAATTTCTACGCTATCTTCGATACTAGGCTCGTTTATGTCGATTTTGCATAGCCTTCTAGCAAGCGCCTTATCTTTGCTTAGATTGCGAAATTCAGCGTAAGTAGTGGCGCCAATTAGGCTAAGCGTGCCGTTTGCAAGGCCCGGTTTTAGCAGATTTGACATATCCAAATCCTCGCGCGAGCCTGCGCCCGCACCCGCAATAGTGTGAATTTCATCGATGAAAAGTATAGCTTTATCATTTTTGCTAAATTCATCGATTACATTTTTTAATCTCTCCTCAAACTCGCCCCTTAGCGTCGTCCCAGCTACGAGCGCGCCCATATCAAGGGCAAAAATCGTCTTTCCAGCTAGCTTTGCTGGAACCTCGCCATTTGCAATTTTTAGCGCGATTCCCTCGATTATAGCCGTCTTCCCCACGCCTGCTTCGCCCACAAGGACTGGATTGTTTTTTTTGCGGCGACAAAGGGTTTGAAGTGTCTTTTCGATCTCTTTTTCGCGCCCGATTAGCGGGTCGATTTTACCACTTTTTGCCATTTCGTTTAAATTCGTCGTATATAGTTCGCTAGCTGGCTTTTTTTTCTTTTTGCTCTCGTCATCTTCGCCTAAAAAATCGTTAAAAAGCCCCTCGTCCATCTCGCCATTTTCGCCGTTTTGCGCCATATCTCGGTTGTCAAACCACTGCAAATATCTATCTCTAAATTTATCAAAATCGTAAGAATTTATCCCGTAAAATTCGAAAATTTTAGCCGCGTCAGTATCTTTGCTAGCAAGGACATAAGATATAAAATCTAGCTCGTTTTCGTTGTCAATGCTCTCCTCAAAAAGCCCCATAATGCGCGCCAAATCGGTTGTGGCTGCGACCTTGGTGCGGTTTTTTTCGTCTGATTTTGGCATTGAAGCGATTAGCTCGCCAATGCTGGTTTTGAAATTTTCATACTCAAAATTTGAAAACTCGTTTTCAAAAAAATTTCTAAAATTTTTATCTGAGAAAATTTCATATATCACGCTTGCTATGCTAACATACTCAAACCCGCCTTTTACGGCGTTTCGCACAGCGTTATCAATGTCTTTTTGTAAATAAAATCCTATCATTTATCCTCCTCTATAATGCATTTTAGCGGGAAGCCCTCTCTCGCGGCTGCCTCTAAAACGGCTTCTTGCTTGCTTTTGGCGATCTCTTTGGCATACACCCCACAAATCCCACGCCCGTTTTTATGGACATTTAGCATGATTTTGACTGCGTTTTGCGTGGTGTGAGCGAAAATTTCGATTAAAATTATCACCACAAAATCCATTGGCGTAACATCGTCATTTAGTAGCACCACGCGATACGGCGAGGGTTTGAAGGTCTTGACTCGCACCTTTGTGCTGGTTTTAGTTGCCATTTTTTATCCTAAGCATATCTTTTTCTATCACTTTTGTCGAAACCATACCCAAATAATACGGCTTCCCGCGCTCATCTCCCTCGTTTATGTCGGTTAGTGTCTGATACTCGCCGTCCTTAAAAACCACCTTAAATGGGATTGAAAGTGCATGGCGGTAGTTGATATCGGTTAAAATTTGCTCCACGATACGGGAATTTTGCTTGTCGTTTGCTATGAAATAATACGCATTGTATTTTTTGGTGAAATTCTCCACGACCTGCGCGTCTGTGATATCCTCGAAGTGGATTAAACCAACCATCATAAAATCATCTGCGTTTTTTAGCTGATAGTCCATTAGATGCGGAGCCTCGATTTTGCACGGCTCGCAGTATGTCCCAAAGATATCAAACATCAAAATTTTATCGCTTCCAGCTAGTTTAAAGCCCTTATTCGTGCGCTCGATCACCACTTCGCCACCCACGACGCTTTTTAAGCTAAATTTTTCGCCCACGCTAAATGGGGTAAATTTCGCCACTGCTTCGCTATTTTGCGCATTTTGCGCACTTTCATCATTACAACCACAAAGAAGCAAACCAGCAAAAATCAGTGTTAAAATTTTTCTCATAATCTCTCCTTTTTACTTAAAATTTTTCATCGCGCTTCTAGCCTCCCTGTCGGCTTCCTTGCGTTTTAGCGCCTCTCTTTTATCATGCAGGTTTTTGCCACGCGCTAGTGCCACCCTAGCCTTGACGCGGTTTTTGTCGTTTAGATACAGCGAAGTAACGACCAGCGTAAGGCCGTCCTTGCTGACATGGCCTAGAAGTTTGTCGATTTGCTTTTTGTGCATTAAAAGCTTCCTTGGGGCCTTTTCGTCTGGGCGAAAATGCGGGTTAGTGTGCTCCAAATAACTTATGTGCGCCCCTAGCAAAAATAACTCGCCTCTTATTATGCGACAAAAGCTGTCTTTGAGATTTGCCCTGCCAGCGCGCAAGGATTTGACCTCGCTACCCTTTAAAACCACGCCAGCTTCGAAATTTTCTAAAATTTCAAAGTCGTGGAAGGCTTTTCTGTTTTTTGTAAGTTCTTTTATCATTTTTCTACCTTAAATCTACCTTGAAGCACGAACTGCCACTTCCGCTTAAAAACTCGCCCTTTTCTAGGCGCAAATCTGGATAAAGTGCGCGCGCTGGGGCTAGCAAATCATTTAGGCTATCAGCGTCATAATTACTTAAAATTTCGCTTGATTTTAGCTTTAAAAGCTTGTTAGCTAGGCCTAAATCAATTTTATTAAAATGATTTTTTCTAAATTCCCTATACACTGCGCCAGTATCACAAAATAGCCCTTTTAGGCAAAGCCTAAGTGGCGGGATTTCATCATCAAACGCTTCGATTATTTCGCCTTTGCCACTCACATTTGCGCTTTTTTCACCACTTAAAAAAAAGCAAATATCGCTTCCGAGCGAATTTGCAATTTGCATTAAATTTGGCTTTGAAATTCCCAAATTTAACTCATCATTTATCATTTTTAAAAACGAGGCGCAGTTGCTACTACCGCCACCCAATCCACCGCCTGCCGGAATTTGTTTGTAAAGTTTTACATAAAATTTTGCAAAAAATTCATCGAGCTCGTTTTTGTAACCGCTCTCGCACAGCCGCTCGTATGCGCTTTGGATTATGTTTTTACCGGCGATTTCTTTGTTACACTCTATGCAAAATCCGCCCCGCTCGCCCCGCTCGAAGCTGATTTCGTCATAAATTTCATCGCAAATTACAAAACGAGAGGCGATATTGTGAAATGCGCCGTTTGCGCCAGTAATTTTCAAAAAAACATTTATTTTAGCAAAACTTTTCAAATCTTTATCCTATTCCATAAATATTTTACTTCGCCATCGCGAATTTCGATTATTGCGTGAAATTCGCCCAAATTTATCAAATATTCGCCACTGTTTTGAAATTTAAAATTTTGCGCGCGAAGTTTTTTGCCGAGCAAAATTTCATTTTTATCGCCATTATAAAAATTTTCTTTTAAATTTAGATAATCTTTCGGATTTATGCTAGCCTCACTCATAAATTTTGGATTTTCTAGGCTAAATTCGCCCTCGCTTACTCGGCAAAGTGCGCTTAGTGTCCCGCTAACTCCTAGCTTTTCGCAAAGAAGTTTGCCGTATGAGCGGATATATCCGCCCTCGCTAACTGAAATTTTAAAGCTCAAAAACGGGTGGCGATAGCTTAGGATTTCGCACTCATACACGCTCATAACCTGCTCTTTAAGCGCCACTTCCTCGCCACGCCTTGCTAGCTCGTAGGCCCTGACGCCATCGATTTTTTTGGCGCTAAATTTGGGTGGCGTGTATCGCACAAGCCCAAGCAAGCTATCCCTTGCGCCCAAAATTTGCTCCATGCTAAGCTTTGGCACATTTTCTACGCTATAAATATTTTCGTTATCGCCACTTTCGCTACTAGCACCAAACCACAGCGTGGCGATATAGATTTTTGGAGCCTTACGCAAAAAGCGAAAAAACCGCGTGTATTCGCCAAAGCCAATGACCAAAGCCCCGCTAGCAAAGGGATCTAGTGTGCCAGAAAATCCGGCTTTTTTCACGCCGTATTTGCGCTTCAAGCGTCCTAAAAACTGATTTGATGAAATTCCGGCAGGTTTGTTTGCTAAAAAAAGTCTATTCATACTAGTTTTTGCACGAAATTTTTCATTATCACGCGCTCGATTCCGCCGAAATTTATGGTAAGTTTGTCGCCATTTACTGCGCTTACTTTGCCCATGCCAAAGAGTTTGTGGGTGATTAAATCGCCCTTTTTAAACTCGCCGTCGCTTTGTGGGCTAAGTGGAGTATCTATTAGCCCTGCTTCGCCTAAAAATCGCGATTTGGATAGATAATCCCGTTTCCCGCGATAAAAGCGCGAATTCGCAAAACTAAGCGTTAGCTCTTTTTTCGCCCTAGTTATGGCTACATACGCTAGCCTGCGTTCCTCTTCTAAATCTGTCGTGTCGCTGATGATTGGGAAAAACCCCTCTTCAAGCCCGATGACAAAAAGGTGCGAAAACTCCAAACCCTTGCTAGCATGCACGCTCATGATATTTATCGCCTCTGCGCTGATATTGTCTTGATCGCTAAGAAGCGCCAAATCGTTTAAAAACTCGCCCAAATCGAAATTTGGCTTATTTATGGCTTCATCTTTTAGCATAGCGCAAAATTCGTTGATATTAGCCAATCTATCATCGCCCTCTGGCATGCTCTCGTAGTATTCTTTTAGCTCAAATTTATCCAGCACTCCGTCGATTTTTTTCTCCACGCTTGGCTCGTGCGAGAGTTCGTTTATGTGGAGTTTGAGCTTTTCTAGGGCCTCTTTTGCCTTTGCGCTTAGATTTGCGCCTTGATCCGAAAACGCATCAAACAGGCTTAAATGCTTCCTTGCGCCGATTTCATCGAGCCTTGCAAGGCTAACCTTGCCAATGCCCCTTTTTGGGACATTTATAATGCGACGCATTGAAAAATCGTCGTTTTCGTTAATGATTAGGCGCAGGTATGCGATGATATCTTTGATCTCGGCTCTTTCATAAAATTTTACACCACCTACTATGCGATATGCGATTTTCGCGCGGTTTAGCCCCTCTTCGAGTGCGCGCGAAAGGGCATTTACGCGGTAAAGCACGGCGATTTGGGCTGGGTGGATACCTGAGTTTATGAGCTCTTTGATTTTTGCAGCTACTTGCGCGCTTTCGTCGCTTTCGTTTTCGCAGTGTAGGATTTTGACATCTTCGCCCTTGCCAAATGTGCTTTTTAAATTTTTGCCAAGGCGGTTTTTATTGTGCGAGATTAGCTCGTTTGCTGCGAAAAGAATTTGGCTAGTCGAGCGGTAATTTTCCTCTAATTTCACATATTTTACATTTTCAAATTGATCGCGAAATTTTAGGATATTTTCCACCCTAGCCCCACGCCAGCTATAAATGCTTTGATCATCATCGCCCACGACGGTTAAATTTTGGTGCGCTTTGCAAAGTTTTTGTAGTAATTTAAACTGAATTTCGTTCGTGTCTTGATACTCATCGACGGTTATGTAGGTGTATTGGCGCGAAACTTCATCGCAAAGTGCCTCGTTTGCGTCTAAAATTTTGTAAGGAAGCACGAGCAAATCATCGAAATCGACTAAATTATTGCTTAGCAAATACTCCTCGTATCTAGTGTAGGCTTCTAGCATTTTGGCGTAAAATCCCTCGTTTGCCTGCCTGATATCATCACTTAGCGAGGCGATATTGTTTTTAAGCTCATCTGGGCTAATTAGGGCGTTTTTGTATTTTGAAATTTCATTTGCCATGGTGCTTGTTTGCAAATTTATCTCAAACGATTTTAGGATTTTTTTCTTATCATCAGTGTCTATGACAGCGAAATTTGGCTTACGGCCAAGCTCACTAATGTAAAATTTCAAAAACAAAAGTCCAAATTTATGAAATGTGCATAGCAGTGGCACACCCACTTCAAGCCCTAAATTTGCGATTAGATTAAGCGCGCGAGAGCGCATTTCGCTAGCTGCTTTGTTTGTGAAAGTTAGCGTGAGCGTGTTTTGCGCGGGCACGCCGTTTGCTAGCAGGTAAGCTAGGCGCGCGGTGATTGTCTTTGTTTTGCCACTACCTGCGCCCGCTAAAATCAGCATAGCTCCGTCTATGTGCAGTGCTGCCCTGCGCTGAGCCTCGTTTAATTCGTCTAAAAATTTCATATCTTTCCTATCTAGCAAAAATTCTGCGAGATCTCTCTTTTTTGATCCACTCGCTATCAATTTTGGCTAAATTTACAGCCACTGGGGTATTATTTTGGACTATCTCCATTACCCCATACAGCGGGATTGATACGACCGCTGCGAAATCCTCGCTACCAAAACCAGCTTCAAATTTCAAATCGTCCTTTTGGATATGCGCGCTTGAAAGCGTGTAGTTTTCTAGCTCGAAGAAAATAACAGGTTTTTTGATAAAGCTCGCACTTATCTCGCTAGGAAGTTCGGGGTCGAATTTCACCTCGCTTGTGCGCGCTACCACGCCAAAACTCTCGCCAAGCTCGAAAAAAAGCTCCAAAATTTCCTTTATATGCGCAATCTCTTTTTGTATGAATTTTTCGTTTTCTAAAATCATCTTTACTCCTTTACAAACTCGCTAACAAGGGAGCGAATTTGAGAAATTCCAATCTCCCAAAATTTATCATCGTCTAAATTTAGCCCAAATTTTGCGACTAAATTTTTAGGCGAATCGCTTCCGCCCGAACTTAAAAATTCAGTGTAAATTTCGGCGAAATTTGAAATTTTGCCACTTTTATACAGCCCATAAAGCGCCAAAACTAGCAACTGCGCAAAGCCGTAAGAGTAGCAATAAAACGGCGTGTGGATAAAGTGCGGTATATAACTCCACCAAATTTTATATTCATCTCTAAGTTCTAGCGCCTCGCCAAACATTTTTTTGGACTCTTCTAGCCAAATTTCATTGATTTGCTCTGTGCTTAGCTCATCAGGCGAGGCGTGAATTCTGCGCTCAAATGTCGTAAATCCTATCTGGCGATACAGTGTGGCAAAAATATCTTCGAGTTTGTTTGCTATCATGGCTTTTGCTACGCTTTTATCCGCGCGCGAGAGCATATAGTCAAAGACTAGCATTTCGCAAAATACAGAGGCTGTCTCAGCCGTGGTAAGTGGCGTAAATGAGTAAAAATATCCAGCATTGTAGCTTAGATATTGGTGGATTGCATGACCTAACTCATGCGCTAGGGTGAATACATCGCGACGCTTGGCGGTGAAATTTAGTAGCACAAACGGGTGCGTATCAGCCGAACCCGAGTGCGAAAATGCGCCACTTTGTTTATTTGGCTTTGGCATTGCATCAATCCAGTTTTTCGCAAACGCTTCCTTTGCGATTTGCCCAAATTTAGGGCTAAATTTATCAAAGGCGTCAAGGACGATTTGCCTAGCCTCATCAAAGCTAAATTTGCTATCGTCGTTTAAATTTAGCGGTGCGTATCGATCAAAATCATAGAGCTTTTCAACCCCTAAAATTTCGCGTTTTTTATCATAGTAGCGCCACACTAAATCAAAATTTCGCTCAGTTGCGCTAATAAGCGCATCGACGCTTGATTTTTCGATTTGGTTTTCTTCGTGCATGATTAGCTCGCCCTGGCCGTATCCACGAAGCTCGCAACTGATTTTAAGGCTAGTTTTTATCATATTATAAATGTAGGTTAAAAGGTGCGAATTTTGCTCTAAGGCCGCACTTAGCGAGGCTGCGGCCTGCTTGCGCGCATTTCTATCACTATCGTAAAGGTGCGATAAAAGCTCCTCTTCACTGATTTTCTCGCCCCCAAAGTCAAATTTTAGCCTTGCCATACTCTCATCAAACAGCCTCGAAAACGCCTCTGCGCCAACCACGCTCGTTTTTAGCAAAACCTTTTCTTCAAGCAGGCTTAGTTGGTGCGATTTGTGTTTTTTAAGCAAATTTAAATAGTAAGCAAAACGCCCACTACCCGCGATGAAATTTTGCGATTTCTCCTCGCTAAGCTCGTTAAATTCTAGCTCGAAAAATAGCAAATTTTGGGCGATATCGTTGCAGATTTGCTCCACTTTGGCCTGCCTTGCCCCACGCGTAGTATCTCTGGCAAAATCTAAATGCACGAAGCTCATAATCTTTGAAATTTGCGCGTTTATGCGCTCGTATTCGCCTAATGCTTCGCAAAATTCATCGCAGGTTAAATTCGCTAAATTTCCCCTAAATTTCGCCTCAAATTCGCTAGCCTTAGTGCGCGTATTTTCGATCGCAAGTTCAAATTTTGCCTCGTTTTGAAACAATTCACTCAAATCCCAATTCATACTTTTCCTTTAAATTTTTGGCGCAATTCTAGCCAAAAAGAGTTATACAGTGGTAAGCGACCAAAAATTTGGTCGCTTAAATTTTTAAATTTTAATGTTTTGAAGTTTGTGAAACGATAATTGTAAAAAGTGCGTCGGTGGAGCTATTTAGGGCTGTTTCCATTGAGTCTTGGATTACAGAGATTATGACACCGACGGTGATGACCTTAAATGCGATATCGTTGTCGATACCAAAAAGCGCACAAGCAAGCGGAATAAGCATAAGCGAACCGCCAGGCACGCCACTTGTACCACATGCGCCCACAGCTGAGACTACGCATAGAAGTAAAGCTGTGCCAAAATCAGGGTGAATTCCTAGCGTGTATGCAGTCGAAAGTGCCAAAATAGCGATAACCACAGCGGCTCCCGCCATATTTACGGTAGCTCCCAGCGGAATTGAAATTGAGCTTAACTCATCATCAACGCCGAGTTTTTTGCAAAGGTTCATATTTACAGGAATATTCGCAGCCGATGAGCGTGTGAAAAACGCTGGAATTCCGCTCTCTTTAAGGCAGGTAAAGACGATAGGGAAAGGGTTTTTCTTGGTTACGAAAAATACGATTAGCGGATTTACCACAACAGCTACTAAAATAAGTGCTAGCACAAGCACGCCTGTAAGCTTAGCATAGGTTGCTAGACCTTCCACGCCCAAATCATACACAGTGTAGGTAATAATGCCAAAAATACCGATTGGCGCAAGCTGGATTACGACTTGGATTATTTTCGTTACACCTTCGCTTAAATCGCCGATGAAGCGTTTGGTTTCGTTCGTGCAAAATTTAAGCGCGATTCCAAGTCCTACCGCCCATGCGACAATACCGACATAATTACCGCTAGAAAGGGCATTTACAGGGTTATCAACGATTTTGAAAAATGTAGTTTTTAGCACTTCCCAGACATTTGCAGGTGCAGGTGAGTTTGCCGCGTCAACGCCATCAAGCGCAATCGGAGTCGGAAACATAAAGCTTACTCCAACGCCAACAAAAGCAGCCAAAAGCGTGCCTACGATATAAAGCACGATAACTCTTTTTAGTCCTGTCGTGCTTCCAAAAGTTTTATTGACAAGCGAACTTAAAATTAGAATAAAAACTAGCACTGGGGCGACAGCTTTAAGCGCACTTACGAAAAAATCACCAAACAATCTAGCCAAATTCGCGATATTACTCCACGCATTTGTTTCACCGCCGTCTAAATCCAGCCCAGATACACCGACCCTAGCAAAATACCCTAGCGCAGCACCGAGCAAAAGTCCGATGATAATGCGCATTATCAGGCTTTTGTTGCTGTAACTTTGTATCAGCTTATCTAAGTAAGTCATCTTGCCTCCCTTTCAATGAGTAAAATTTGTCGCAATATATCTAAATTTTTATTTAACATTATTTAAATTCTTTAAAAATTTAATAAAATTTCATTTTACATTAAATATTAAACGCTAGAATTACGCCCAAAATTTTCAAAATTTTAGGAGCTTAAATGTATCTATTCACGAGCGAGGTCGTAAGCCCTGGTCACCCAGATAAATGCGCCGACATAATCGCAGATTCAATTGTCGATGAAATTTTAAAAAAAGATCCCAAAGGACGCGTAGCTAGCGAGGTTTTCGTAGCAGGAAAACATATCGTAATCGGCGGCGAAGTAAATGCCAAGGTCGATTTCACCCACGATGATTATCGCCATATCGTCAAACGCGCTCTTAGCGACATTGGCTACAATGACAATCCATTTTTTACCCGCGAGCAATGCCTACACCCGCAAGATGTCGAGGTCGATGTATATCTAAACCAACAAAGCCCAGATATCAATCAAGGCGTAGATCAAGAAAGTGGCGAGATCGGCGCGGGAGATCAAGGTATAATGTTTGGCTTTGCTAGCTCGGAGACGCAAAATTTCATGCCAGCAGCGATTACTTATGCAAGGCTTCTTTGCGATAAGGTTTATGAGTATGCCAAAACTCACCCAAATCAGCTTGGCGTGGATATTAAAACACAAGTTACGCTTGATTATGGCACGAAGTCAAATTTCGAAGACTGCAAACCGCAATCAATCCACACAATCGTAGTAAGCGCGCCTTGCGTGGAGAGTATGAGTATCGAGTATGTGCGCGAACTAATCCAAAATTTAATCGACACAGCAGGTCTTCCAAAAGAGCTTTATCAAAAAGAAAAAACCATAATTTATATCAACCCAACAGGTCGCTATGTAAATCACAGCTCGCTTCACGATAGCGGTTTGACTGGTCGCAAACTCATCGTAGATAGCTTTGGCGGATATTCGCCAATCGGCGGTGGCGCACAATCTAGCAAAGACTACACCAAAGTCGATCGCTCAGGTCTTTACGCAGCGCGCTATATCGCTAAAAATATCGTCGCAGCAGGGCTAGCGAAAAAATGTATAATCCAGCTAAGCTATGCTATCGGCGTAGCAAAACCAGTTAGCGTGAGTGTCGATTGTATGGGCACAAACGCTGGTATTGATGATGATACACTCTCGAAATTTGTCCTCGAAAATTTCGCCCTAACTCCGCGCTGGATTACCGAGAAATTCGGCCTAGACAAACCAAGTGCCCAGACATTTTTATACGCAAAAGTAGCTGCTTACGGCCAAGTTGGCAACCCAAAATACCCATGGGAGCAACTCGATAGCGTAGAGCTTTTCAAATCTTTGAAAAAATAAAATTTCGCAAGGAATTTAACCTTGCGAAATTTTTAAATTCTTAGTTATTTTATGACAATTTAATCTTAAATTTAACTCCAAGAAATTCCGATAAATTCGGCGAAATTTAACACTTTTTTAAGTAAAATTTTTGCAAAATATCGCATACTTTTAAGGGGTGAAAATGCAAGAAAAACACTACGAAGTCGTCATCGTCGGCGGCGGTATTTCTGGCGGTGCGCTAGCATACACTTTGGCGCAATACACTGATATAAAATCCATCGCAATCATCGAAAAATACGAGGGTTTAGCCACGCTAAATACAAAAGGCACGGCAAATTCGCAAACGATCCATTGTGGCGATATCGAGACAAATTACACAATCGACAAAGCCAAAAAGGTCAAACGCGCAGCCGATATGATTGCGAAATACTGCAAAAAGCACGATTATATCGGTAAATTTATCTTTGAAGGGCAAAAAATGGCAATCGGCGTGGGCGATAGCGAGGTCGCTTTTATCAAAGATCGCTATGAGGTTTTCAAAGAGCTTTATCCGTATTTGGAATTTTATGACAAAGACAAGCTAAAACAGATCGAGCCAAAGGTCATTTTCGATAGCAATGGCAACCCTCGCCCCGAAGATGTCGCAGGTCTTGGCGTGCAAAGTGGCGCATACACCACGATTGATTTTGGCGCCATGACAAATACCCTAGTCGAAAATGCGCAAAAAACAAAGGGCAAGATTTGTGATTTATACCTAAATTCTGAGGTTCAAAATATCACAAAGGTAGGCGATAAATTTTATATCCGCACTGCAAACAAAATTTCAGTCAGCGCTGATTTCGTTGTAGTCGATGCAGGCGCGCACTCACTGTGGCTAGCGCACAAAATGGGCTATGGCAAAAACCTTAGCGCGATTTGTATCGCTGGAAGCTTTTATCTAACCAAACAAAAATTACTAAATGGCAAAGTCTATATGGTGCAAAACCCAAAACTCCCATTTGCCGCACTTCACGGAGACCCTGACCTGCTAGCTGATGGTTGCACGAGATTTGGCCCTACTGCGCTAACTATGCCAAAATTAGAGCGTTACAAAGGCTGTCGCTCCGTGCCTGAGTTTTTCCAATCCCTAAATTTCACGCCAAAGGTCGCAAAGGTATTTTGGAACAATTTCGGCGATAGCGATGTGCGAAATTTCTTAATGCGCAATATCGCGTTTGAAGCCCCAGTTTTAGGCAAAAAACTCTTTGTCAAAAACGCCAAAAAAATCATACCTAGCATTAGAGAAGAAGATATTTACTACGCCAAAGGTTTTGGAGGCGTCAGAGCCCAAATCATCGACCAAGACAAGCTTGAATTGCTTCTAGGCGAGGCTAGAATCGACGATAATAACGGCGTAATTTTCAATATGACTCCAAGCCCGGGTGCGACAAGCTGTTTTGGCAACGCAGAGCGCGACGCTATCTCAATCTGCTCGTTTTTGGGCAAAAAATTCGACGCTGAAAAATTCGAAAACGAACTTGTAAAATAATCAAATTTATGCAGAATTTTTCTGCATAAATTTTACTTTTAAATTTCAAATTTCAACACAAAGGAAAATTTAATGAAAAAAGCAAAAATCATAGCCACGCTTGGCCCAGCTAGCGATAACGAAGAGATAATGGAAGCCATGGTTAGGGCTGGGGTCAATGTTTTTAGACTAAATTTTTCGCACAACTCGCACGAATATCACGCGCAAAATGTCGCAAAAATCCGTAGCGTGGAGAAAAAGGTCGGATTTCATATCGGAATTTTACAAGATATTTGTGGGCCAAAAATCCGCATTGGCGAGCTTGATACGCCTTTCGAGCTAAAAGCTGGCGATAGGCTTGATATCTACGCCAAAGAGCAAATCGGCACCCAAATCGCCCCACACCACTACGCTCTTAGCATTAATCAACCCCAAATTTTGCCTATGCTAAAAGCCGGCGAATATGTCTATCTCTACGACGGCATAATCCGCGCTAGGGTCGCTCACAGCGGAAACGATGTCGTCCAAACCGTCATCGAAAACGACGGCACTCTAAGCTCGAAAAAGGGTGTAAATTTCCCAAATACCGTTCTTGGCATAGATGTCATCACGCCAAAAGATAGAGCCGATATGGAATTTGGCGCCACTCTTGGCGTGGATTTTGTAGCAATTAGCTTTGTGCAAAGCGCAAATGACATAATCAAAGCAAAGAAAATTTTGCGCGCCTCTGGATCGCACGCCCATGTTTTGGCAAAAATCGAAAAATTTGACGCTGTGGAAAATATAGATAGCATTATCGACGAGAGCGACGGAATCATGGTCGCTAGGGGCGATTTGGGTATCGAGGTGCCGTTTTACAAGGTGCCTTCAATCCAAAAATTGATTATAAAAAAGGCAAACGAAGCCGCCAAACCAGTCATCACAGCCACTCAAATGCTTCTTAGCATGACGCGCAACGAAACAGCCACCAGAGCCGAAATCAGCGATGTCGCCAACGCCGTGCTTGACGGCACAGATGCTGTAATGCTAAGCGAAGAGAGCGCAGTAGGCATAAATCCAGTCGCTGTCGTGCGCGCTATGTCGCATACGATACTAGAAGCGCAAGAGATCTACGCTTACAACCGCTTCAAGCACGAAAACCACGATAGCACCGATATCATGGCAGAATCTGCCGTTAGGCTAGCAGGTCAGCTAAACGCGGATAAAATCATCGCCCTAACCTCCTCTGGCAAACTAGCCGTGCAAATGGCGAGATATCGCCCAAATATAGATATCCTAGCCGTTACTCACGATATAAACACAGCGCGCTATCTCACGCTTTGTTGGGGTATAGGCCAAAGCTTAGTTATCGCCGAGGAAGCCAAGCTTCACACGCTTATGGCAAAGGCTATCAAAAGCGGCGTGGATTGTGGCGCGATCAAGCTTGATGGAACATATATCATGACGGCAGGTTATCCAACAGGTGTAAGCGGGACTACAAATCTTATCCGTATGTTGAAGGACGAACAAATATCCTACTACTTACTAGACGCATAAAAACCTAGTAAATTAATAAAATTTGTCGAATTTACTAAAAATTTAAGTAAAATTTAGCTTTATTGGCAAATTTTTGGAGTATAATACGCCCCGTTTTAAAGGAAACGAATATATTATTTAAAAGGAGCAAAGTTATGAAAAAACTAGTTTTCTTAACATTGTTTGGTGTTGCGAGTTGTGCATTCGCTGGTATAGCTGAGGAAATGGACGCAAAATGTCAAGCAGGAGATTATCAAGTTTGCACTGAGCTTGGTATGAAATACTACCGCGGTCAAGATGGCTTCCCACAAGACCACGAAAAAGCCCATAGTTATTATGATGAAACTTGTAATAAACACAATTACGCTGAGGCTTGCTACCGCGACGGAATATTCCACTCAGTAGGCGTTGGCGCAGAGCACAATCACGATCGCGCAATGCTATCTTTGAAAATGGCTTGTGATCAAGGTCACGAAAAAGCTTGCAAAATGGCAGAGAGAATCAAAGACGATAATTAATCATTATTTTTACTCTGTTTTTACCACTGCGCCGATAAAATTCGGCGCAAATTATTAAATTTACATAAAATTTAATTAAAATTTAACTCTATTATAACTATTTTAGTGTATAATCACGCGTTCCAAAGGAAACACATATTATTTTTACAAGGAGAAAGTTATGAAAAGACTAGTTTTCTTAGCACTATTTGGTTTTGCGAGTTGCGCATTCGCTGGTATAGCAGAGGAAATGGACGCTAAATGCCAAGCAGGAGATTATCAAGCTTGCACTGAGCTTGGTATGAAATACTATCGTGGTGAAGACGGTTTGCCAAAAGACTATGACAAAGCTCACACTTATTATGATGCTACTTGCAATGTTCATAAATATGCTGAGGCTTGCTACCGCGATGGTATCTTCCACTCAGTTTTAGACGGCAAATGGCATAATCACGATCGTGCAATGCTATCACTATCAATGGCTTGCGAGCAAGGACACCAAAAAGCTTGCTCTATGAAAGAAAGAATTGCACACGATAAATAATCGTTATTTTACTATTATTTTTATTTCGGCGCCGAATTTTTCGGCGCTTTTTTTATGCCCGAAAATTCTTTGTCATTGCAAGAAGCATTATTTTTGTTATTACGAGCTTTCGCTACCGCAAGTTCCTAAATACTGCCCGATTTTTGTCATTGCGAGCGCATTGCGACGAATTGTTATTTTTGTCATTGCGAGGAGCGAAGCGACGAAGCAATCCAGAGAATTTCCATTGTTTCCAATTTGTCATTGCGAGCTTTCGTAGAAAGCGAAGCAATCGCCAAAGCTTAAATTACCAAAATGCAAATTCGCTGTCATTGCGAGCAAAAGCAAAGCGTCAAGACGCTTTGCCGAAGCAATCCAGGGAAATTCAGATAAATTTCAATTCACAGACAAATTTGTCAATAATTACAAATTTTAAAATTCTCTCTAAATTTTACTGGATTGCTTCGACCACTGCGTGGTCTCGCAATGACAGATTATGAAAAAATGCTCGCTATTGTCATTGCGAGGAGCGAAGCGACGAAGCAATCTACGAGTTTAAAATTCCTAACAATAAATTTGCAAAAATACTGACCTTAAATTTTTAATTCGTAGATTGCCACGCTCGTTACACTCGCTCGCAATGACGAATTTTATTTTCGGTGCAGTATTTTAAGGTTGCGCCAGCGTGAAATTTCAAATTTCACAGAATTTCAAAATTTATGTTTCAGCTCCAAGCTAAGCATATCCGAGATTTTCTCAGCCTCGAAATACTTCGCCTGCGCCTTCATATAAGCGCACATTTGGCGGTCTTTCTCGCAAATGCCATGCTCCAACAAAAACTGCACCGCGAGCGAATTATCCATAAGCGCAGAAAATTTAATAAAGCCTTCAAGCTCCTTTTTATCGAGCTCATTTATCCCTTTATACTTCAAACTTTCCTCGAAAAACCGCATTTTATCGGCGTGAAATTTCGAAAAATCGTAACTCTGCGCAATGCGCCTAAGATCGCTTGGCGGGGTTTTTAAAAGATAATCGAGCGTGATATTTTGATCCTTGATAAACTCCGCCTCGCTCGAAGTGATATCAGCGACCACGCCATTTCCTAGCGGTGCGCCGTTAGCCAAAAAATATGCAAACGCGTCGAAATTATCGCACGCACTAGCCATTTTAGCGTCATTTTCGCTGGGTTTGGCGCCACTGCTTACCAGCAAATCCATTAGCGCAAACAGCTCCTCGCTATCAAATTTAGTGGAATTTTCGTCATTTTCCACACCTGCGCCGATATCGCAACCATAGGAATTTACGATATTTAATGGATTGTCAAATTCGCCCTCGTTATAATTCAAATTCGGGCTGAATTTTAAAATTTCAGAGATTTTGTCGAAGTCAAATTTGCCTGTGCGCGAAATTTTGGAATTATAGATAAAATGCGTGAAAATCCGCTCGCCATACTCGCCAAATTCCTCATTTATGCGCTCAGCATTTGCGCGCGCAAAATCCAAAAGTGCGTCTAGCGCGCTAGAAATTTGCTCGTTTGTAGCGTTTTCGTCGTGGAAAATTTCAAAATTTGGCGCAGTATCCACAAAAACACCATTGCTAGAATTTGCGTCCAAATTCGGCGCAGTATCGGGCGCAGTATCCACAGAAACGCTCTCGGGCGCAGTATCCACAGAAATACTCTCGCTTAAATTTTGCGTAAAATTTTGTGATAAATTCTGCGTAAAATTCTGCTCATTTGCGCCAGCCAAACAAGCGCACGCAACCAAAATATAAAAAATTTTGCCCATTTGCCCTATTTTCATTGCAACTCTCTTATTGGTTTGTGCATGTAGTAGTGGTCGCAATACTGATTGATGAGCGCGCCGTCTTTGGCGTAAATTTTAAGCTCATATTCGATAAATTTTTCGCCAGTTGGGACATTTTTGTAGGTCATTTTATCGGGTTGTTGCTCTTTCCTAAACTCCGCAAACTCGCTTGGTATCATCTCAAATGAGGCTATATCGTCGATTTCGTAGCCCTCTTTTAGCCCAAAATGATAGCCATTAGTCCTATGTAGCGGGCTATTGGTATATGATCTGGAAGTGAATTTGCGCTCTAAATTTAAAAACAGTATCGCTGTTTCATTGCCTATATTTTCGCAATATTTATGCTCTTTATCCGTATCGGTGAAAAGAAACAGGCAAAATTTATCCCCGCAAATCGCCTTTTGTTTTTTGTATTCTACTGGCCATTTGCTCATATTTGAGGTGCGGATTTTTTGCGCTCCTTGGGCGGTTTTGATCTCATAGACATTTTCATCTACTGGCAAAACCTCGCTATCTCCGCGAAATTTACCGTATTTTTGGGGCGTTATTTCGGTATTTATATTTAGTTTAGGCGGGAAATCGTAAGCTTCAAGTGGGATTTGCAATCTTGAAATCGCCTCGAAATTTTGCTCGGCACTGCTAGGAAACCACACCGTCCTGCCCGGGTTTGAGTGCAAATCAAACGAGCCAATGTATTGTCTAGTGATTTTATGTGCAGTTTGCTTGTAAATTTCGTTTGCGCCCTCTTTTAGGGTGATATTCCACGATTTGTGCCTGTAAAATTTCTCCTTTTTTCGCACTTCCTCGCTTGGCGAAAAATCATCTTCTATGTATAAATAATGCTCCCCCGGCATATCTTCGCCCAAAAGATAATCAAACGACAATCTCTCATTGTAGCGAAGCCACACGCCATGCTTATCTCGCAAGTAAATATAAGGCACGCTAATGGCATCAGGAAATGCCCCATCAATCGCATTTTCCCAAAATATAGGCTTTGGGGTTAAATTTTGCGGAAAAGGGTTGGCTTTTGTATCTGCAAACTGGCGCTCGTAGTTTGGGATTTGCAAATCGCAAGCGTCGCTGGGCTCGCGTGGATCGCACCCAGCTGGCGGCGAAAACAGAAAATAAAAAAATACAATCATAGCAAGGCTCAAAGCCAATATAAAAACAAAAACCCAAAGAAAAAATTTGAAAATTTTTTCAATCATTATTTTTTATAGCGAATTTCAACCGATTTTTTGTGCGCTGTGAGCCCCTCAGCCTGTGCTAGTGCCATGCATGCCTCGCCCAGAGCGTCGATTGCGCCCTTATTTAGCGCGATTATCGAGCTTCGCTTGATGAAGTGATAAACCCCAAGCGGTGAGAAAAATCTCGCACTGCCACCTGTCGGCAAAGTGTGATTTGGCCCCGCCAAATAATCCCCCATAGCCTCAGGCGTGTAATGACCCAAGAAAATCGCGCCTGCGTGCTTAATGCGCGCAAGGTAATCGTAGGCGTTGTCCATGGCGATTTCTAGGTGTTCGACGGCTAGGTCGTTCATCAAATCTATCGCCTCGTCGAAATCTCGCGCGA
This sequence comes from Campylobacter sp. JMF_08 NE1, assembly GCF_027737875.1. Classification (NCBI taxonomy): domain Bacteria; kingdom Pseudomonadati; phylum Campylobacterota; class Epsilonproteobacteria; order Campylobacterales; family Campylobacteraceae; genus Campylobacter; species Campylobacter sp. JMF_08 NE1. The sequence goes on from NZ_JAOVUC010000002.1 coordinate 31,081, forward strand.
TGATAATCGCACCCTTGTCATCAATGCTCTTTTTAGCGATACTCTCGCGCTCTAATGTAGGCAAAATTTTATAAATTTCATCTTTTACAGCAAGGGCAAATTTCTCATCTGCACTTACCAAAATACTGCTTGCGATCTCGTCGTGCTCGGCTTGGCTTAGCAAATCCACAGCCGTGTGATACGCACTCGCGCTCGCATCTGCTAGCACGCCCACTTCGCTAGGACCTGCTATCATATCGATATTTACATCGCCAAAAACGAGCTTTTTAGCCGTCGCTACGAAAATATTTCCGGGGCCTGTGATGACATCGACCTTTTCTATCGTTTCCGTGCCATACGCCATGGCTGCGACTGCGCTCGCACCGCCTACTTTATAGGCTTTTTTGATTCCTAGCACATGCATGGCAGCAAGAAGAAGCGAATTTACCACTCCGCCCACAGCAGGGGTGCAGACCGTGATATCAGCGACACCTGCGACGATTGCAGGCACTGCGTTCATCAAAAGTGAGCTAGGATAAGCAGCCTTGCCACCTGGGATATACAGCCCCGCGCGATCTACGGGCGTGATTTTTTGACCCAAAATTTCGCCGTGCGCGCCGAAATCAATCCAGCTTTTTTCGAGCTGTTTTTCGTGATAGGCATAAATGCGATCATACGCCACTTTAAGCGCGGTTTTTAGCTCGTCGCTTAGCTCGTCGAAAGCCTTTTTCATCTCATCTTGCGAAATCGCCAAATTTCCATTAACTTCCCATTTGTCAAATTTGGCTATTTGCTCGTTTAGCGCCTCATCACCGCGCGCCTTGATATCATCAATGATACCGCTTACGATCGGCATTACCTTTTGCATGTCCATATTGCCACGATTTACCAGAGCCTCGAATTCTTGCGCGAAATTGCTATCTGTGCTTTTTAAAATTTTCATATTTAATCCTAAAATTTTGATTGTAAAAATTTGAAGTTTATAGCATAATTTGGTTTTGAATTTAATAAATTTGGGAATTTAATGTCATTACGAGATTTCCGCTACCGCAAGTTTGAAATACTGCCCCGAAATGCGCGTTGATTTGTCATTGCGAGCGTAGCGAAGCAATCCAGGGAAATTCAGATAAATTTGATAAATTGAAATTCTCTATAAATTTTACTGGATTGCTTCGAAAACTTCGTTTTCTCGCAATGACACTTTTTTTGTCATTGCGAGGAGCTGTGAAACAGCGACGAAGCAATCTACGAGTTTAAAATTCTTTGCGGTGAATTTGCAAAAATACTGACCTTAAATTTTTCACTCATAGATTGCCACGAAACGGCTTGCGCCGTTTCTCGCAATGACAGATTAGAGATTAAAGAATTTCACTGAATTGCCTCAAAAACTTAGTTTTATCGCAATGGCAGATTGGACAAATAAAATTTTCAGCCATAAAAAAAGGCGCCTTAAAAAAGGCGCCCAAGTATAGTATCAAAAAGCACTAATTATAGTAATGCTTCATAAATATCATCTAGAACGAACATTTTCTCTTCTAGCTCACCACGATAGAATAGCTCGAAAGTTTGCTCATACATATCTGCAAAGAAGCCTTCTTGTGATAGAGATAGGATTTTGCTATCTACGATTTCCATTAAATCGCGGTTGCCTTTTTGAGTGCCTACGCAGTTGAAAGCGATAGCTCCTATGCGTTTGATAGCAAGCTCAAATCTATCATCAACAAAAGGAATAGTAGCGATTGCAGTAATTTTTCTAGCATAGCCGTCAGCTTCGCCAGCTCTTAATTTATCCAAGCACTCTTTTGATGTAGAGCAAGGAACTTGTTGGATTTGTGGTTCTTTGTTAAGAGCGACTTCAGCTGATGTGCCTGGAACAACTAGAACTCTTCTACCTCTTAAATCGCTTAGTCTTTGGACACCTAAATCTTTTTTAGTAACAACAGCATCCGTTGTTGAAAGATAAGGCATAGAAAAGTCCATTGATTTCTCGCGCTCAGGTGTTCTTGAATAATTGTGGATTAGCAAATCAACTCTGTTTTGAGTTACTGCGTCCATACGCTCAGCATCTTTAACAGCGACAAATTCTACCTTACCGCCGTCACCTAAAATAGCTTTTGCTAGTTCTTTCGCCAATTCAATTTCAAAACCTTGAAATTTGCCACTTTTTGAAATAGAACTCATTGGAGCATCGTGCTCACCTACACCAATTCTTAGCGTATTGCTCGCTTTGATTTGTTCTAGTGTGTTAGCACCAGAAAAAGTCACTGCGCCTGCTAATGCCAAAAGACCTAAAAACTTTTTCATTTTAACTCCTTAAAAATAAAATCAAAAAATACCTAAAAAAAGTAAATAGAAAGATAACACGCGCCCATTTACCATAAATTTTAGATAAATTTGCAAATTTTACTTCAAAAATTTCAAGTGATTTTAATGTAAAAAAACTTAAATTTTAAGAAAAAAAATCAAAATTTGCATATTTCAAAAAAAAATTAAATTACACATTAAACCTAAAATGCATTACATCGCCATCATTTACGACATAATCCTTGCCTTCTAGGCGCATTTTTCCTGCCTCTTTTGCCCTAGCCTCGCCACCGCACGCCACGAAATCATCGTAGCTAATCACCTCTGCACGGATAAAGCCACGCTCGAAATCATTATGTATCACGCTAGCCGCCTTTGGCGCTTTCCAGCCTTTGGTTATCGTCCATGCGCGCACTTCCATAACCCCAGCGGTAAAATAGCTTATCAAATTTAGCTTCGCAAAAGATCTTCTGATGATATTATCTAGTCCGCTTTCTTCCGCGCCTAGGCTTTGAAGCATTTCGTGCGCTTCATCATCACCTAGACCGATTAATTCCTCTTCGATTTTAGCGCAAAGCTTGATAACTTCGGCATTTCGCGCATTTGCATACTCTTTTACGGCTTTTACATACTCATTATCCTGCGCTATGCCGTCCTCATCGACATTTGCGCCATAAATCACCTCTTTTGCAGAAAGCAGGCGCAACTCTTTGTTTAAGCTCGCAAAGACTTCGCTGTCTTTGTCTGCGAAATTTGAAGCAGGTTTGCCTAAATTTAAATGCTCTAAAAGCTCATTTGCGAGTGCAAAGGCCTCTTTGGCGCCTTTGGCGTTTGCTTTGGCCTCTTTGTTTAGCCGCTCGATTTTTCTGCCCAGTTGCTCGATATCAGCTAAAACAAGCTCAGTTTCGATGATTTCGATATCGCGGATCGGATCGATACTGCCCTCGACATGCGTGATATTGCCGTCTTCGAAGCAACGCACTATATGCAAAACAATCTCAGCTTCACGGATATTTGAGAGAAATTTATTTCCCAAACCCTCGCCCTTGCTAGCACCCTTTACAAGTCCAGCGATATCGACAAATTCGATTGTCGAGTGCATGATACGCTCTGGATTTACGATTTTGGCTAGCTCATCAAGCCTAGTATCAGGCACTGGCACGATAGCCTTGTTTGGCTCGATTGTGCAAAATGGATAGTTTTGCGCTTGGGCATTTTGCGCCTTTGTTAGCGCATTAAAAGTGGTAGATTTGCCCACATTTGGCAAACCTACGATTCCAACAGAAAGCCCCATTAGCCCCTCTTTTCTAGCTCTTTTTGCAGAGCCATTAGGTAGTATAGATTTGCTCTAACTGCCGCACCTGTCGCGCCGAATTGGTTATATCCCCACGCTTTTTCGACATAGGCTGGGCCTGCAATATCGAGGTGGAGCCATTTGTCTTTAAATTCAGGTTTGATAAATTTATCAAGGAAAAGCCCCGCTGTGGTCGTGCCACCGTATCTACTAGACGCTGTATTTGAGACATCTGCGATATTTGATTTGATAAGTTCTCGCAAATAATCATTAAATTCTAAAATCGTGAAAAGCTCACCACTAGCTTTGGTTAAATTTTTAAATTTTAGCTTTAACTCTTCGTTATTTCCTAAAATTCCGCTTGTGTATTCGCCAAGTCCCACTACGCAAGCCCCTGTAAGCGTCGCCATATCGATTAGCAAATCAGGGTTTAAATCCTGAGCGTAGCTTAGACAATCAGCCAGCACTAGCCTGCCCTCTGCGTCTGTGTTTCGCACCTCGATACTCACGCCAGAGCGAGAGATTAGCACATCGTCTGGTTTGTAGGCGTTGCCGCCTATCATGTTTTCGGTAGCACCGATGATAGCGTGGATTTCAAAAGGCAAATCAAGCTCGGCAGCGCCCTTGATAATCGCCATAGCTGCAAGCGCGCCACTTTTGTCGGCTTTCATTGTGAGCATATAATCGCTCGGTTTTAGGCTAAGTCCGCCACTATCATAGGTCAAACCCTTGCCCACAAAAACGACCTTTTGAAGGCATTTTTCAGGTTTGTAGGTAAGGTGGATTAGGCGTGGGCGATGAGCTGAGGCGCGATTGACAGCCAAAAACGCGTTCATTTTCTCTTCTTCTAAAAATCTCTCATCATACACAGCTACGCTGACATCATCGTAGTTTGAAGCCAAAATTTCAGCCTCGTCTGCCATTTTATGCGGAGTGTAAATTTCAGGGATTTCATTGACGCCGTTTTTGGCGAAATTCGCCGCGTCCGCCATAATAGTGCCAAATTTCACGCCACGACCAGCTTTATCGGCTTCTAGCGTAGAGCCTGTGTATGTATCGCTAGCGATAAAAATTTCATTTAGAGTGTAGGATTTTTTTTCGCTTTTGTATTTGTTAAACTCATACGCGCCCAACACTGCGCCCTCAGCCATAGCCATTGCGCTTTTTTTCGTGCAACCACAATCATAAAATGCGATTTTAAAATTTGAAATTTTAAGATTTTTTAGCGTGTTGTATGCCTGTGCCACGCCCACTCTCACGCGATCGTATTCTAGAGCTTTTATGCCTATATATAGCCTTTTTTGCTCGCTTAAAAGCAAATTTCCCTCGCCTTTGTAATCAAAAAAATCAAATTTATCGCCGTCTTTGACAAAGCGGTGAGCCGTGTCGCCACTGACGATAAAAATCACTTCAAAATCCGCATTTATCGCGTCAAAATTTTGATTCAATAATGTTACTTTCATCTCTATCCTTTCTTAAATTTATAAAATGATTTTCTAATCTTGCAAAAATTTTATAAAACCCAAAGACAATTCCGGCAATCAGCGGTATCGCAAAATACCAGTATTGCTCGATCAAATTTATCGCTTGCCAAATTTGCTTGCCGAAATACCACGCAGGTATCATCGTCATGCTAGCCCATGCAATCGCACTCAAAAAATTGATAAATGCAAATTTTTTGGCACTATAACGGGTAATGCCGATACTCATCGGAATTATCATACGCAAACCATACATATATCGCTGGATAAATATCAAAATCCAGCCCCAACGCTGTAAAAGCAGGTGCGCGATAGCAAATTTGCGCCGTTGGGTGGCGAGTTTTTTGCTAATGTAGTTTTTATTATACCTGCCGATATAAAAATAAAATTGATCGCCCGCAAACGCCCCACACGCCGCGACAAAAATACCAAGTGGTAAATTTATATGCCCCTCGTGCGCCAAAATCCCGCCCAAAACTAGCGCGATTTCGCCCTCTAATGCGCACCACGCAAAAAGCACGATATAAGCGTATTGATGATACTGGGTTAGAAATTCTTTGAGCGTTTCTTCCAAACTAAGCCTCTAAAACACAATAAACTTTCGTTCTTGCTTCAAATTCGCCCAAATCGTTTAATGCGCGCAAATTTAGCAAAAAGCACGCTTCCACGCAATCAGCATTTGTTTGTGCAATCAAATCAAGCGCGGCTTTGGCAGTGCCACCAGTAGCGATTAAATCGTCGATTAAAAGCACTCTGGCTTTGCGGTTTTGCGCGTTTGCGACTGCGTCAAAGGCATCAACATGCATTTCAACTTGATCGAAGCCGTATTCGAGAGAGTATTTTTGCGAAATGGTGATATATGGAAGTTTTTTTGGTTTGCGAATCGGCACGAAAGCCAAATTTAGCCTAGCCGCAAGTGCCGCACCAAAGATAAACCCCCTGCTCTCAATCCCTACGATATAATCAAGTTCATAATCCTTGTAGCGATCTACGAGATGATCTAGCAAAAAGCTAAATGCCTTTTTATCGCCCAAAAGTGTCGTTACATCGTAAAACAAAATCCCAGGTTTAGGGAAATCCTCGATAGTCCTTAATGATTTAAAAAGATAAGCTTTATCATCATTGCTTAAAGTTTTCATCCTCTATCCTTTAATAATTTTGCATTTTGCAATCTTAAATTTAACTTTTCTGCTTCGTCGCTTTGCAAGGCCTGTATGCCAAGCTCCAACGCAGATTTTAGCTTTTCTTGATTTTCTTTTAGTTTTGAAATTTCGTCTTCGCATTTTGCCAATTTATCGTAAATTTTCATATTTTTACGGATCGAAAGCACCAATAATACAGCCAAAACAAAGCTTAAAATTTCAAAAACCACTATCATATCTCGCCCTATTTTGCGCTCACATCACAGGCAATCACGCCTAGCTTATTCACGCGTCTTTCGTGTCTGCCGCCACTAAAATTTGTGCCAAAAAATGTCTTTATCATATCCTCAATCTCTGCGATTCCTAACACTCTTGCGCCAAATGCAAGCACATTTGCGTTATTATGCTCCCTGCAAAGCCTAGCAGTTAAGCTATCGTGGCAAAGCGCGCAACGAATATGTGCGTGGCGATTTGCCGCAATCGAAATCCCAATGCCTGTGCCACAAATTAAAATTCCATAAATTCCAAATTTTGTGCTATCTATAATTTCGCCATTTTGCTCGCCATTTGCGCTAACTAAATTTTTGCTTTCAACCAAAATTTTATCAGCCAAAATTTTCGCGAAATCAGGATAATCCACGCTGATATTTTCGTCATTTGTGCCCAAATCTTCGAACTCATAGCCCAAATTTGCAATTATTTTTTTGACCTCTTCCTTCACAGCCGGCGAAGCGTGATCACCCGCAATAAAAACCTTTTTTATCTGCATATTTTCCCTTTATTTTTGCTCATAAATCAAGCTCTCATCGCTTTGAAGCGTGTCGATGAAACGCCCTATTCTCTCCCAGCGGATTTTTTTATCCGGGTCGATACTAAAATAAGTAAACCACGGCTTGCCTACGATTAGGCGATACGGCACGGTGCCCCAATACCTGCTATCGCCCGAGTTGTTGCGGTTATCGCCAATCATAAAAAACTCATCTTGCGGAACTTTGATATAAAATGCGTTAAATTTCACACTGCCGTATTCATACACCTTCTCACTCTCAGCCACCATTATAGGGCGCATTGCTAGGCTTTTGCGCTCTAAATTTCCAAGCATACTTGCCCGCATGGCGTTTCTAAAATGCGGATTGTAGTTTATGCCTTTGAATTTATACGGCTCTTTGACATATTTTTGTCCGTTTAAGATGACAATATCGCTTTTATCATAGTTTTGTTCTATAAATTCATCGCCTTCATTTGGTCTGAGGTAGAAATTATCTAAATCAAAAATCACTTCATCTCCACCAACGGCGAAATTTCGCTTGACATAGTGAATTTTCTCATCTTTTGGATAGCGAAATACCACGATATCACCACGCTGTGGGCGTTTGCCTTGAAACAAATGTCCGTCTCCGTCGCTATCAGGGGCTACTGGAACCTCGATAAATGGGATATGAGGGGTTGGTATTCCATAGCTAAATTTTTTCACAAACAAAAAATCGCCCTCCAAAAGCGTAACTCTCATCGAACCGCTCGGAATCACAAAAGCTTGCGCCACAAAAAGTATGATAAAAAGCACAATACAAATCGTGCCAACCCAGCTAGATGAAAAGCGATAAAGCGAACCTAAAAATTTCATTTATTTGCTTCTTTTTAGGCGGTTGCGCGCCGATGTGATTGTGTTTTGAAGTAGCATTGCGATTGTCATAGGACCCACGCCACCAGGAACTGGCGTGATAAATGAACATTTAGGCGCGACTGCGTCGAAATCCACATCGCCAGTTAGTTTGCCGTTTTCTAGGCGGTTTATGCCTACATCAATGACCACTGCGCCATCTTTTACCATGTCAGGGGTTACGAAATTTGGCTTTCCAATCGCTGCGACTAAGATATCAGCCTGCGAGCAAATTTCGGCTAAATTTTTGGTGCGAGAGTGTGTGATAGTAACGGTAGAATTCGCGTTTAAAAGCAAATTTGCCATAGGTTTGCCGACTATATTACTTCTGCCAATTACCACAGCGTTTGCGCCGTTTGTCGCTATGCCGTATTCAGCCAAAAGTCGCATAATGCCAAGTGGCGTGCATGGCACAAAAGCCTCTAATCCGCTAACTAGCCTGCCGACATTTACAGCGTGAAATCCATCGACATCTTTGCTAGGATCGATTTTTTCTAAAATTTTATTTGTATCAATGTGTTTTGGAAGTGGAAGTTGGACAAGTATGCCATCGACATTTTCATCAGCATTAAGCTCATCAATTAGCTCTAATAGCGCAGTTTCGGTAGTTTGCGCGCTTAGATGATATGGGTAAGAATTTATCCCGCACGCTATGCACGCCTTTTCTTTGCTAGCCACATAAGTAGCACTAGCCTTGTCCTCGCCCACTAAAATCACCGCAAGCCCCGGAGTTACACTCTTCGCACTAAGCTCTTTGGCTGCGATTTTTACCTCTTCTTTGACCTTTGCGCTTATCGCTTTTCCGTCGATTAAAGTCATAAAAAACCTTTAAATAAAAATTTAAGCTTCAATTTTACCTTAAATTTAATAAAAATCAGATTTATTTTTGGGCTAAATTTGGGAATTTTAAGTGGAAATGGTAGTTAAAAACTACCATTGAAATTTATCTTTTTATATTTTTGTTTGCTTCTTGGGCTTTGATTACGGCGTCCATACAACCCGTGGTGCAACCAGCGCTATTTTGGTTGAAATTTGGCTCGATTTTTTTCTGCTCGATTGGCGCGCTCTCGCTCACGCCCGGCTCTTTTGTGCCAGCACAACCGATAAAAAACCCAACCACTAGGGCGCATAAAATTAACTTTTTCATAAATTCTCCTTTATTAAATTTAAATTATTCATTACGCAAAGTTTGCAAAACATCGACTTCGGTGGCCTTTTTGGCTGGATACCACGATGAGAGCGCTACTATTATCACAGCTCCTACCACGGTAGAAATCAAATCGCTAAATGAGAGCTCCATAGGCAGTTTGCTGCTTCCATAAACATCGGCTGGCAGGTCGATGATATCGAAATTTCCAAGCAACCAAACCCCAAAAAGCCCTAAAATAAGGCCAAAAATTATTCCGCTTCCGCCAATCGTCGCCCCAAGCGAGAAAAATGTCTTTTTCACCTCTTTTTTGCTCGCTCCAAGGCTAAGCAAAAGCGCGATTTCTTGGCGACGATTCATCACGGTCATCAAAAGCGAACTAACGATATTTAAGCTAGCCACTAAGATTATTAGCAAAAGCACCAAAAAAAGCGCCCGTTTTTCAAGCGCAAGGGCTGAGAAAAAGTTGCCGTTTTGTTGCCACCAGCCAACAGCGCGCGCGCTCGGCGGGAGGTTTTCTTTAATGATTTCTAAATCCTTAAATGGATCGTCTGAGAAAACATGCACCCCGTCATATCGCCCCTCGTCATAGCCCAAAATTTTCGCCAAATCGCCCACGCTCGCGTAAGAATACGCCTTGTCATAAGCAATCAAACCAGAATCAAAGCTAGCGCGCACTTCAAATCGCTTCATTTTAGGAATCAGCGCAAATCCGCCTGGGTCGTTTTTGGTAAAAATCATTGTGATTTTATCGCCCATATCTAGCATAAATTCGTCCTTTATGCCCTTACCGACCATAATGCCAAATTCGCTCAAATTCGCGTCTTTCGCCCCCTGTGCGACGACTGAGTTTATTTGAATTTCATCAGCCAAATTTACGCCAAAGATTATTCCACCCTCTAATCTATCGCCGTTTTTGGCGATGACTTGCGAGCTGATATATGGGCTAAATTTTAAATTTGGGAAATCACCCTTTAAAATTTCGACATCATCGTTTGTGATACCACCACGAAACTGGCTGTGTATCGTGATAGGATAATTCATCGTAAAGAGTTTGCGTTGAAATTCTTTATCGAAACCGTTCATTATCGCCATTGCGATGATTAGCACCATTAGTCCAATACTCACGCCCAAAAACGCCAAAATCGCAGAAAGCGTGATAAATGGCTGGGATTTGTCAAAACGCAAATATTTAAAAAGTAGATATTTTATCAAAGTCTGCCCTGTGAATTTTAAAATTAGGCGTTTGCAAGTTACCTTGCAAAACCGCCTTTTTTAGGGCCACCTTTACCGTGGCAGTCTTTGTATTTTTTACCGCTTCCGCATGGACATGGGTCGTTTCGTTTAGGTTTTTTCGCGCCTAGCGAAAATTCGCTATTTTCTGTGCTTTGGCTAGAATTTGAAATTTCGTCCTCATTTGTGTTAGCTTTGCTTATTTCGTCCTGCGCTTCGCTACGCATTTGCTCTTGCATAGCCTCTCTTTCGGCGTCGATTTCTTCTTGGGTTTTGAAGCGAATTAGTTGCAAGGTGCGGATACTATCGCTTTTTAGGCGCAAAACAAGCTCCATAAAGAGATTGTAGCTTTCTTTTTTATACTCGGTTAGCGGGTCTTTGTGATTGTATCCCCTTAGTCCAATGCCCGTTTTTAGGGTATCCATTTGGTATAAATGCTCTCTCCAATCGCGATCTACGATTTGCAGATAAAGCATTTTTTCGATCTCTTTGCGCTGAGCCTGATCGATTTGGCTCATTTTTTCCTCGTAAGAGTTTTGAAGTTGCTCTACAATCACGCTTTTTAGCTCGCCATAATCATTAGCGTTTTTCAAATTCGCCTCATCTAGCGTTTCGCCAGTATCGTTTAAAATGCGGTTTATTATCGCCTCATAATCGAATTTTTCCTTCTCATCTCCGTCGAAAATCTCCAAATCATCTAGCACGCTTGCGATATACTCTTCGCGGTTTTGCAAAATTTTGTCTTTTAGATCAAATTCTTTATCCAAAAGCTCGTTTCGGTATTTGTAAATCGTCTTTCTCTGCTCGTTTGCGACATCGTCGTATTCTAGGATATGTTTTCTGGCCTCGAAATGCAGGCTCTCGACCTTTTTTTGCGCATTTTCTACGGCACGAGAGACCATTTTCGACTCGATATGTTCGCCGTCTTGCAAACCCAAACGCTCCATAATATTTTTAATCTTATCGCTACCAAAAATTCGAAGCAAATTATCCTCTAAACTCAGATAAAATCTACTCTCGCCCGGATCTCCCTGACGGCCTGAGCGACCGCGGAGCTGGTTGTCGATACGGCGGCTTTCGTGGCGTTCTGTGCCTAGGATATAAAGCCCGCCAAGCTCCCTGACTTCATCATTTATGCGGATATCTACACCCCGTCCTGCCATATTTGTAGCGATTGTTACAGCGCCCTTTGCACCGGCTTCGGCGATGATTTGCGCCTCTTTTTCGTGGTTTTTGGCATTTAGCACAGAGTGAGCGATTTTTTCTTTAACCAAAAGCTCGTGAAGTAGCTCTGATTTTTCAATCGACGCGGTGCCGACTAAGACTGGCTGACCTTTTTTGTTTAGCCTTTTTACTTCCTCGATTACGGCGTTAAATTTCTCGCGCTCTGTTTTGTAAATCAAATCGTTTTGATCTAGTCTTTGCACTGGGATATTTGTAGGGATTGAAACGACCTCTAATTTATAAATTTGAGAAAACTCAGTCGCCTCGGTCTGGGCTGTGCCGGTCATGCCTGCTAGTTTTTCATACATTCTAAAATAGTTTTGAAATGTAATATCGGCTAGGGTTTGGCTCTCTTCTTGGATTTGCACGCCCTCTTTGGCTTCTAGGGCTTGGTGCAAGCCCTCGCTAAAACGACGCCCCTCGCTTAGTCTGCCTGTAAATTCATCTACGATGATTATCTGCCCCTCACGCACGACATAATTAACATCTTTTTTAAATATATAATTTGCTTTTAATGCTTGGTCTAAATAGTGGCTCAAAACGGCGTTTTCAAGCTTGTATAGGTTATCTACGCCAAAGAGTTTTTCAGCCTTTGCAATACCTGCTTCGGTAATTAGCACGCTTTTATTTTTTTCATCTAATATAAAATCGCCGGTTGGCTTCTCTTTTGGATCGTCTGGCGCCTGGCCTTGCACCATTTGTTTGGCTACTTCGTTTGCTTTGACATAGCCATCAAGTGTGCGGTTTGTAGGACCTGAAATGATTAGTGGAGTTCTAGCCTCGTCGATTAAAATACTATCAACTTCATCGACGATTACAAAATGATGACCTCTTTGCACTTTGTCTTCGCTGCTAAATTTCATATTATCACGCAAATAATCAAAGCCAAATTCGTTATTTGTGCCGTAAGTTATGTCGCAAGCGTAAGCCTCTTTGCGCTTAGTATCGTTATACTCGCCACCGACTACTACGCCAACGCTAAGTCCTAAAAAATTATACAAAACGCCCATTTGCTCGGCGTCGCGTTTAGCTAGATAGTCATTGACCGTAACGACATGCACACCCTTGCCACTCATAGCGTTTAAAACCACAGGAAGAGTTGCGACCAGCGTCTTTCCCTCGCCTGTTTTCATCTCAGCTATCGCGCCGTCGTTTAAAACCATACCGCCGATTAGCTGGACATCGAAATGGCGCATATTTAGCACCCTTTTTGAGGCCTCTCTGACGATAGCAAAAACATCATACAAAATTTTATCAGTTGTTGTTTCGCCATTTTGGATTTGCTCTTTAAGTGCGTTAAATTCAGCCTTTAACGCCTCATCATCGAGTGCTTCGTATTTTTTTTCTAGCGCGTTTATCTCTTTTGCGCGTTTTGCGTATTGTTTGACCACACGATTGTTTTTCGTGCCAAAAATCCCTCTAACTACTCTTTTAAACATTTCAAACCTTCATTTTAAAATTTTAACCGAACATATTACCATATTTTTAGTTTTTATTTAATTAAACTTAATAAAAACAGCTATAATAACGCAAAATTTTAAATTTAAAGAGGTTTGAGATATGAAAAAATCTGTTTTTGCATTGGCGTTTTGCGCTTCGTTTTCGCTCGCAAATCCGCTCGAATTCGACACTCTAAGCGCAAATTTCACCCAAAGCGTCCAAAGCGAAGACGCCAAAATCAACTACACAGGCGATTTTAGCGCGACCAAAGAGCATGCCGTGTGGCACTACACAAGCCCTACGAAAAAAAATATATTTTTTAGCTTCACAAAGGTTACGGTCATCGAACCTGATTTGGAGCAAGCTATCATCACAAATATCAAAGAAACGCCGAATTTAGTGGCGATTTTATCTGACGCGAAACAAAACAAATCTGGCGCTTACGAAGCCGAGCTTGACGGCGTGAAATACTTCATCACTACCCAAAACGACGCCCCTAGCCAGATCTCATACACCGACAAACTCGATAACAAAGTCGTGATAAATCTGCAAAGCGTGCGCAAAAACGAAAAAATAGACGAAAAAATTTTCGCGCCAAATATCCCTAATCACTACGACATAATCACGCAATAAAGGGCAGAAATGAGAATTTTATTCGTTTGTCACGGAAATATTTGTCGCTCGCCAATGGCGCAGGCTATCATGGAAAATTTAGTAAAAACTCGCGGTTTGCAAGATAAAATTCATTGCGATTCCAAAGCCACTCACACCGATGAAATCGGCTCTGCGCCATACTACGAAACCAAGCGAGTATTACGCGAAAAGGCCGTGCCTCTCATGGCTCATGTTGCCACGCAAATCACAAAAGCTGATCTTGAAAAATTTGATTTGATTTTGTGTATGGACGAAGAAAACATGCACTCATTAGCCCGAATTTTTGGGCAAAATTCGCCAAAAGTAAAATTCTTGCTCGAATTTACGGTAGGTCAAAACGCGCCAAAATCGCAAAAAATCATCGCAGATCCATACTACACACGCGATTTTGAGAGCTGTTATGACGATATCGCTAAATCGTGCGAGGCGCTAATGCAAAAAATAGAAAATTTAGAAAGCTTTTGATAAAATTGGTGCTTTAAATTTCAGCAAGGATAGAAATGTTTAGGTTTTTGATACTTCCGTATTTGGTGCTAGAAATGATAATCACATACTATTTTTTGCATGCAAACGGATTTGTGATTTTTGTCATCGAAGTCCTTGTCAGCACGATTTTGGGGCTATTTTTGATGACAAAACGCCCAATGGTAAATTTGGCAAATTTTGCCCGTATCACGCCAAAATATATTTTGAGTGAATTTGGCTTTGTCGCGGCTGGTTTTGCGCTATGCGTGCCACTCATACTTAGCGATATTTTGGGCGTTTGCTTGCTCGTAGTGGCGGTGATTTTATACCTGAAAAACCCCGCCTCCAAAAACGACACATTTTATCGAAACAGCAGCGATTATAGCGCGCAAAACAGCACCCATTACAGACCCAAAAACCACGCAAACGACGATATAATCGACGCTGAAATCATCGAAGAGAAAAAAGGAGAATAAATGCAAAATTTAATCATAGCCACCCGCGGAAGCGTGCTAGCTCTGTGGCAAAGCGAACACATAAAATCGCTAATCGAGCAAAAACACGGAGTTAAGGTCGAGCTAAAAAGCATGAAAACCAAGGGCGATAAAATTTTAGACACACCGCTTGCAAAAATCGGCGGCAAGTGGCTATTTACCAAAGAACTCGAAGAGTGTATGCTCCGAGGCGAAGCCCACCTAGCCGTGCATAGCCTAAAAGATGTGCCAGTTGTCTTTCCCGAGGGTCTAGTTTTGGCTGCAATCGGTGCTAGGGAGGACGAAAGAGACGCGATGATTAGCGAAAAATACGCTAAATTTAGCGACCTACCAAATGGCGCTAAAATCGGCACCACGAGCCTTCGCCGTAAAATGCAACTACTAAAAATGCGCCCTGATTTGGAGATTATTTCGCTTCGCGGAAATGTCCAAACACGCCTCAAAAAGCTAAAAGACGGCGAATTTGACGCGATAATTTTGGCAATGGCTGGGATAAATAGGCTAAATTTAAGAGCCGAAGTGGCGTATGTTTATACCTTCGAGCTCGATGAAATGGTGCCTGCAATGGGTCAAGGAGCACTTGGGATTGAGTGTGCCGACAAAAAAGAGTTGCTCGAAATTTTAAATTTCATAAACGACGAAAACAGCGTGCTTGCGACAAATTTGGAAAGGGCGTTTGTGGCGAGATTGGAGGGCGGTTGCCAAGTGCCAATCGGCGTAAATGCGCAAATCTCAGATGATAGCGTAATCGTGCGCGCAGTCGTGGGACTGCCTGATGGAAGCGAGTTTATCGAGGATAAACTCTGCCTTGCACGCGCAGGAATCGATGCGAAAATAGCGCAAAAAATCGGCACAGATTTTGCCGATAAATTTATCGCCAAAGGGGCAAAAGAGCTTCTAGCCCGCGCCGAAGCTATGGCGTAAATTTGCCTTTTATGCCTTGCGGTGGCGCAAATTTACCATTGCAGGGCATTAATCTACAAAATTTTAAAATTTCAAATTCCACGAAACGCTAAGCTTGAATTTTATTTTTGGATAATTTGCGCTTATTTCAAAGAACTCATCGAAAGGCTAAAACAAGTTTTTACTCGCTGCAACCGCCCAAAAGAACCAAAAAGCCTAAAATCGACCAGCCAGTCGGCAAATCAAAAAACCTTTTTCCCACCCATGAAATTAAGCCGATTATGATAAACACACATAAAAGTCCTAGTGCGACATTTTCCATAATTTTGCCTTTGTGTGATGAATTTGCTCTGCTTTGGCTACGCCTTTGCTTTGCTTATTTAGATTATATAAAATTTAAATCTAAGAGCGGTAGGACTCGCACCTACAATACGCAATCTTATCCTGCTTTTAAAGGGATTGCCCGGACTACTATGTTACCGCCATCAACTCTTAGATTTTAAAAGAGCTAGCCAAGCTCTTAGCATTTATGTTTGCGGTAAAGACCTATACCCGCGACCCTAACAAAAGGGCTGAACTTACCCAAAGTGGCTACTTTTGGGCGGCAATCGCAGTCTTAATTCAACATAAAGCTTTAATAAAAATTTCAAAGGTAATAAATGGTGACGAGAGTTGAACTCGCGATGGCACTATTTAAACGGCGCAACACGACCACATGGTATATCTGCCACTTATTACGCTTATATTGTATCAAAAAAGTGAAATTTTACCAAAATAAAGAATTTAAAAACAACTCACAAGAGCGAGAGCTTAACGCATAGTATGATTAAAAGTCTGTATCATACTCGCCACAAAAAAGGGCTAAAAACAGCGCAAAAACCAAAGAGTCGTATTTTTTATCAAAAGGAATAATATGATAGAAATATCGGGGAAAGAGCCATAAATTCCGAAGAAATTTATCTAAAAATCAAAGGTAAAAACGCTAAATTTGCGCCAAAATTTAGCGCAAATTTTGATAATAATATATAAATTTTGGTTAATCGGCGCAGTGTTTTGGCAAAAATTCACAGAATTTTAAAATTCTGCGAATTTAGCTAAATTTGCGCTTTAAATTTTTAGTGAATTTTTTATTCGCACACAGATAGACGCCGTATCCTAGGAAAATGCAAATCGCCATTACCACAGCTAGCGAAAATGGGTGATTTGCGCCGGCAGCTCCCACGATTGCGGCGATTAGTCCAGCTACCGCCATTTGCACCGCGCCTAGCACAGCCGATGCTGAGCCTGATTTGCCCTTAAAGCGCGCCATGGCAAGCACCACGGCATTTGGGATTATGAGCCCCTTCATACCCAGCGTGAAAAAAAGGCAAACCTCAAACGCCCAAAATCCAAGCCCCAAAAGCCCGCACCCAAGCAAACACAAAGCTCCCACAATCATCGCTAAAAAGGCAAATTGCAAAATCACAAAAGGCGAGATTTTTTGCACGATTTTGGCATTTATCGCCGAAAAAATCGTCATTGACAGCGCATTTATGCCAAAAATCAGCCCAAATTCCTTGCTACTTAGCCCAAAATGCTCCTTAAAAACAAACGCAGAGCCCGTGATATAGGCAAACATCGCCGCCATTGTAAGTGCAGACGAAAGCGTAAAAATGAAAAATTTGCGATTTTGCAAAATTCTAGCGTAGTTTATAAAAACGGGTTTGAAGCCTAGTTTTAGGCTCTTGTCGATAATCGCGCTCTCCCTAAGCCCTAAAAATATCATACAAAATAAAATTATTCCAAGCACAAAAAGCGTGCCAAATATCACTCTCCACCCGCCAAAATCTAGTATAAACGCCCCAAATGTGGGCGCTAACATAGGCGCTATGGAGCCTACTATCATCATCAGCGCCAAAACTGACGCGCCCTGGGCGGTGTCAAATTTATCATTTATCACAGCGCGCGCAATCACCACGCCAGCGCACCCGCCAAGGGCTTGAACAAATCTAAAAAATATAAAAGCGTAGATATTTTGGGTATTAGCGCATAAAATACTCGCCACGATAAATAGCGCAACGCCCGCTAGCAGGGGTTTTCTGCGACCATAAATGTCGCTTAGCGGCCCATAGATTAGCTGACCTAGCGCAAATGCCACAAAAAACGCGCTGATTGAGAGCTGAGTGTAAAATTCGCTCGTCTCAAAGCTAGTTTGGACATTTTTGAGCGCTGGCAGATACATATCCGTCGAAAGTGGCGCCACAGCCGACATATAGGCCAAAACTATGATTAAATATGGTTTTGCGATTTTTGGCGAATTTAAAAATTCGCCGATTTTTTCAAACATCAAATTCCTTAAATTTCAAAATTTAGCTAAATTTTACCCCTAAATATCCACAGGGTTTTCGTCGTTTTCGCTCGCATTTTCATCGCCAAAAAGCTCTTCGCCTTGACTTTGATTTTGCGTATATGCGCCCTGTTTTAGGACATTTGCCATATTTGTATCAGGGATCGCAAAGCTTTCGATATCTACGCTTTGGCTTGGCACATCTACGCTTTGCATAATCTCATCTGCCCCTGTTTCGATAAATTCCCCGCTTTCGCTTTCTTGCGCAAAATTTGGCGCAGTATCTCCCACGCCCTGATTTGCAAAATTTGGCGCAAATTCCGGCGCAGTATTTGGCGCACCTGCCCCATTTTCTAGCGAAATTTCGCCCACCATTGGCATTGCTTCGGCAAAATCCGGCGTCATATCTGGCGTCATTTCAAACTCGCTACTCTCCATTGGCGCACCGCCGAAGCTCACCAAATCCACAAAGCGCGTATAAGGCCCCTGAAATGCGACCTCTATCGTGCGCCCTGCTTCGCCTGAGCGGTTTTTGCCGATGATGATTTCTGCCTTTTCTTCTAGCTCATTTCGCTTAAATTCCTCGATTTCGCTCGGATCTTTGCCTGCCATTTCCAGCGCAGCTCTTTTCTCGCGATACGCCCTTTCTTTATAGACCTCATCGCGATAAACAAAAAGTATAATATCCGCGTCCTGCTCGATTGCCCCACTCTCGCGCAAATCCGCCATTTGCGGGCGTTTATCAGATCTAAGCTCCACGCCACGATTGAGCTGTGAAAGCGCGATAATCGGTATGTTTAGCTCGCGCGCAAGTAGCTTTAATCCGCGCGAAATTTCGGCGATTTGCAAATGCCTCTCGCTAAAATTACTAGTGCTTGTCATCAAACCTATATAATCCACCACGCAAAGCTCGATATTTTCGTGCGCGGCTTTGAGTTTGCGCATTTGGGTGCGCACCTGCTGAATATTGACATGACCGCTATCATAGACGAAAAGCGGCAAATCCATCATACGCTCGCACTCGGCATTAAACCTGCTCCAATCATCATCGCTTAGCGTCGCACTTAAAATCGAATTTAGTGGCACAGAGCTTCCGATACTTAGCATTCTATACATAATCTGCACGGCTGGCATTTCGAGCGAGAAAAACACCACGCCCTTGCCCTTTTCGAGCGTTTTTAGCATGGAGTTTAGCACGAAGGCTGTCTTTCCCATACCTGGGCGCGCAGCGATAATGATAAGCTCGCCTGGTTTGTAGCCTTTGGTAAATTTATTAAGGTATGTAAAGCCCGTGTCAAGCCCCACTAGCTCGGAGCCTGCTTGCTCTTTTTGTTTGCGAAGCTCGCTGACGACTTCGGTGATGATTTCGGGGCTGGTTTTGACCCCGCCGTGCTTTTCCTCGTCGATTAGTTTGTAGATTTCTGCGCTGATTTTATCGGCGGCTTCTTTGGCTTTTTGGGTTTCATTTACGATAGTAGGTGTCCTGTGCGCGATAGAATTTAGTCCGCGTTTGATAGATTTTTCTTTTAGCTCGTTTGCATATTTTCTAGTATCAATCAAACCGCTTGTAGCCAAAATTTCAGCAAAAATTTGCTCGTTATACCTGCCTTCTAGCCATTTTTTGATAAAACTAGGCGCGATAGGCTCATCATGCGCCACGCACTTCGTGATAGCCTCATAAACATCGGCATGTGGCTTGAAATAAAAGTCCCCCACGCCAATCATATCGCCGATTTCGCTGTATGCCTCGTCGTCTTGTATGAGCGCGCTTAAAATCGCTCTTTCCATATCCAAATCATATAAATTTGCAGCTACTTCCATAAATTTGCCTTGATTAAATTTGATTAAATTTCATTAAATTTGCCAAAATTTAGCGCTCTTCGTAGCGCTTCACCTCATCTTCAACTTCACTTAAAAATCTCTCCACTAACTCGCTCTCTTTTAGCTTTGCTACTATTTCGCCGTGGCGAATCACTAGCCCATTTCCCTTGCCAAAGGCGATTGCGACATCTGCGCCTTTGGCTTCGCCAAGCGCATTTACCACGCAGCCCATAACAGAGATGTTTAAAGGTGCTTTTATGTGCTTTGTTCGCTCTTCTACGATTTTAATCGCACGGACTAAATCGCTTTGCAGCCTCCCACAAGTAGGACATGAGATGATATTTATGCCACTTTTTTGCACTCCGGCGTCTTGGAGTATGGCTTTGGCGACTTTGATTTCTTCTTCGAGTTCGCCAGTAATGCTTACTCTCATCGTATCGCCGATACCTTCTAATAAAAGCGTTCCAAGTGCGATTGCGCTTTTTATCGTCGCGTGGAAGGTCGTCCCAGCCTCTGTAACGCCTAAGTGAAACGGATACTCGCAAAGCGGACGAAGTGTGCGATACGCTTCAACCGTGCGGGGCACATCGGAGCTTTTAAGCGAAATCGCAATGTCGGTAAAATCAAAGTCTTCGAGCAATTTGAAATTATAAAGCGCACTTTGAATCATACCTTGCGGGGTTCTACCAAATTTGACTTCAAACTGCTCTTCGAGCGAGCCCGAATTTACACCTATGCGAATCGGCAAATTTCGCTCTTTGCACGCTTTTACCACTTCTTTTATGCGCTCACTTCCGCCGATATTGCCCGGATTTATGCGAATCGCATCGACGAATTGGGCGACTTCCAACGCCAAGCGATAGTTAAAATGAATATCTGCCACTATCGGCAAAGGCGAGTTTTTCTTTATCTCTGCCAAAGCTTTTGCGTCGTCATGATCTAGCACGGCACATCGCACCAAATCAGCACCCGCAAAATAAAGGCGATTGATTTGCGCAAGTGTGCCATTTATATCTTTTGTCTTCGAAAATGTCATCGACTGCACCGAAATCGGAGCGTCCCCACCGATAGCAACATTTCCTACTTTTATCTGTTTTGTTTTGTATCTCATTTGTAAATTTGCCTTAAAAATTTAAAAATTTGCATTTTTGGATTTTACCAAAATGCGGTTTAAATTTTGATTTTGCGATAAAATTTACATTATGATATAATTTTATAAAAATTTTAAGGACATAAATGAACCCTGAATTAGAAGCTAGAATTGACATTGATAAGCTTTTACAAAATGCAGGTTGGCTAGTTTTAGACAAAAATCAATTCGATATTACAGCAAATGGCGGAAATGTCATAGTGCGTGAATTTACTATGCAAGATGGCAAACCTTGCGATTATTTAATTTTTGTAAATGGTAAGGCTTGTGGCATTATAGAAGCCAAAAAAGCAGGTATTAGCCTAAGCGGTGTAGAAAATCAATCGCAAAATTATGCTTTAAATTTGCCAAATTTTGTTCGCAGACACGGCGAAGCAAACGAGCCTTTAAGGTTTGTTTTTGAGACAAATGCAAATGAAATTTATTTTACAGATTTGCAAGACAAAGACGCTAGGTCTAGGCGAATTTTTGCATTTTTTAAACCAAACTTTTTACTAGAACTGCTAAACCAAAAAAATACACTTAGAAATAATCTTAAAAATATGCCGCCGCTTTTAATGGCAAATCCAAGAAAATGCCAACAAGAAGCGGTTGAAAATTTAGAAAATTCGCTATTTAAAGCAAATCAAAAATCTTTAATCATAATGGCAACAGGCAGTGGCAAAACCTACACTGCTTGCAATTTTTCCTACCGACTTATTAAATTTGCAAAAGCAAAAAGAATTCTCTTTTTAGTCGATAGAAGCAATCTAGCCAGACAGACAAAAGCAGAATTTGACGAATTTAGACTTCCTGATGAAAATCGTAAATTTAGCGAAGTTTATATCACTCAACATTTGCAAACAAACCAAATCGACAAAGACGCCAAAGTCGTCATTACAACAATCCAACGCATTTACTCTATGATAAGCGGAGAGAGCGAATTTGACGAAGCGAACGAAGATATTTCAGCTTTTAGCGAAAACTATCCAAAACCACAAAAAATTGTTACTTATAATCCAAATTTGCCTATCGAAGAATTTGATTTTATCGTGGTTGATGAGTGCCATAGAAGCATTTATGGCGAGTGGCGACAAATTTTAGAGTATTTCGACGCTTTTATCATAGGACTTACGGCAACGCCGTCAAATTTAACTCTTGGATTTTTTAATCAAAACATAATCAGCGATTATTCGCTCGAACGCTCCATAATAGACGGCATAAATGTTGATTGCGATATTTTTATGATTAAAACCGACATTTCAGAACACGGCGCAAAACTAGAAGCAGGGAAAATTCCCGCTATCGATAAACGCACTAGAAAGCAAATTTATGAAGAACTCGACCAAGAAACGCCTTACGACGCAAAAGATTTAGATCGCTCTGTCGTATCGATAAATCAAATTCGCACGATTATGGAATGCTATAAAAATTCAGTTTTTACCGAGCTTTATCCAAACAGAGAGCCGAATTTCGTCCCAAAAACACTGATTTTCGCCAAAGACGATATGCACGCTGAAAATATCGTTCGTATCACAAGAGAAGTTTTTGCAAAAGGTAATGATTTTTGCAAAAAAATTACATACAATATCGGCAACGAAAAACCAGAAGAACTCATAAAAGCTTTTAGGATTGATCCGAATTTTCGTATCGCCGTAACTGTCGATATGATAGCCACAGGAACGGACATAAAAGCTTTGGAAGTTTTGATTTTCATGCGTGATGTCAAATCAAAAAACTATTACGAGCAGATGAAAGGTCGCGGTGTCCGCACGATTAATGAAAACGACTTGCAAAGTATCACACCAAATGCGACTAAAAAAGATAAATTTTATATCATCGACGCAGTCGGCGTTACACAAAGCCCAAAAAACCTACACGCACCGCTTGAACGCAAAAAAGGCGTCTCTTTTGAAAAATTGCTAAATGAAATCGCAGTCGGCAAAAGCGATGATGAGAGCATTTCTACACTTGCAGTTCGCGTAGCAAATTTACAAACAAAACTAGACAAAGAAGATGAAGAAAAAATCATAAATTTATGCGGAAAAAATTTAAACCAAATCGCAAACGAGCTTTTAAACACCATTGACGCAGATTTTACAAATGACAAAAGCGAAGATGAAATCCAAAACGCAAAAGACGAAGCCTTAAAGCCGTTTTACAACCCTATTTTTCGCCAAACCTTGCTCGAACTCGCCAAAAAATCCAAGCTCTACATTGACGAGCTTAGCGTAGATAAAGTTATTTCCGTGCAAAATTTACAAAATCCAAAAGAGCTAATCGAAAATTTCAAAGAATTTATACACGCCAACAAAGATGAAATCACCGCACTTTCTATTATTTTTTCACAATCATACAAAACTAGATTTTTAACTTATGAGCTTATCAAAGAGCTTGAAACCAAGCTAAAAAGTGCAAATTTAAAATTTCAAACCGAAAATCTTTACAACGCTTTTAACGCTACACTGCCTGAAAAAATCAAAGCCAAAACGCCGTTAAAATCGCTAATGGATTTGATACAAATCATCAAATTTGCCATTGGCTTTACAGATGAGCTAGAAAGCTTTTCAAGCAGAGCAAATTCAATGTTTGAGCTATGGAAAGGCAGACAGATCAAAAACGGCGTAAATTTCAGCCCCACTCAGCTTGATTTTTTAAATCTCATAAAAGAGCAAATTATAGCAAATTCATATATCAGCAGTGAAAATTTGCAAGAAAATTTAAGCGACAAAGGCGGAATTTTCAAAGCCAAATCGCTCTTTGGCGAAAAATTAGATGAAATTTTGGTTGATTTATACTCGGCATTGGTGGCGTAAATCGGTTATAGCAGATAAAAAGTAAGCAATATCATTGCCTGTCATTGCGAGTGAGTGTAACGAACGAAGCAATCCAGTAACGCCGTCAGGCGTTTATAAATTTTATAAATTTAAAAAATTGTAAATTTGCACTTTTTAAAAACGGCTTTGCCGTTTGCTGGATTGCTTCGAAATTGCTACACAATTTCTCGCAATGACAGATTAGGCAATTTTGCAATTTCTCACAATGACAAAATGAGAATTTAAATAAATTTTAGCTATAATCTTGCGAATAAATTTAAAAGGATTTGCCTTGATTTTAAGCATAAAAACAACCGCCGATAAAAGCACTATCGAAGCCATTAAAACACTTTTGCTTTCTATTGACCCAAGTGCTGTTTTTTCATTTGACGAAGCGTATCTAAGCGAAGAAGACACCATAAAGCTTAAAGAAATTTATGACAAAAACAAAAAAGGCGAACTAAATTTTGTCAGTTTTGACGAAATGAAAAACCGCACCACAGAGCATTTGCGAAAACTTGGCGCCAAAATATGACAATCATCTACAACGATAGTTTTGAAAATTCATTAAATGAAATTATCGATTTTATCGCACAAGATAGCATTGAAAGAGCCGTTAAATTTCACAATGACATTTATCAAAAAATTTCAAATATAACCTTTATGCCTTATAGATACCGCCGAAACAAAATTCTAAATGATAAAAATGTCAGAGATTTGATTTTCAAAGGCTACATTATACCTTTTGAAATCAAAAAAGACAAAATAGAAATTCTTACTATTTTTAAAGAAAATTTACCTAAATTTAAAAGGACTTAAATTTTGGATAAAAACTCTCTGCCGAAACATTGGCAAACCAAACCACTCGGCGAAGTTGGCGAAGTTATATCGGGCGGAACACCTTCAACTGCTGATTTAGAAAATTTTGGCGGAGATATAGCTTGGATTACACCTGCCGATTTATCAAATTATACTGACAAATTTATATCACACGGAAGTAGAAATATTACAGAAAAAGGCTTAAAATCGTCATCTGCAAAACTAATGCCAAAAGGTTCTATTTTATTTTCATCAAGAGCACCGATTGGCTATGTTGCTATTGCTTCAAATCAAATTTGCACAAATCAAGGTTTTAAAAATTTAATTCCTTATGATTTTATGAATAGCGAATTTATATATTATTACTTGAAAAATGCTAAACATTTAGCGTTGGAGTTAGCCAGTGGAACAACATTTAAAGAAATTTCTGCTAAAAATTTTGCCAAAATTCCTATCCCAGTCCCGCCGTTATCCGAACAAAAACAAATTGTGGGTGAGATTGAGCGGAGATTTGAGAAATTAGATAAAGCGATAGAAAATTTCAGACAAATTCTCAAAAATCTCAAACTTTATCGCCAAAGTGTCCTTAAATTTGCATTTGACGGCAAATTCACTAATCCAAATTTAACCAACTGGCAAACCAAACCACTCGGCGAAGTTGTTTCCCAAAATAAACACTCAATCAAACGAGGACCTTTCGGAAGTAGTTTGAAAAAAGAATTTTTTGTTTCAAACGGAATAAGAATTTTTGAACAATATAATCCCATAAATCAAGACCCAAATTTTAAAAGATATTTTATAACCGAAGAAAAATTTAAAGAATTAGAAGCTTTTATGGCTTGTGGTGGCGATTTGCTTATTAGTTGCTCTGGGACTATCGGTAAAATTTTAGAATTACCACAAAATGTAGAAAAAGGAATTATAAATCAAGCATTATTAAAAATTACGCTTGATAATGAAAAAATTTTAAATTCATTTTTTGTATTATTTTTTCAATCTCCAAAAATGCAAAAAGAAATTTTAGAAAATACTATCGGAACAGCTATAAAAAATATAGTCGGAGTAAAAGAATTAAAGCAAATTCAAATTCCTATTCCGCCATTATCCGAACAAAAACAAATCGTTAGTGAGATAGAAAAAAGATTTGCCAAAGCAAACAAAATAGAAAATTTGATAAACAAATCCCTAAAAAATGCAGAAATTTTAAAACAAAGTATCCTAAAACAAGCATTTAGCGGAAATTTAAAGGTAAAAAAATGAGTGAAAATAATCTAATAAATAAAATTTGGAACTACGCTACGATTTTGCGTGATAGCGGTGTAAGCTACACTGAGTATGTATCACAGCTGACATATTTGCTGTTTTTGAAAATGGACGATGAAATGGCAAGTGCAGGTCTAAAAACTCAAATCCCAAATGAATTTAGCTGGGGTGCGTTAAAAAGCACCGACGGAAGCGAGTTAGAGAAAAAATATAGCGAAATTTTAGAAAATTTAAGCAAATTTGACGGAATAATCGGAGCGATATATCAAAAAGCAAAAAATCAAATCACAGAACCTGCCAAACTAAAAAGGCTAGTCGGACTAATAGACAATGAGACTTGGATGGGGCTTGATGTCGATGTAAAAGGTGCGATATATGAAGGTTTGCTTCAAAAAAACGCAACCGAAACAAAGGCAGGTGCGGGGCAGTATTTCACTCCAAGAGCGCTTATAAAAGCCATAGTCGAAGTCATGCAACCAAAATATGATATGAAAGTGCTTGATCCTGCTTGTGGGACGGGCGGGTTTTTGTTAGCGGCGTATGAGTATATGAGAGCGCAAACAAACGACAAAATCGCCATAAAAGAGCTAAAAGAAAACGGCGTTCGCGGGGTAGATATAACTCCGCTTGTGGTGAGCTTGTGCGCTATGAATTTATACTTGCACGGCATAGGCGGGGCGGAAAGTCCGGTAAAAGTCGGCGACTCGCTGGTAAGTCGGGGAAATGAATTTTATGATATGGTGCTGACAAATCCGCCATTTGGCAAGAAATCAGCTACAAAAATAATGACGAGCGACGGAAGTGTCGATACACAGAGAGAAAACTACGAAAGAGACGATTTTATCGCTACTACTTCAAATAAACAGATAAATTTTTTACAACACATAATGAGTATGCTTAAAATCGGCGGAAAAGCCGCAGTAATCGTGCCTGATAATGTGCTTTTTGAAGCAGGAGCGGGAGAAAAGGTGCGAAAAAGGCTTTTGAAAGATTTTAAGTTGCATACGATTTTGCGTTTGCCGACGGGGATTTTTTACGCGCAAGGCGTAAAAGCAAATGTGCTGTTTTTTGATAAATTTACCCCACTTGATGGCGAAAAATACCGCACGAGCGAAGTTTGGGTTTATGACTTGCGAACGAATACGAATTTAACGCTTGTTACAAATAGCCTAAAAAGCGAACATTTGAGCGATTTCATAGAGTGCTTTAAGGCTGGAAATTTTGATGAGCGCCATGAGAGCGAGAGATTTAAACGCTTTGAAATCGCTGAAATTTTGAAGAGAGATAAGACAAATTTAGACATTTTGTGGCTAAAAGATGAAAGCTTAATGGATAGCGAAAATTTGCCAGAACCTGATGAAATTTTGGCTGAAATTTTGGGTGATTTGAAAACGGCTTTGGGTGAGATAGAGAAAATTTAAAATTTTAAATTGTATAAATTTGTCCTTAAATAAAAAACAAAACGAAATTTTATTTCACCCAAATTCCAGAAATTTAAAACAAAACCCAACTTTAATATGATAAAATGCAAGTGTTTTTTTAATTTTTTTATAAGGATTGCTTATGAACGCATTTTTTGTTTTAGGCGACGATGTGCGCGATATCACAGCTAAATTTGACGGCACTGTGGCGCTAAATATCGTCCCAGATGTGGCGAGCGAGAGCGAAATCATATCGCTTTTAGAAAAAGGCGAGATTGCACAAATCTCAAAAATGGCAATAGCCAAATTTGACGCAGTCTCAAAAAACGCAAAATGCGTAATCGTCTATGGCGCAAAAGGCTTCGATGAGGTGCTAAATTTCGGCCTTAGCAAGGATTTGGCTCTGCCTGTGGTGGGACTATATACGAGCGAGAGCAAGGCGAAAATCGCCGAGAATTTCGCCAAAAAATGTGGCGCACAAATTTTACGCTTCACCACAAAAGATGTCTGCGCTGATTGCCTAGGCGACGCGCTAAAAGGCGCGAAATGCGAAATTCTAACCCCAGTGAGATTTGAAAGCACTCTTTATGCCAAAGCAGCGTCAAACAAAAAATCAGTCGTCCTACCAGAAGCCGATGATGAGAGGATTTTGCGTGCTAGTGAAATTTTACTAAAAAGCGGCGCGGTAAATTTAGTCTTGCTTGGCGACGAGGCAGAAATTAAGGCAAAAGCTGGAAATTTAGGGCTGAATTTAGACGGCGTCAAAATCATAAACCCAGCAAACAACGAATTCTCTGATGAGTTTGCTAACACCCTTTACGAGCTTCGCAAAGCCAAAGGCATGGAGCTAGAAAAAGCGCAAAAATTAGTGCGAGACCGCACATTTTTTGGCACAATGCTAGTGTATAGTGGCAAGGCCGACGCTATGGTCAGTGGCGCTAGCACGACCACAGCCGAGACTATCCGCCCAGCACTTCAAACAATCAAAACAATGCCGGGCGTAAGCACGGTCAGTGGCTCATTTATCATGTGCCTAGATAGCCAAATCGTGATTTTCGCAGACTGCGCTGTCGTGCCAAACCCAGACGCAAACGCTCTTGCAAGTATCGCGATTAGCTCGGCAAATACTGCGCGCGCATTTGGACTAGAACCACGAGTGGCAATGCTAAGCTACTCTACCAAAGGTAGTGGCTCAGGCCCAAGCGTAGAAATCGTAGAAGAAGCCACTAAGCTGGTAGGCGAGCTAGCCCCGGATTTAGCAGTCGATGGACCATTGCAATTCGACGCAGCATTCGACCCTACAACCGCAAGCAAAAAGGCCCCAGGCTCAGCAGTAGCTGGCAAGGCAAATGTATTTGTTTTCCCTGATTTAAATGCAGGAAATATCGGCTACAAGGCAGTCCAAAGAACATCTGGCGCAGTGGCAATCGGCCCAATCTTGCAAGGTCTTAAAAAACCAGTTAATGATTTAAGCAGGGGTTGCAAGGTCGAGGATATCGTAAATACAGTGCTTATTAGCGCAATTCAAGCAGGAGTAAATTAATGGAAATTTTAGTCATAAACTCAGGTAGCAGTTCAATCAAATTTAAATTCCAAGATATGGATAATAAAACTTGCCTTGCAAGCGGCGTCATCGAAGAGATTGGCTCAGAGCACTCAAAAGCCAAAATTGAGGCAGGCGAATTTGAAAAAGAGGTCAAAGAGCCGATTAAATCGCACGAAGAAGGCATTGAGATAATGTATCGCTTGCTAAAAGAAAGTGGCACGCTAAAAGACATCAACGATATCGAGGGTATCGGACACCGCATAGTCCAAGGCGCTGATTATTTCGACAAAGCAGCCTTCGTAGATAGCGATGTGCTAGCCAAAATCGAAGAACTTTGCCCGCTTGCCCCTCTTCACAACCCAGCAGCAGTTGCTGGAATCAAATCATGTATGAGCGCGTCAAAAACTCCAAATGTGGCTGTTTTTGACACTACATTTCACCAAAGTATGCCAAAAGAGGCTTTCATGTATGCACTTCCGTATGAATTCTACGAAAAAAACAAAGTCCGCAGATACGGCGCACACGGCACTTCTCACTGGTATGTATCACGCACAGCGGCTGAATTTTTAGGCGTGGATTATGATAAATTTAACTGCATTACCCTACACTTAGGAAACGGTTCTAGTATCACCGCTATCAAAAATGGCAAATGCGTCGATACTTCAATGGGTATGACTCCACTCGAAGGCCTTATGATGGGCACTAGGTGTGGTTCGATAGATCCTGCGATTATCGCGTATATGGAGCGCGTGGCAGGTCATGGCGCACAAGAAATGGACGCGATAATGAACAAAAAAAGCGGACTTTTGGGCGTTTGTGGCACTAGCGATTTGCGCAAAGTCGAGGAAATGATAGAAGCAGGCGATGAAAAGGCAAAACTCGCCTATGATATGCTAGTCTATCAAATCGTCAAACTCGTAGGCGCATACTACGCAGTGCTTGGCAAAATCGACGCTATCGTCTTTACCGGCGGTATCGGGGAGAACGCAAATATCTTGCGCGAGAGAGTTTGCGAGAAGCTAGCGCATTTTGGTATCGCAATCGACAAGGCTGAAAACAATATCCGCAGGAAAATCAACCGAGATCTAAGCACGAGCGAGGCAAAAATCAAAACTCTAATTATCCCTACAAACGAAGAGTTAGCGATCGCCGAGCAAGTAGTCGAGGTGCTAAAAGCTAAAAATTTAGCCTAAATTCCGTAAATTTTAGGCGAGAAATCGCCTAAAATTTGCCTATTTTTCAAAATTTACGCTACAATATGCGCTTAAATTTTAAAATTTCACTTCCACACAAAATTTAAAATTTCACCGAATTTAAGGGTTTAAAATGAGTAAAATTTATTTTATCAGCGATTTGCATTTCGGACACGAAAACATCATGAAATACAGCCCAAAATACCGAAATTTTAAGAGCGTGGCCGAAATGGACGAGTATCTAATCGCCCTGTGGAACGACACTGTGAGCGATGATGACATCGTCTATAATCTAGGTGATCTCTCATTTCACAAAGACAGCGCCAAAACAGCGCGGATTTTAGAGCGATTAAACGGCTCGCATAGGCTGATTTTGGGCAATCACGACAAACAAATCATCGCAAACGCCGATTTGCAGGGCTATTTCGACGAAATTTGCGATTATAAATATTTCAAAGCCCCAGGCGTGAAAAAGGGCTTCGTGCTGTTTCACTACCCGATTTTGGAGTGGAACGGCGCGCATTATGGCTCGGTGCATTTATACGGCCATGTGCATGACAAAACCCCGCCACTAAAAGGGCGCGCGATTAATGTTTGCTATGATTATAACGGCAGATTTTTGGAATTTAAAGAAATTTTAAAAATGGCTGAGAAGCTGGATTTTAGCGGGTTTATCCACAACAGTAGCGATGATGAGAGCGAAGAGTAATGGGATTTTTAGCGTGGGTTTGGGTTTTTGGCATAGTTTGGAATACTGTGCCGAAATTTGACAAATTTTAAATTTGCGTGAATTTTCTAAATTCGGCGCAGAATTTAACTTCGCTCAAAATTCAAAGCTTCTTAAAATAAAACGCATCATCTTTTCGATAATCCAAAAATCATCGTATTCGCCGTCAATATAAATTTTGCAATTCTCAAATTCGTTTAAATCCATAGCGCACCTATTCAATCACAAGTTGCATTAGATACAAATCTTCGCCGTCGGTTACTTTTAAATTTCTGCTCCCGCATTTTGGGCAGATGAAGTTGTTTTGCTCCAAAACGCCGTTATATCCGCACTTTTCGCACTCTATAACGACATCTTGGATATGAATTTTTAGCTCGGCATTTTCGCAGACCGTGCCCTGCCTAAACACATCGTAGCAACTCTGCAAATAATGCGCTTCCACGCCACTAAGCCTGCCTACTTTGACTACGATTTCTTTGATTTCTCCGCCACCGTTTTCGTTTAAATTTTTCTCGCAAAGCTCCACTAGGCTTTGCACTATCGACATTTCGTGCATATTATCTCCATTTTATTAAAATGTTTTTATCATCAAATAATTGATTTTTTTCTCAATATCAATACCTGTAACTTCTAAAAAATATTTTCTCAAATCATCTTTGTCTTGTTTTGTAATTATAGGTATAATTTTTTCGCCATGCTTGGTTTTTATAGCTAAAAAACTAAACGAAAATAGACTGCCAAGCGACCCATTTCTGATGATAGAAAGTATCATGAACGGGCAGTAAATCACTATGATTAAACTGCTAAAAGCGTATGCCATATTTATCGCACCCACAAATAAAGAAAAAATCACTACTGCCAAAAAAATAGGCAGCAACATCGTCCTTTTGTCGATAATAAAATTCGTCTCTTTTAGCGAATTTGTTCCTATGGATATAATAGGACTTAGAGCGATTTTAGAATTAAAAAATTTAAATTCATCGTCGTTCGTGCCTATGCGTTTTTTGAACCAAATAGCCAGTATTATTGTCGCAATAATTGACGAAATAAAGATTATATTGTTGTTAAATTCGCTATAAATTGTCCTTGTAGTCATAAAAGTAATAACTCCATTATCAAAAAGTATCTTTGTTAAAATTAAATCAAAAATGGCAGGGAAAAACATATAAAACGAAATTTCTTTTATAAAATCTCTTATAACAATCGGATTTTCGTCATAATTTCGTAAATTTGATTTTTTGACATTTGGTTTATTTTCTAAATTTTCGTTTTCCAAATTTATCCTTTTTCGTTTAAATTTTTCTCGCAAAGCTCCACCAAGCTCTGCACTATCGACATTTCGTGCATATTATTCCTTTAATCAATAATAAATTTTTGCACCAGTTTTTAAAATTTAAACTCATCTCCATTGATTTTTAAATCAACAGAATTATCTTTTTTATTAATGCCTATTTCGGCAACACCGCCATTTTCACCCTTTTTATACCCTTTTAACTCTACAAGTTCTCCTTTATCAAAAATTCCAACTTGGATTAATTCTCCATTTTCGTTCCACATTTTTGCCTCGCCGTTTAATTTATCGTCTATATAAAATCCCTCTTGTTTTTTTACACCATTTTTATGATATATAGTATTAAGCCCGCTTTGTTTTCCATTTTTTAAATTTCCTATAATTTTTATCTCTCCGCTTTCATACCAAGCCGTAATATTTCCGTCTGAAAAACCATTTTTAAATTCTAAAATTGCAAATTTCGCACCATTTTTATAAAACATAGTTCTTGTGCCGTGAAATTCTCCATTTACAATTTCATCTATTGATTTAATTTCGCCACTTGAATATTTCTGAATAATTTTTCCATTGTGATTAGAAAATTTTGATAAGTCAATTAGCTTAGAACCAAATTTTAATATTTTTACTTCTTTATTGTTTTCATCATATCCATCGAAAATACTATAATACAAATAAACACCAAAACCACCAACTAGCAACATCAGAAAAACAAACAAATATTTTTTCATATCACACCCGACAAATTTAGCAAATCCTAGGCAAAAGCTCACCCTTTGGAAGCTCCAAAAATCGCCCTGAGCCATACGCATTTTGGATTATCACCCTATTTTGCGATTTTGCCGCGCCTGTTACTTCGCCGATGATTTCGGCATTTTTATCAAATTTACGCAACACTTCCAAAGCTTTTTCTTCATCGCCGTTAGCAATGACCGCGACAAAAGTGCCTTCGTTTGCCAGTTCGTAAGGCTCAAAACCTAGCAACTCACACACGC
Source organism: Campylobacter sp. JMF_08 NE1 (assembly GCF_027737875.1). Taxonomy (NCBI): domain Bacteria; kingdom Pseudomonadati; phylum Campylobacterota; class Epsilonproteobacteria; order Campylobacterales; family Campylobacteraceae; genus Campylobacter; species Campylobacter sp. JMF_08 NE1. The sequence goes on from NZ_JAOVUC010000002.1 coordinate 63,845, forward strand.
CCACGACTTCATCGCTCAGCGCGATTTTTTCTTCAAAAACCAAAATTTCATTGCCCGAAATCTCGGCAAATTCGTTTAGCACAGCGCTCAAACCCCCACGCGTAGCATCTCGCATGGCACTTATTTTCACGCCACTTGCTAGTAGCTCCCCTACTACGCCATTTAGCGGTTTGCAGTCGCTTTTAAGCTCACTTTCAAGCGAAAGCTCATCTCTGGCGGCCAAAATCACAGCCCCGTGTCTGCCGACATCTCCGCTAAGCAGGATTTTATCGCCGATTTTGATATTTTTCGCTTTTATGTTTGGCGCTAGAATTTGCCCTATTCCGCTTGTGTTTATGAAAATCTTGTCGCATTTGCCGTGCGGAACGACCTTGGTATCGCCACAGACAATTTTTACGCCACACTGCTTTGCTGTGTCGGCGATAGAAGCTAAAATTCTCTCAAATTCGGCGAATTCCAGCCCTTCTTCGATGATGAAACCAACACTGATAAAAAGCGGTTTAGCGCCGACCATACAAAGGTCGTTTATCGTGCCACAAACTGCGATTTTACCGATGTCGCCACCGCTAAAAAATATCGGCGTAACGACATACGAATCAGTCGTAAAAGCTAGCTCGCCACTGGGATTTGGCAAAATCGCGCTGTCGTTGCACTCACGCAAAATTTCATTATCAAACGCCCTAAAAATCGTATCATTGATGAGTTTATTCATCTCTTCGCCACCACCACCGTGGCTAAGTAAAATCGTTTTTTTCAAAATTTTATCCTTATTTTGTAAAATTTTACGCAAAATTTTATGAATTTCGTGCGTATTTGAAATACGCAGCACACGCGCCCTCGCTACTTACCATGCACGAGCCTATCGGGTTTTGCGGGGTGCAGACCTTGCCAAAAACCTTGCAATCATAAGGTTTTGCCTTGCCGCGCAGTATCTCGCCACAAATACACGCCCTATTTTCGCCCCTGCTCTGCAAATTTTGCAAAATTTCAGCGAATTTCACTCTCGCGTCAAATTCGGCGAATTCGGCTTTTAGCTTCATACCGCTTTTTGGGATTTCCCCTAGCCCACGCCACGAAAAATCGCAAATTTCAAAATATTTATCTATCAAATTTAACGCGGTTTTGTTGCCGTCAGTCTTAACCACGCGGTCGTATTCGTTATAGACTTCAAAAGTGCCATTTTCAAACTGCGTTACCAAATTTAGCACACCAGCCATAATGTCAAGTGGCTCAAAACCGCTCACGGCGATTGGTTTTTTGTATTTTGTGGCGATATTTTCGTAAATTTTGCTTCCTGTGATGACGCTGACATGGCTAGGTCCCAAAAATGCGTCGATTTTGGCGTCTTTATCTTGCAAAATGGCTTCCACAGGGGCTGGGACGGTTACATGATTTATGTGAAAAAATAGATTTTTAAGCCCCAAATTTATCGCTTTATCGACCAAAACCGCACTCATCGGCGTGGTCGTCTCAAAGCCAATCGCAAAGAAAATGACATTTTTATCAAGGTTTTCTAGGGCGATTTTTAGGGTATCGAGTGGGCTATAAAGTGCGCGTATATCGGCTCCGTTCGCACGCAGTTTTTGCAGGCTCGTGGTGCTTCCAGGGACGCGTAGCATATCAGCCAAAGTGCAAAAAATCACGCCGTCCATACTAGCTAACGCAATGGCTTCATCAATGCGAGTTCTAGGCATTACGCACACAGGACAGCCCGGACCATGCACGAAATTTATATTCTCGCCGACTAAATTTGGCAGACCAAATTTCATAATGCTGTGCGTATGACCGCCACAAATTTCCATTATATTTATGGGCTTTGTGCTTTTTTGCTTTATCGCTTCTGATAGCCCTAAAATCAGCTTTTTATCTCTAAAATCTTTTATCAAATCCATTTTTACTTCTTTGTAAGTTTATAACTTTCTTCGATTAAATCGTATGTCGTCGCCTCGTCGCAAACGCCAAATACCACGCTAATCCAATGCTTTTTGTTCATGTGATACGCCTCTATGACACTCTTACCGTCGCGCAAAATTTCGCCCAAATTCGGCTCGATTTTCAAATTTAAAATATCAAGCGTTTTTTCGCTCATAAACGCGCCAGGTTCGACGCCCAGAGTTTTTACGCTCACGCCCTTCATCAGCACGGCAAACCATTTTTTGTTTTTTTCGTGGCGAAAAACGCAAAAGCCCGGCGCACTTTTCCACAAATACTCAGGCTTTGCGCGATACCTGCGCCAGATTTCTTGGATTAGTGCTTCTGCTTCCACCACGCGCCTTATTTTAAAATTTTTGCTTTCGCTGTCATCTCGTAAATTTTAAATTCATAAATTTTAGTATGACTTAACGCACCCAAAGCCGCTGTCTCGAAAGCGTCCATAAATTTCGCACAGTATTTAGCGCTAAGAATTCGCAAAGCCACTAATTTGGCGTTTTTGTCTGTGATTTCATAGGCTTTTGTTTTTGCGACCACGCTTTTGTATTCGGTCGTAAAAACCCTATTTCCAAGCTCTTTTGAATTATCTTTTATCGCTTCAAATTCGGCGTCGTTTAAATTTGGCACAGCGTTGAAACTGACGCAAACCACGCTTACATCGCGTCCGCCAGTGAAAAGTTCAGCTTTGCGTCCTTTTGTCGCGCCGTGAATAAAAATACTCTCGCCACTACGCACGATTGAAAGCGGAATCGAAAAAATCTCGCCATTATCTCTCATGCATGAAAACACGGCATATTCGGCATTATCGATTATTTCGTAAGCCTCACTAACGCTTAAAGCTCTATCAATTCTACGCAAAATTTAGCCTTTGAAATTCGCTAGCCCCATATCGCCCTCATCTGCCGAAATTTCGCCACTATTCATCTCTTCGGCGATTTGTTCGTAAATTTTCAAGCTCTCTAAGGCGACGGCTGTGTCGATTTTTTCCATCGCAAAGCCCACATGAATAAGCACGAAATCCCCCACGCTAACTGGCTCAGAAATCAGATCCAAGCTCACGCCACGCCTCACACCAAGCGTTTCGACGGTCGCGAAATTATTTTCATCTATTGAAATCACTTTTGACGGGATTGAAAGGCACATTATTTGAATTCCTTTTTAAATTCCAAAAATTTTAGCCATTTTTCCACGCCCTCGCCTGTTTTGCTATCAAGTGCTATGACTGCGGCTTTTGGATTTAGTTTTCGCACTTCTTTTACAACTTCATCAACGCTAAAATCAAAATGCTCGATTAGCGAGTGTTTGGTGACTACGACCAAATCCGCTGCACGAAACATTACAGGGTATTTTGCGACCTTGTCGCTTCCTTCTGTAACGCTTAGAAGCACGACATTTGCGTGTGCGCCGACATCGTAGCTTGCAGGGCAGACGAGATTTCCGACATTTTCTATGAAAACCAAATCAAGCCCAGTGGTATCGAGGTGATGAAGCCCTTCATGCACCATAAATGCGTCTAAATGACATGCTTGTCCTGTGGTGATTTGATGAGCGCGCGCGCCTGCTTGCAATACGCGATCGGCGTCGCGATTGGTTTCTAAATCGCCCTCGATTACGCCGATTTTAAATTTACCGCTTTTGATAGTGGCTTCTAGTAGCGTTGTTTTGCCACTTCCTGGGCTACTCATCAAATTTACGCACAAAATCCCGTCTTCATCAAAATGCTCTCTGATATGCGCTGCTTCGGCATCGTTAGCTGAGAGAATTTTTGTGATTACTTCAACGGTTTTTTTATCATTTAGCACAGGGTGGGCGTGGTCGCCGTGAATTTCGCCGTGCTCGTGCTCGTGCGCATGCCCGTGAGAGTGAGCATGAGCGTGATTATGCTCGTGAGTGTGCGTAACTCCGTCAGAGTGCGTGTGGCTGTGAGTGTGTCCTGTGATAGAACATCCGCAATCTTTACACATTTTTTATCCTTTAATTTGAGATTAAATATATAAGAAAAATTAAAACCAAAGCCCACACCACCGACCAAATAACAAATTTTTTCCAAAATTTATTGCTACTTTGCTCGTGGGTTGCGACTTTGTTTTGTGAGTTTTCGTAAAAATCTTTTGCCCTCATATCCGCGCTACTTAAAACTGCGCGCCTGACATCGACGAATTCGCCATTATAGCGCATTGCCCCGTCTGGTTCGATCCTGTAAGAATCTATTTTTTTAACGCTCCATAAAACTTTATTGGTTGCGCTTTGCATTTTGATTAGGGCTGAAATTTGCCCCTCGCTATCAAGGGCGTAAAATTTTAAAATTTTATCGTATGTAGCCTTGTCGATTTGCCCTAAATCCGCTAAATAATCTAATTTTTCTTTAATACTTTTTTGGTGAAAAGTATGTAAAAACATAAAAATTCCTAATCGTAAAATAACTTACGATTTTACCTAAATTTAATTATTTAACGCTGAAATTTAGCCTTTAATGTAATCGCTGGCATTGTATGCCTTACCCGCGTCAAAATCCCGCAGTAAGCGCACTACAATGCCACTTAAAAGCAAAATCGCAATCAGGTTTGGAATCACCATAAGGCCGTTGAAAAGATCGGCTAGCTCCCAAACAAGGTCGATTTTAAGCAGTGAGCCCATAAAAACAAAGCCAATAACCAAAAGCTGTAAAAATTTCACCCCTTTTGGTCCAAGCAGATAGCGGATATTTATCTCAGCGAAATAATACCAGCCCATAATCGTAGTAAATGCGAAAAACAAAAGACAAATCGCCACAAAGCTATATCCAAGCTCTCTGCCCAAAAAATTCGACGAAAACGCCTCTTGCACGAGTGCAATCCCGCTAAATACAGCCTTGCCATCAGCCCCAAACTCCACCACGCCCGAGGTCAGTATCACAAAAACCGTAATATTTAGCACGATAAATGTATCTATAAAAACGCTCATAATGCCTAGCATGGCTTGATCGACTGGGTGAGCGACATTAGCAGCGGCGTGAGCGTGAGGGGTAGAGCCCATACCAGCTTCGTTGCTAAATAGTCCCCTAGCCACGCCATATCTCATAGCCATAGCGATACTCGCTCCCGTTGCTCCTCCCCATGCTGCACTTGGATCAAAAGCTGATTTGAAAATCAGCGAAATAGCGCCAGGAAGCTCGGAGATATTAGCGCAGATTATGCTAAATCCCACCAAAATGTATAAAATCGCCATAAGTGGGACGACCTTTTCGGCTACGCGCGCGATTGCACGCACGCCGCCGATAAAGATTATTGCGCAAACCACAGCCAAAATTTCACCGACATAGACCTTATCGATATTAAAAGCCTTGCTAAATCCGTCTGAAATGGCGTTTGCTTGCACCATATTTCCCATGCAACCAAGCGCTAAGATTATCGCTATGGCAAAAACCACGGCTAAAATTTTACCAAATTTTCCACCAATTCCTTTTGAGATATAAAACGCAGGACCGCCGATAATATGACCACTTTTATCCTTTGAGCGATAAATTTGAGCTAGACAGATTTCGGCGAAATTTGTAGCCATACCAAAAAACGCAGCCAACCACATCCAAAAAATCGCCCCAGGTCCGCCCATAATCAGCGCAGTGGAGGCTCCCACTAAATTTCCCGTGCCAACCTGCGCCGCAATCGCAGTCGAAATCGCCTGAAACGAGCTCATACCGTGTTTGCCTGCCTTTTTGCCATGGAGCGAAAAATCGCCCAAAAGTCTATTTCCGGCAAGCTTAAATTTTAAAATTTGAACGAATTTTAATCTGATTGTAAAATACACGCCAGTTCCGCAAAGAAGAGCTATGAGAAAGTATGGCCCCCAGATAAATGAGTTTATGTCGGTTACGATTTTGATAAAATTTTCCATTTTGTCCGCCTTAATCTGCCTCGATTTTGTTAAAAATCGATTATTTTACTTTTTTCGCGCTTAATAAAACTTAAAATTTTATAAATTTCAGTTTTAATTTATAATTGTAAGAATTTATGGCGCCAAATTTTGCTAAAATTCGCGCCGTTTTTAAAAAATTTGAAATTCATCGAGGCTAAAATGAATCTAAAAAACGAAAATATCTCCAAACTCTCAAATTTCCCAATTATGTTTTTTGCCGTAACAATGGGGCTTGGCGGGCTTAGTATCGCTTATCGCGCCATTAGCGAGGCGTATGGTGCGCCACATTTTATATTTGAAATTTTGCGATTTTTCGCCCTTGGCGTGTTTGCGCTAATTTCGGCGTTTTACACGGCAAAAATCATCAAATTTCCGCGCGCTGTGCAGGCAGAATTTACCCACCCAATCAAGCTAAGTTTTTTTGCTACATTTTCGATTAGCCTGCTTTTACTAGCCATTGCGTTTAACGATATTAGCGCACTTCATAGCGTATTTTACGGCGTAGCGATGATATTTCATGCGTTTTTGACGCTTTATATCATTTCGTTTTGGATACAAAAAAATATGCTCATCACCCACTCCAATCCAGCGTGGTTTATCCCGATCGTAGGCAATCTCATCGTAGTCATCGCCGCGAGCGAAAAAGGCGAATATCTGTGGTATTTTTTTAGCATTGGGATTTTCTTTTGGATTGTGCTTTTTAGCATTGTTTTTTACCGCATTATTTTTCACGACCAGCTCGCACAAAAATTCGTCCCAACGCTTTTTATAATGATTGCGCCCCCGTCCGTGGCGTTTCTGGGCTATATCAACATCGGCGGCGAGTTTGATATGCTCGCTAAAATTTTGATAAATTTAGTGCTATTTTTCACGCTTTTGATATTTTTCATGGCAAAAAGCTTTTTTGGGCTTAAATTTTTCCTATCATGGTGGGCTTTCACTTTCCCGACAGCGGCTGGGTGCATTGCCTTTATGAAGGCGTATTTTTTAAGCGCGGAAGTGTGGTTTGCAAGGCTCGGGCTTGGTATGTTCGCGCTTTTGTGTGTTTTGATTTGCATAGTTAGCTACCACACTATAAAAGGGCTAATCAACGGCGAAATCTGCGTGCAGGAGTGAAATTTAGCGCAAATTTCGCCAGATATTGCAAAATTTACGCTAGCCAAAACTACCAAAAATCTTAAATTTAGTATTAAACATTAACTTGCTATAATCGCCAAATTTAAATTTTAGAAATTTTAGGAGAAAAAATGGAAGGTTTCGCAGCTACCGTCGTGGTGATTTGTGCGCTAATCGCGCTGGTTTTGAAGCTTGGTGTCAAAATCGTGTCGCAATCTGAGATTATGATTATCGAGCGACTTGGTAAATTTCACAAGGTTTTAGACGGCGGATTTCATGTAATTGTGCCGTTTTTTGACAGCGTGCGTGCTAAAATGAGCGTTCGCGAACAGCTAGTAGATATCACAAAACAGCAAGTCATCACCAAAGACAATGTCAATATCATGGTCGATGGAATCGTATTTTTGAAAATCGTAAATGGCAAAATGGCGCTTTATAATGTCGAGGATTATCGCAAAGCAATATCAAATTTGGCTATGACTACACTTCGTTCAGCAATCGGCGAAATGAGCCTAGATCAGACCCTATCAAGCCGCGATCAACTAAATTCAAAACTCCAAGTCGCCCTTGGCGATGCAGCCGATAACTGGGGCGTGAAAATCATGCGTGTCGAAATTTCAGAAATTTCAGTCCCAAAAGGCATAGAGGACGCTATGAATATGCAAATGAAAGCCGAGCGCGAAAAACGGGCAATCGAGCTAAAAGCCGAAGCCGAAAAAGCTGCCCTAATTCGCACAGCCGAAGCGCAAAAACAAGAAAAAGTGCTAGAAGCTGAGGCAATCGAGCGTATGGCAGACGCGAAAAAATACGAGCAAATCGCCCTAGCCGTGGGTCAAAAACACGCTATGGATAATATCAATATGGCTATGGCTGCGTCGAAATTCGCCGCTGAATACCTGCTCGCGCAAAGTCGCGTAAATGCCTTCAACGAGCTAGCAAAAAGCGCAAGCAAGGACAAAGTCATCATACCGTATGAAACCAGCGAAATCATCGGCTCGCTCTCTGTGCTAAGCGAATTTTTAGGCAAGGCTGGGAATAAAAATTTAATCACGGAAAACAATCAATGAGCCCACTTATTTTTATCATAATTGGCGTTATTTTGGTGATTATCGAGCTTTTGGTGCTTGATTTCACCTTTGTGTTTTTTGGCGCAGGATTTTTGATCGTGGGGCTATTTAGCTTCGCGCTTCCGCTATCATGGGAGGTGCAAATCCTAGCCTCTTTTGTGCTATCTTTCGCGCTTTTACTCGCCCTAAAAAAGCCACTAAAATCCAAATTTTTCAAGCCAACCGAAGAGATTAAAGACAATTTCTTAGACGAGAGTGGCGAGGGCTATGTCAAAGAGGGTATGGTCTATTTCAAGGGCACGCTATGGCAAAGCGATGAGGTAAAAAACATGGCAGAAGGCACGAAAGTGCGCGTGCGTGGCGTCAAAGACGGACAAATCATGCTAGAAAAATAAATCAAAAAGAAGGTTAAATTTGAGTAGAATTACTAAATCACAGGCATTAAATTTGATAAAAAACGCCCCGCTTCACGAGCTTGGAGCTATGGCGTATGAAAAAAAATTAGCTCTTCACCCAGAAAAAATCACGACTTTTGTAGTCGATCGCAACATTAATTACACAAATATCTGCTTTGTGGATTGCAAATTTTGCGCGTTTTGTCGCAAAATAAACGAAAAAGACGCCTATATTTTGAGCTTCGATGAAATCGATGCGAAAATCGACGAACTAATCGCAATCGGCGGAACGCAAATCCTTTTTCAAGGTGGCGTTCATCCGAAACTAAAAATTGATTGGTATGAAAATCTAGTAGAGCACATAGCCCAAAAATACCCGCAAATCACGATTCATGGCTTCTCTGCAATCGAGATTGATTATATCGCTAAAATTTCAAATTTAACGCACAAAGAAGTTTTATCTAGGCTTCAAGCAAAGGGGCTTTACTCAATTCCAGGTGCTGGGGCTGAGATTTTAAGCGATAGAGTTAGGGACATAATCTCGCCTAAAAAAATCGGAGCTGATACTTGGCTAGGTGTGCATAAAGCAGCTCACGAAATAGGCATGAAAACCACAGCCACGATGATGTTTGGCACGGTAGAAACTGACGAAGAAATCATCGAACACTGGGAAAAACTGCGAAATTTGCAAGACGAAACAGGCGGATTTCGCGCTTTTATCTCGTGGAGTTTTCAATCAGCAAACACAAAACTCATCGCCGAACACCCAGAAATCAAAAAAACAAGCTCAAATCGCTATTTAAGGCTTCTAGCCGTAGCAAGGCTGTTTTTGGATAATTTTAAAAATATCCAAAGCTCGTGGGTTACGCAAGGCAGCTACATAGGGCAACTCGCACTTAAATTTGGCGCAAATGATTTGGGTTCGACCATGATGGAAGAAAATGTCGTAAAAGCTGCCGGTGCGTCCTTTCGCATGAGCGCAAACGAAATGATAAGCTTAATCAAAGACATCGGCGAAATCCCGGCTAAACGCAACACAAACTATGATATTTTGGAGATTTATAAATGATAAAAAGCGAAATTTTAGCAAAAAACACCAAAGTAGATTTTCTCACACAAATCGAAAATTCCCTGCCGGTGGCGAGTTTCAAGCTCGTTTTCAAAGCCAGTGGCGCAGTGAGCGAAAAGATAAATGGCCTAGCCAAACTCACCGCAAAAATGCTAAATGAGGGCACAAAGAGCCTAGGGGTAAATAAATTTTACGAAAAACTCGATATTTATGCGATAAATTTCGATATCGACGCAGGGTTTGAGACCTTCGTAATCGAGGTAAATTCGCTCAAAGAACACTTCGAATTTGCCCTAGAAATGCTGGATAACTTGCTAAAAGAACCAAATTTCACAGATGAAATTTTAGATAAAATCAAAACCCAAATTTTAGGCGAAATCGATATTTTAAAGAGCGAATTTGACTATATCGCAAACCAAGGCTTGCAAAACTGCCTTTATTCGGGCACCAAACTAGCCTCCCCGCTAATCGGCGATGAGGATAGTATCGCGCAAATCAGCCTTGAAAATGTCAAGGAATTTTTCGCCTCGCTTGATCTTGCAAACGCCTATGTCCTCGTAGTGGGCGACGCGCAGGGCGCAAGCGATGAGGCTAGCCTTGTGCGCAAAAATATAACCAAAATTTTAGAAAATTTTAATGCCACAAGCGCGCGCGAACTACCCGTTTTTGCGACAAATTCTACACCCAAATCTCAAATCATCGCCCAAAAAAGCGAGCAAGCCTATATCTATTTTGGCGCGCCATTTTTCGTAGAAAAAAGCGAGAAATTCATCGCAAATGTGGCGCTTTTTATCCTTGGTTCGAGCGGATTTGGCTCACGCCTCATGGAAAACATCCGCGTCAAACACGGACTTGCATACTCTGTGTATGCCAGAGCGAATTTCGACCTGTCTAAGCGCGATTTTTGGGGATTTTTGCAGACCAAAAACGAAAATTTAGCCAAAGCCTACGAGCTAATCAAATCCGAAATCGCAAATTTCGTCCAAAACGGCGTAAGCGAGAGCGAGCTAGAAAGTGCGAAAAAATTTATCCTAGGAAGCGCGGTTTTGCAAAAAGAGACTATGTTCAAGCGCGCAAATATCAGTGCCAACGAATACTATCAAGGCTTCGAATTTGGCGAGTTTGAGCGAAATTTAGAGCGCACAAAAAACCTAGATTTGCGCACGCTAAATGAATTTATCGCCTCGCACGCTGAAATTTTAAATTTAAGCTTTTGCGTGGTTTGCTCAGAAGTCGCAAAGTCAAATTTTAAATTATGAAATTTAGCCCCAAAGACAGCGCAACGCTCGCTAAAATCGGCGTTTTTTCATTGCTTGATTTAGCCTTGGCACTTCCAAAAAGCTATGATGATTTCAGCGTCAAAGATGAGCCAAACACAGGCGAAAACACGGTTTTGATCGAGTGCAAAACAGCAAGCCGTCGCGCCAACGGCATGCTCATCATCAGCGCATTTTGCCTAAGCTGGGAGTGCGAGATCAAAATCGTCATCTTCAACGCCAAAAGCTGGCACCACGGCGTCTTTAAAATCGGCAAGCAGATGTTTATCCACGGCAAAAGCGACAACGCTTACGGCGCGTGGCAGTTCGTAAATCCCAAAATCGTCACCAAAGTAGGCGAAATTATCCCCAAATACAAAAACGCCCTCACGGACGCCGCGACGCAAAAGCTCATTTCAAGCTACATTTCCAAGCAGGCCTTGCTTGATGAGGGGCTTGACGAAAATGAGGCTGAATTTTTAATGCAAATTCATCAAAACGACCAAAACAGCGTGCGTTTGGTGCAAAATTTAGAAGAAAACGAAAACGGGCTTGAAATTTTAAAATTCGTTGAAATTTATAATTATTTAAGAAAATTAAAAGCCAAAAAAATGGATTTTAAAGCGCAAATTTACCCTTTAAACGACATTTCCTCGTGGCTTAGCACCCTGCCTTTTACCCCCACAAACGACCAAATAAAGGCGCTTGATGATATCAGAGCCGATCTATCTAGCCCGCTTGCAAGGCGCAGAGTGGTAATGGGCGATGTGGGTTCTGGCAAGACGCTAATAATCCTTGGCGCAGCCTTGCTAAACTACCCACGCACCAGCTATTTAATGGTGCCAACCTCGATTTTAGCCGATCAAATTTACGCAGAAGCGGTGCGACTTTTGCCAGAGTTTATGAATATTTTAGAGGTCAAAGGTGGCGAGAAATCGCTAAATTTAGAGGGCGCGCACCTAGTCATCGGCACGCACGCCCTGCTCTATCATGATTTGACGCCATCAAATCTCATCATGGTCGATGAACAGCACCGCTTCGGCTCAAATCAGCGCGAAAAAATCAACGCCCTCACCCAGTGTGGCGAGTATCGCGCGCATTTCGTGCAATTTAGCGCCACGCCGATCCCGCGCACACTCTCGCTAATCCAATCCGAGCTTGTGAATTTTAGCTTTTTAAAGCAAATGCCTTACGAAAAACATATCCACACGCTAATCTTGCAAAACGCCGGATTTGAGGGCTTTATGAGCCATTTAAAGCGCGAAATCGACAAAGGAAATCAAGCAATCATCGTCTATCCGCTCGTCGAACAATCCGAAAAATTGATTTACCAAAGCGTCGAGGAAGCCGCGCCGTTTTGGCAGGCGAAATTCTCTGGCGTGTATGTTACACACGGGCGCGACAAGGAAAAAGAGGAAATTTTGCTGAAATTCCGCGATAATGGCTCACTGCTAATCACCACAACCGTCGTAGAAGTGGGCATTTCACTACCAAGACTTAGCATAATCTTAATCGTCGGAGCCGAGCGCATGGGGCTAGCCTCGCTTCATCAATTGCGCGGTCGCGTGGGGCGAAACGGTGGCGAGGGCTGGTGCTATCTCTACACGAAATTAAAGCAAGCGCCAGAAAGGCTAAAAGAATTCGCGCAAACGCTAGATGGATTTAAGGTCGCAGGAATTGATCTGAAAAACCGCCAAGGCGGGGATTTGCTCGATGGCTCGGTTCAGCACGGAGCGACATTTTCGTGGTATGATTACGAAGAAGATATAACCGAACGAGCCAAAAGCAGAGCGGAAAATTTCGCCGATACGCAAACAAGTAGCGAGATTAAATTTTAAAATCGCCAAATTTGCCCTGATTTGTCATTGCGAGCTAGTGGAGTAAATTCGCCCTGATTTGTCATCGCAAGATTTCCGCTACCGCAAGTTTTTAAATACTGCCCTGATTTTGTCATTGCGAGCGTAGCGAAAATTCCTTTGCCTCTAATTTGTCATTGCGAGTAGCGAAGCGACGAAGCAATCTACGAGTTTAAAATTCAAAGTGCGTGTTTTTGTTGTCATTGCGAGCGTAGCGAAGCAATCCAGGGAAATTCAGATAAATTTTGATAAATTGAAATTCTCTCTAAATTTTACTGGATTGACTTCGCCTACGGCTCGTCCAAACCTGTCGTGCTTCGCACGCCACCGCTACGCTTGTTTTGCTTCGAAAACTTCGTTTTCTCGCAATAACATATTTTTTTGTCATTGCGAGCGTAGCGAAAATTCCTTTGCCTCTAATTTGTCATTGCGAGTAGCGAAGCGACGAAGCAATCTACGAGTTTAAAATTCAAAGTGCGTGTTTTTGTTGTCATTGCGAGCGTAGCGAAGCAATCCAGGGAAATTCAGATAAATTTTGATAAATTGAAATTCTCTCTAAATTTTACTGGATTGACTTCGCCTACGGCTCGTCCAAACCTGTCGTGCTTCGCACGCCACCGCTACGCTTGTTTTGCTTCGAAAACTTCGTTTTCTCGCAATGACATATTTTTTTGTCATTGCGAGCGAAGCAAAGCGACGAAGTGCTGTTTTTGTCATTGCGAGCTTTCGCAGAAAGCGAAGCAATCTACGAGTTTAAAATTCTTTGCGGTGAATTTGCAAAAATACTGACCTTAAATTTTTCACTCGTAGATTGCCACGGCGACTGCATCGCCTCGCAATGACAGATTTGGGCGAATAGTCGCGGTGGCGCAAAAGTGATAAAAAATGTGATTAAGGGTTAAAGGCAATTTTCCCATTCACATTTGCATTTATAAATATCAAATTTTAGGGTTTTAGACTCCTCTAAATCAAACCATAAAGATGAAAAAGTATAGCCGTTTAAAATTTTAACGAAATTTCCGCCTTTTTGATAAGCCCTTTTTCTTATTTCGCTTGAAATATATAAACTCCCAAATTTTATATAATCGTCATAGTCGAACATTTTATTAAAATCGTCAATCATAAAATTTAATAACTCTGAACTATTTATCGCCTCACCCCCCAAAAACTCGCAGTTGCCTTTTTTATTTAAAAAGCGGTCTTTATTTGGACCACTTACAAAAGATAAAATAATATGCTCTTTACTTGCTTTTGCATAATCGCCACTATGGATTTGTTTATCTACACAGCCCCAAAACAAAAGAGCCATTAAAATCAAAACCAAATTTCTCATAAAATTCAAATTTCACCCTTTATCTTTTTAAGCCACTCATCTAGCGTTTTTTCGAAGCCGATTTGTTTGCTATGGTAAAATTTCACTTTCGCGCTAGTGTATTCTTGCTCCACCCAGCCACCGAAATCATGCGGATAAAGGTAGTTTGCGATCTCTTTGTCCGAGTTTATCAAATGCCTTGGCGTAGGCAAAATTTCGCCCTCTCGCACGAATTTCAAAGCCTCGTTTATGGCGTTGTAAGCGGAGTTTGATTTGGGCGAGTGTGCCAAATACACCGCGCATTGTCCTAGTATTATGCGAGCTTCTGGGTAGCCGATTTTGCTGACTGCCAAAAGTGTATTAACCGCCATATTTAGGGCATTTGGATTGGCGTTGCCGATATCTTCGCTAGCTAGAATCACCATACGCCTAGCGATGAAATCAGCGCTCTCCCCAGCCTCGATTAGGCGCGCCACATAGTATAGGGCGGCGTCCGCGTCGCTTCCGCGCAGGCTTTTTATCATCGCGCTTGCTAGTTCGTAGTGCGTATCGTCCGAGCTTACCCCCTGTGCTACGGCACTCGCGCGCAGTGTTTTTAGAGTATCGAGAGAGATTTTACTATCAGCCAAAATCGCAAATTCGAGCAAATTTAAAAGACTTCGCCCGTCCCCTGCGCTAGTGTGTATGAGATACTCTCTGGCATCATCATCGCACGCGAAGCCCAGCTCGCCCTGCACCCGCTCAAAAAGCTCTCTCATTTCCTGCGCTCCCAAAAGCTCAAACTCGAAAATCATCGAGCGAGAGCGAATCCCAGAGCTTATGACAAACTGCGGATTTTCCGTGGTCGCGCCGATGATAATCGCTTCATAATTTTCCATTGGGATTAAGAGGACCTCTTGCTGGGTTTTGCTTAGGCGGTGGATTTCGTCGATGAAAATCAGCGGTTTGGCTAGCACACCAGAGTGCGTAGATAGGATTTTGCGGATATCTTCGACTTTTAGGCTCGTGGCGTCAAGCTCGTAAAAATCGTAGTTCAGCTCGCTTGCGAGCACGCGCGCCATAGTGGTTTTGCCACACCCTGCCGCGCCGAAAAATATACTATGCGGAATTTTGCCAGAAGCGATAAATTTTTTAAAAAGCTCCACGATTTTTTTTTGACCTAGAATTTCATTTAAGCTTTTGGGACGAAATTTTAGCGCTAGACTTTGCATGATTAACCTTTGAAATTTAATGCGTGATTGTAGCAAAGTAAGGATAAATTTTAAGTTACACGCCAAATTTACGAAGCGCAAAGGCTTCGTAAATTAGCGTTTGATGAGTTTGAAAATAAAAGAGATTGCAAAAAGCACAAGAAAGACAAAAAACAGGATTTTCGCAATCCCTGCGCTTGTGCCAGCGATCCCGCCAAAGCCGAAAATTCCAGCCACGATTGCGATGATTAGGAAGATTATGGCGTATCTTAGCATTTTAGCCTCCATTAAAAATTTCGCCAAAGCGATTGGGGAAATTTTAACTCTATTTGGTAATGAAATGATAAATTTTTGTGAAATTTTGACAAATTTAGGTAAATTTTAAAAAACGCTACCGCAAGCGAGGCAGTATTTCGGGCTTGTGGCAGCGTGGAATTTCAAGTAAATTTCGTAAAATTTTGCGCTAAATTTTACGCAAAATTATTTCACAGGCAAGACATCATCGACATCTATTTCTACGCCGACTAAATCCTTATCCACCTCGCCGACTATGCGGATTTTAGTATCTGGGCTCACGACTAGGCCGTTCCAGTCATCATCGTCGATATCGACGGTGATAGAGGCGCCACTTTTATCCACGAATAGATATTTATCGTCGTTATTTAGGCGTTTTTTGATATTTCCCACTAGGGTTACCTTCGTATCATCGCGCAAATCTTTCGCCTCTTTGACGCTAACTACGCGGTATGATTTGGCGCCGTATTCGACGAACTCGCCCTTGCTGCTGCCATCACCTCCGACAAAACCACCCTTTGCCAAGGCAAATGCGCAAACCGCGCTAAGGATTAGAAATTTTTTTACCATAATTCGCTCCTTTTAAGAAATTTTTTATGTGATTTTACAATATTTGAATTAAATCTAAATTTAACGA
This sequence comes from Campylobacter sp. JMF_08 NE1, assembly GCF_027737875.1. NCBI lineage: Bacteria > Pseudomonadati > Campylobacterota > Epsilonproteobacteria > Campylobacterales > Campylobacteraceae > Campylobacter > Campylobacter sp. JMF_08 NE1. Next base: position 79,863 of record NZ_JAOVUC010000002.1, read on the forward strand.
ATTTTTTTAATTTTAAAATTTGAAATTTTATACATTTTCGAGGGGGCGCGCTCGCTAAATTTCTCATCTACGATGATATCTGCGATATCTCTGGCATACTCCTCGTCGAATTTCTCGCCGTGCAAATTCGCCGAGCTCGAATACATCGCGCCAAATTGACGCAAAAATTTCGCATGCTCACAGCCTTGCACATAGCGAAGTGAAATTTGATTTGGGTAGATGAAGGTCGATTTTTTCGCCCTTCGCACGAGATTTTTAAATTTTTCTGGCACGCGCGCTATGGTTTTTAGCTCGTTTAAATTCGCCGTAGTTAGCACGCATGGGGTGTTTTTGGGGCGCATTTTCGCGCGGTTAATCTGCGTAAAGTCCTTGCTTAAAAAACCGGCTGTGGTGTCTGTCTGGGCTAGGTAAATCATAGCGGAAGTGAAATTTCGCCCGAAATTTGGGCGAAATTTTTATTTGTAGTTTGTGATTGCGCGAGATAGGATTGCCTCAGCCTTGCTAGCGTCCTCGAAATCCTTGACCTTCACCCATTTGCCCGGCTCCAATGCTTTGTAAGTTTCAAAGAAATTTTTGATTCTATCAAGGGTGATTTTTGGCAAATCGCTTAGAGATTTGATATTGTCGTATCTAGGGTCGATTTTGCTAACCGGCACGGCTAGAAGTTTTTCGTCCATTCCGCTTTCATCTTCCATAACCAAAACGCCGATTAAGCGGCATGGGATAACTGAGCCTGCTTGAAGCGGGTATTCATTTAGCACCAAAATGTCGGCAGGATCGCCGTCATCTGCTAGTGTATTTGGCACGAAGCCGTAGTTTGCAGGGTAAAACATCGCCGAATACATAACGCGATCGACGCAAACTGCACCGCTTTCTTTGTCGATTTCATATTTTATGTTTGAGCCGTAAGGGATTTCGATTACAGCGTTGATTTTATCAGGGTTTGAACCTGCTTTGATTTTAGAAATATCCATTTTTTATCCTTTTTATTAAATTTGTAAATTTACCACGCACTTATAGAAAATCCCGTGAAAACTCCGCCACCACCGCTGTTTCCTGCTACGCTCACGGATTTTTTGGCTTCACAACCAGCGCAAAAAACCAAAACAGAGAAAACAGCGCAAATTCTAAGGCAAAATTTCAAGCCAAATTTGGGGCTAAATTTCACAAGAATTCCCTAAATTTCACTCATTAGCCGATGATTTTTTTCGCGATTATATCGTTGATATCTTCGACGATTTCTTCGATTGTGCGTTCGCCATCAACTGAGTAAAAAATCTCTTTTTTGCCGTAAAATTCGCGGATTGCGCCGATTGGTTCGTTGAAGACTTTCATGCGGTTATAAAAGACTTGCTCGTTATCATCAGCTCCCCTTGCACGACCCAAAACGCGCTCTTTGGCTGTGTTTTCGCTAACTGCAACTTCGATTACTGCGCTAAGCTCGATCTCATCATCGCTTTTTAAAACTTCGTCGAGTTTTGTCATTTGCTCCACGCTTCTTGGGTAGCCGTCGATGATGATAAAATCTTTTGGCGAGCTTTTAATCGCAGAAGTTATCGTGCCTACAACCACTTCAAGCGGGACTAAATTTCCAGCTGAGATAAAGCTGTCGATTGTTTTGCCTAGTTCGCTACCGCTTGCTACCTCTGCGCGAAGCAAATCGCCAGTAGAGTAGTGAGCGATACTCTCGTTGTTTTGCGCGATCAAGCTAGCGTCTGTGGTTTTGCCGCTGCCCGGTGCGCCGATGATTAAAAATAGATTTTTCATTTTTTATCCTTTAAATTTATTCTAAGTCCTAATTCTTGGAGCTGTTCACTACTAACCTCGCTTGGAGCCTTTGTCATAGGGCATTGCGCTCTTTGAGTTTTAGGGAAGGCGATGACATCTCTAATGCTACTTGATTTAGTTACTAACATCATAAGTCTGTCAAAACCAATCGCGATACCGCCGTGTGGTGGCGCACCAAAGCTAAGTGCGTCAAGCAAGAAACCAAATTTTTCTCTTTGCTCGTCTGGCTCGATTTTAAGCAGTTTGAAAACCTTTTCTTGGATATCAGCTTTGTGGATTCTGATACTTCCACCACCAAGTTCCACGCCATTTAGCACGACATCGTAAGCGATAGAGGTGATTTCTTCCATATCTGGCTCATCGACATTGTTTGGCATAGTAAATGGGTGGTGCATAGCCGAGTAGCTTCCGTCGTCGTTTTGCTCGAACATTGGGAAATTTACAACCCACAAAAATTCGAGTTTGTTCTCGTCGATAATGCCAAGCTCGTTTGCAAGGAAAAGTCTAAATCTACCCATATAATCAAGCACAATTTTTTTCTTTCCAGCGCCGAAAAATACGACATCGCCGACTTTTAGGTCACAGCGTTTGACTAGCTTGGCCACATCTGCTTCATCGAAAAATTTAACCAAAGGTCCTTTAAGGCCATCTTCTTTGACTTGGATAAATGCTAGACCTTGTGCGCCAAATTTACGCACATATTCTTCGAATCTTTGCATTTGGCGTTTGCTAAATTTCAAATCTCCACCCTCGACGACAAGGGCTTTTACGCGGTTTTTCTTAGTCTCTTTTGCGATATTAGCGAAAATTTCATTATTTGAACGCGCGAAAATATCAGCCACATCGATAAATGGCATACCAAAGCGAAGATCTGGTTTATCGCTACCGTAATTCTCCATAGCGTCTTTATACTCCATTACGCGAAATGGCGTAGGAATATCGTGTCCGCAAGAGGCAAAAATATCCTTCAAAAATGTCTCAGCGACCTTCATTACATCGTTTTGATCGCAAAAGCTCATCTCGACATCTATTTGGGTAAATTCTGGCTGACGATCTGCGCGCAAATCCTCATCGCGGAAGCATTTTGCCACTTGGAAATATCTATCAAATCCAGAGCACATTAAAAGCTGTTTGAAAAGCTGTGGGCTTTGCGGAAGCGCATAAAAGCTACCCGGATAAACGCGGCTAGGCACCAAATAATCCCTCGCACCCTCTGGCGTAGCGCGAGTTAGCACAGGGGTTTCAACCTCGACAAAACCAAGTCTATCAAGCGCATTTCGTGCCGCAATAGCCGCTTTTGAACGCATTGCAAAGCGCTCAAATTTATCGCTCGTCCTTAAATCCAAAAATCTGTATTTTAGGCGAATTTCCTCATTTACGCTCTCATCTCCGATGACAAATGGCAATGCACGGCTCGGATTTTCGATGATTAGCTCATCGACTACGATTTCAATCTCTCCGGTTTTTAAATTTGGATTTTCCAAACCCTCGCCTCTGGCGCGCACTTTTCCGTTTGCGCGCAAAACATATTCGTTTCTGACATCGTTTGCTATTTCGTAAGCACTTTTGCTATCTTTTGGATCGCATACTAGCTGTAAAAGTCCGCTTCTATCGCGCAAATCGATGAAAATAACGCCACCATGGTCGCGGTAAGAATTCACCCAACCACAAACGCTAACATTTTCGCCGATATTTGCTTTGCTTAGATCGGTGCAATAATGACTTCGCAATGTGTTCTCCTTAAAAAAAATAATTAAAACCAATGATTATAGTTAAATTTTGCTTTTACAAAGCTAATTTTTTATAAAATCGCGCCATGGAAAATTTAATCGCATTACAAAAAAATTTAAAATTTGTCGGAATCATCGCCAAAACAGAGGCGGGAATTTTGCCCATTATGGAGGAAATTTCTAAAATTTTGCGCTTGGGGGGCATTGAAATTTTATGCGAAAAAACCTGCGCGCAGTATTTTGGCAAAACTGGATTTAGCATAGATGAGATTTTATCTCGCACCAAAGTTTTAATCAGCCTTGGAGGGGACGGCACGCTAATCGGCATAGCTAGAAGCGTGCTAAAAAAAGGCGCATATATAATAGGTGTAAATGCTGGCACACTTGGCTTTCTAACAGACATTAAAAATAGCGAATTTAACGCATTTTGGCGCGAATTTATGACTGGGAAATTTAGGCTAGATAAACTGCCAGTTTTGAGCGTGAGCTTGGAGCGCAAAAACGGCGAGAAGCTCGAAATCAGCGCATTTAACGATATGGTTATCACACGCTCTCATATCTCGTCAATGGCGAAAATCGACGCGTTTTTGGACGATACGCACTTCAACACATACTATGGAGACGGCGTCATAATCAGCTCGCCAGCAGGCTCAACAGCGTATAATATGAGCGCAAACGGCGCGATAATCTACCCGCTTTGCGAAGTTTTCGCTATAACGCCGATTTGCTCACACAGCCTGACCCAACGCCCGCTAATTTTGCCAAAAAGATACAAACTAGGCTTCAAAAACAGCGGAAATTCCGAGCTTTGCGTAGTCATCGACGGACAAAATTTTTACAATATGGACGAATTCAAAAGCGTGGAAGTAAAAATTTCAAAACACAAATCCCAAATAATCCGCGCTAGCTCATACGATTATTTCGCGGTTTTGAAGGAAAAATTGCGCTGGGGACATGCTGGATGTTAGAGAGAGTGTATATCAAAAATCACCTTAGCTTCAACGAAATCGAGCTAAATTTCGCCCCAGGGCTTAGCGTATTTACCGGTGTGAGCGGTGCTGGAAAATCTGTGCTAATGAACGCGATTTTGGCTGTGTTTGGGCTAAGGGAAGCAGAAGCAAAGATCATAGAAGCCGACATTAGCCACGAATTTGGGCTTGATGAGTTTGGCATAGAAAACGAAACGCCGAATAATTTCCGCATTTTGCGGGATAAATCCGTGCGGTATTTCATAAACTCACAACTAATTTCAAAGAAAAATTTGACCAAAATCGCGGGCGAATATGTGAAATTTCTAGGCGCAAAAAATGCCGATGAAATAAACTCTGCCTCGCTTTTGGAGTTGCTTGATTTTATGATTTGCAAAAATGATAGCACTCATGGCGCAAATTTGGCGAATTTTAGGGCTAAATTTAGCGAATTTTTAAGAGTGCAAAAAGAGCTTAAAAAAATCGAAGAAGAAGAAAACAAAATCGAAGAACTTAAAGAATTTGCCAAATTTGAAATCGAAAAAATCGAGCAAATTTCGCCTAAAATCGGCGAATACGAAGAGCTTTTAGCAATCAAAAAAAAGCTTAGCAAAAAAGATAAAATCGAAGAACTTTGGGCGAGAGCCGAAGGGATTTTCGAATTTGAGCGAAGCGTGATAGAAGCGCTAAATCTAAGCGAAATGGATAGCGCGTTTTTCGAAGATAGCATGAACGAGCTGCGCGTAAAAATGGAAAGCTTAAACCTAGACGAACTAGATGAAATCGATATCGAGGCAGTGTTAAACAGACTAGAAGCGCTTTCAGGCTTAAACAAACGCTACGGCGACATTGCCGGCGCGCTTGACACGCTTGAAAGGCGCAAAATAGAGCTTGCGCACTACGAGCAAATCAGCTTTGAAAAAAGAGATTTAAGCGCGAAATTTGGCGCGCTAAATTTGGAAATTTCAAATTTAGCTACTCTTATCAGCGCGAAACGAAAAGCAAGTAAAAACGCGCTAGAAAGCCTGATAAATCGCTATTTGGGCGATTTGTATATGCCTAGCGTGAGGCTGGAATTTTTAGAGCAGAGCTTGGAAGCAAACGGCAGCGACGAAGTGCGCGTAATGCTAAATAATACCGAATTTAAAAATTTAAGCTCAGGCGAGACAAACCGCCTGCGCCTCGCCTTCATCGGGGCAAATTTGGAGATTACAAACCAGGGAAACGGGATTTTAATCCTTGACGAGATTGATTCGAATTTGAGCGGAAAAGAGGCGATGAGTATCGCAACCGTGCTAGAAAAAATCTCGAAATACTACCAAATTTTCGCTATCTCGCACCAGCCACAACTCAGCTCCAAAGCCCACTCGCACTTTTTAATCACCAAAAATGGCGAAATTTCGAGCGTAAAACTGCTAAATGAGAGCGAAAAAATCACAGAACTAGCCAGAATGATTAGCGGAGAGACGATAAGCAAGGAAGCATTAGAATTCGCCAAAAAGTTAAAAAATTAGCTAAATTTAAGCCAAAAATGAAACTAATTTGGTATATTTAATCTTTGTTTAATTTTAATTTGGCTATTTTGGCGTAAAATGTTTTGTTTATAAATTTTTAAGTGAGTTTTATGATTATTGATACACATTGCCATTTAGATGATAGTAGCTATTTTAGTGACCTTGACGCCGTAGTTCAAAGAGCAGGCGAGCACGATGTCGGCACTATCGTCATCCCTGGTGCTAGTATGTCGGATTTAGCGCGCGCTAGGGAGATTTCTCACACTTATACAAATGTATTCTTCGCCGTGGGCGTGCATCCTTATGAAATAGATGAATTTGACATTAATACGCTAAAAGAGTTCGCAAACGACTCAAAATGCGTGGGTGTGGGCGAGTGCGGTTTGGATTATTATCGCTTAAATGATCTTAGCGACGAGGAAAAATCTAGCGAAAAAGCACGCCAAAAAGAGATTTTTTTGGCACAAATTGAGCTTGCCAAAGAGCTAAATTTGCCACTAATCGTGCATATTAGAGATGCAAACGAAGATGCTTATCAAATTTTAAAAACTCACGCAAATGAGCTAAACGGCGGTGTTTTGCACTGCTACAATGCAAGCCCACTACTCGCAAATTTAAGCGAATTTGGATTTTATTTTGGAATCGGCGGTGTTTTGACATTTAAAAACGCAAAAAATTTAGTCGAAATTTTACCAAAACTTCCACTCGATAAAATCGTCGTCGAAACAGACGCGCCATATCTTACTCCGCACCCTCACAGAGGCGAGCGCAACGAGCCAGCCTTCACGAGCCTTGTCGTAGATAAGATAGCCGAAATTTTGGATAAAGATGTAGAATTGATTAAAAGTATCACTACGCAAAATGCTTACAGACTTTTTGCAAATCAAATTAAAGGAGATTAATGAGAGTCATTAAAATCATTTTTTTGATGCTAATTTTCGCAGGTTTTGCGCACGCTAGCCAGTCAAAAATTTCACGGGTAAATCACGACTACATTATGAACGAATTTGGCATAGAAAACAACCTTTCAAGCCAAAAAGTCGTTGCTGACATTTACCGCTCTATCGATTCTTCGGATAAAAAATTATTCAAAGACATCATCACTTCACAAGCTCACAATGCCTTTTTGGTAAAAACCGAAATCGAAAGCATTGAAGCGCCTGAGTTTTTACTCTACCTTGCTATGGTAGAATCTCACCTCAAAAACACCGTTACTTCGCACGCCAAAGCAGGCGGTATGTGGCAACTCATGCCTACAACTGCCAAAAATTTCGGCCTGCGCATAGATACACATGTAGATGAGCGTAGAGACCCCGCAGCCTCGACGGACGCTGCGTTTTCGTATATTTTGCATTTAAGACAAAATTTCGGCAAATGGTACACTGCCCTAATGGCGTATAATTGTGGCGAAGGCTGTATGAACAGAGCCATAAAAGCGGCTGGAAACGATGATTTAGGCACCTTACTTTCTAGCAATGCAGTGCCAAAAGAGACCAAAAATTTCATCAAGCGCATTATCAAATTCGCCTACATCGCCCAAAGCGATAGTATGCAAAAGGTGCTAAGATTCGAAAACGAGCCGTGGGCGCTAAAACGCATTGCCGTAGCCCCAGGCACGAAGCTAAGCGCGATCGCCAAACAAATCGGCATTTCGCAAACCCAAATGAATAGCTACAATGCACACATTACAAACGGCGTATCGCCTAGCAACGGCAAGTATTTTTTCTATATCCCAGAGAGCAAATATACAGAATTTGTCCTAAGCAGAGGCGATTTTCAGGCGTATGAACCAAACCTTATCAAAAATCGTCCAAAGCTAAGTTTTGCGAAATTTAAGCCTCAGCACGAGCATATAATCAAGGTCGAACAGATCGAAAAAACCGCTCCGACATTTGCCTCTAAAACTGACGAAAAAATCCGCACAGTCGCAATGGCGTTTGATCTCAAATTTTAAATTCGGAGTAAATTTTGCATTTTAAAAAATCAATAATTTTTAGCGCGCTTGTCGCGCTAATCTTTGCTGGGTGTTTTTCATCACACAGAAATTATCCGTCATCTAGTTCAGGCTCAAAAGCCCCTAAAATCGGCAAAAACTCGCCTGCAACCATGCGCCCTTACAAGATAAATGGCAAAACCTACTACCCCGAGCAGGTCAGTATCGGCGATACGCAAAGTGGCATTGCTAGCTGGTATGGACCGGGCTTTAACGGCAAAAAGACAAGCAATGGCGAAATTTACGATATGAACGCCATGACCGCCGCGCACAAAACCTACCCGATGAATACTATGGTCAAGGTAACCAACCGCGACACTGGCGCAACTGCAACCGTGCGCATAAACGACCGCGGGCCGTTTGTGAGCGGGCGCGTAATCGACCTTAGCAAAAGCGCAGCTAATAAAGTCGGTGTCTTCGCCAAAGGCACGGCTCCTGTGAAGCTCGAAGTCGTGGGATTTTATGGTCAAACTATCAAAAAAGGCGCACCAAATGCGACGATTGTGGGCGGAAATTTTATGGTGCAAATCGGAGCGTTTAGAAACCAATCTGGCGCAGCACGCTTCACGCGAGAAAACGACGCTCTGCACGGATATCCTAGCGTAATGCGCGAGTTCGACCTTGACGGCGCGCCGATTTATAGGGTATTTTTAAGCGGATTTAAAAGCGAGAGCGAGGCACGCGATTTCATCGCCAGCGGCTCACTTCAAAACGCATTTTTCGTGCGTGAGTAAAATTTATGGCTAAAATTTAGGCGAAATTTCGCCTAAATTTGATTAAAATTATCTAAATATCTAAAATTTTGGCTTAAACGACAAAATCTAGGATAAAAACTGCTACAATCTCCCTTGTAATCTATATTTGCAAGGGGTCATTTAAATGAGAGCAAAAAATCTTAAAAAAAATGCAAATTCTGTGCTAGCAAAAACATAGTAAAAAATGGTAAATCAAAAAATAAAAAACAGCTTTATAAATGCAAAGATTGCACAGACAATTCATACTAAAAGCAGATATATCAGAAGTCGTCTATAATGATTATATTGCAAATTTAAATCTAAAATATCTATCTAAATTTAATAATTTATCTTCACGCACAATTCAAAGAGCCTTTACTAGACTTAAAGCAAAGTCCCCGCAAAAGCTAAATTTGAATAACAAAGAGATAATTATCCTAGCTGATACTACCTACTATGGCAAAGGTCTTGACTCATATAACCTGCACCGAATTTAAAATACTTTTAAATGACTTTGGACTCGAATTTAAGAAGTTTTTGAACGAAAAAACCATAAGTGAAAACGGCAAATCTTTTTATACTCACAAACGGCTTAGAAGTGCCTATTTTAGCCTTAAAAGAAATCTTTCTTTACTTTTTACTTACGAGAATTTGGACCTTGTGCCAAATACAAATAATTCATTAGAGGCAAATTTTAATGATTTAAAGACAAAACTTAGAAATCACAGATGGTTAAATTTAGCTAACAAAAAGAAATTTATATCTTGGTATTTTTTTATAAAAAACAGTATCAAAAAATAGTCTAATTGATAAAAGTCATCCTAAATTTTGTCGTTTAGGCCAAAATTTATAAAAACTATAATCTTGCATTTTTCGCTTTAATCTAGCTTGAAGCGAGCTATCATCTGGCGTATCAATCACAAAGCCGCCATTTGGGATTCCGCCGTGATGACCTGCTATGGCGTATTGCGCTATCAAAGAGCCATATGGATTTTGTGCGTATTTTTCACGCGTACACTGCGCCCCACAAATCGAGTGCTCGACACGGATATTTTTGCCATTAATTTTTGCCTGAAAATCTTTTTGATATTTACCCAAATCATGCAAAAGCCCGCACAAATACGCTAGACTTTTAAAAGGGGTAGTAGCGAAATTTTCGCATAAGATTGCTGAGTTTTGACTATGCTCTTTTAGGGTTTGGATATCGCCGTTTTCTCTTTTGTGTGCTATAAAAACCACAATCACCCCCAAATTTTAAAAGCTAAATTTATCCGAGTGTGATTTTGATACCCAAGGCCCTGCAAACCATATCAAAAATTTCGATATCTAAATTTGGATTATATTCATCAAGTATGGCAAAAACCTCTGCTCTCATATCCTCGCTATGACCTGGGTGCGCTTCGTCGTAGAGGGCCCCAACCAAATCAACAAGGCTAAAATTATCGATATTTTTCTGCCTCATTGCAGTTTTTAACTGCTTTGAAATTTGCCATTTGAAATTTTGCATTTAAGCTTGCTCGCCCTCTGGTTTTGCGAACCACTGCTTAATAAAAATCCCCACATAAATCGCCAAAGCAGCCCCGTAGCAGATATATTCGCTACTGATGAAATCGAAATATCTCACGCACATATTTGGCACGAGCATTAGTGGCACAACGCATAGTAGCAATGCGCGCTCTAAGGCGTTGCATTTTTTCACAAACCAGCCTTGAAGCACGGAGCTAAACGCAAACATACCAATAAGCGCGCTAGCAAAAATAAGCGCGATTTGGGCGGGATCTGAGATCCATGTAATGCCCTTTGGATCCATTGGGGTGGTGATTGACTCGATTAAAAGAAGTTTGTTATTGAAAAAAAACGCAAACGGCAAAATCGCTGTTCGCAAATCATAAATAAATCCCTGCACGCCCACGATTACAGGGTTTGCCTTTGCAATACCTGCGGCGGCATACGCTGCAATTCCCACAGGCGGAGTATCATCGGCTAAAATTCCGAAATAAAACACAAACAAATGCACCGCAATCGCAGGCACAAGCAAATCATTTCTATCGGCTAAAATCAAAATCACAGGCGCAATTAGGCTAGAAACCACGATATAATTCGCCGTAGTCGGAAGCCCCATGCCTAAAATCAGGCTCATTATCGCCGTCATTAGCAAAATCAACAAAATATTATCCCCAGCCACAGCCTCGACTAGATCAGATAGCACAGCTCCTAGACCAGTTAGCGAAATAGAGCCGATGATGACACCAGCAAGAGCGGTGGCGACTGCGACTGTTACCATGTTTTTCGACGCTGCGACCATAGCCCAAAAAATATCGCTAAAACCTTGGATAAAATCTTGCCTTAGAATTTGCTCTTTGTAGATTAGTTTGCGAACTGGCTCTTGCAAAACCATTATGATAAATAGCACGCCAATCGCATTAAACGCCGCTGCAAAGGCACTTTGTTTTAAAATCAAAAGTGTGTATAAAAGCACCATAATCGGGATTAAAAAGTGAATTCCGCTCAAAATTAGTTTTAGTTTTGAAACTCTTTTGTAGTTTGAATTTCCTTTAAGCCCTAGCTTACAGCTCTCTAAATGCACGATAAAAAATAACCCCGCATAGCACGCAAACGCAGGAATTAGCGCAGCAATCATAATGTGCGTGTATTCCATACCCAAAAACTGCGCAATGATAAAGGCAGCCGCGCCCATGATAGGTGGCATGAGTTGGCCATTTACGCCAGCTGCGACCTCGATTGCGCCTGCTTTGACTGGGCTAAGGCCTGCTTTTTTCATAAGCGGAATCGTAAAGGTTCCCACGGTAACGACATTTGCAGTCGAGCTTCCACTAACCATGCCAGTTAGACCACTAGCAATAACGCTAGCCTTAGCTGGTCCGCCACGAAATCTACCCAAAAGCGCAAACGCTACATTTATAAAATACTGCCCCGCACCAGCGCGCTCTAAAAGCGAACCAAAAAGCACAAATAGATAAATATAATTTGTGCTAACTCCCACAGGCACGCCAAAAACACCCTCTGTGGTAAGAAACATGTGGCCGGCTAGCTTTTCGATACTTGCGCCGCGGTGCGCGATGACATCTGGCATATACTGCCCAAAATAGCAATACAGCAAAAACAAAAATGCAATTATCGGAAGCGCTAGACCCATCATACGGCGCCCAGCTTCGAATAAAACAAAAATTCCTAAAAACGCAATTACCACATCTCTTTGCAAATAATCGCCTGGTCTTTGCGCAATCCCGTAAAAATCAATCGCAGGATAAAGTATCGCAAATGTCCCCACAGCCAGCAAAATATAATCATAAAATGGTATGTAAAAATGCGCCTTAGAGTGAGAACGAGCAGGAAAAAGAGCGAAAATGATAAAAATCGCAAAACCTAAGTGGATAGATCTAGCGCGCGTGCCATTTATCGGAAAATACGCGATATAAAGCTGAAAAACAGCCCACGCAAAGCACACTAGCGTCACAAGCCAAAATAGCTTTTTCGACGAAAATTCTCTACTTTTTACCTCTAATACCTGCTCGTCTTTTTTCATCTACTGCCTTATTTTAAAATTCCAGCTTCTTTAAATACCGCCTCAGCCGCTGGGTGAAGTGGTGCGCTAAGACCTTCAATCAGGGATTCTTTGCTAACCAAATTTAGCGCAGGGTGAAGCTGTTTATACTCGTCAAAATTATCTAAAATAGCCTTTACGATCGCTCTTACGGCTGTATCGCTCTCGCTCTCATCAGCGACTAAAACAGCCTTTACGCCAATCGTCGTAGTGTCGTAATCAATCCCCTCATAAAGCCCTTTTGGAATCACGCCTTTTGCGAAATATGGGTATTTTTCTACGATTTTATCAGCTGTGGCTTCATCGATACCAACCAAATCAACGCTCATAGATGTCGCTACATCGATGATATTTGCGGTTGGGTGTCCTACCATAAAGAAATATCCGTCGATTTTCTTATCTTTTAGCGCCATTGGGCACTCTTGCACGGTTAGCACGCTTCGTTGCGCCATTTTAGCTAAATCAATGCCGTATTCATTAAAAATCAAAGTGCTTGTTACTTCATTTCCGCTACCTGGATTTCCTAAATTTATCTTTTTGCCATCTATATCAGCATAAGCCTTGATTCCGCTATCGCGCGCGACTACAAATGCCAAAAGCTCAGGATAAATCGAAATAACAGAGCGAAGTTTCGGATTTGGCTCGCCCTCGAATTTGCCCTTGCCATTGTATTTGTCATAAACGACATCGCTTTGAACGAAGCCGAAGTTAAGCTCTTTTTTAAGAACATTATTGACATTATATGTCGATCCACCTGTGGATTGAACTGAACATTTAAAATTTTTATCGGTATTTACAAGGCGACAAATCGCAGTGCCCACAGGATAGTAAGTCCCTGTCATTCCACCTGTGCCGATATTGATAAATTCTTTCGCACTCAAACTACCTGCAAACATCGCTAACGCAGCGACACCAACACAAATTTTTCTCATATTCCCTCCTTGTGAAATTTAAGCTGATAAGTATTGCTAAATTTGGATAAAATTCTAATAAAATTTAGCCATTTTCACAACAAAATTTTATCATAAGCCGATTTTAAATCCAGCATTTGCCTGTGTTCTTTCACATCATGCACCCTGATGATACCTGCGCCATTTTGCGCTGCTAGCAAATGCAAATACAAAGACCCAGACAATCTCTCTTCCACGCTTGATTTGTGGTAAAAATCAATCACGCTTTTTCTACTAGCCCCCACCAAAAGCGGTTTTTCGTGGTGCAAAAAATGCTCTAAATTTTTGATTAAAATCAAATTTTGCTCGGCCGTTTTGCCAAAGCCAATCCCCACATCCAAAATCACATCTTCCACGCCAAGTTGGACGATTTGCGCCAAATTTCGCGCGAAAAACTCATCAATCTCGCTAATCAAATCATCGTAATGTGGCGAATTTTGCATGTTTTGTGGCGAGTTTTGCATGTGCATTAGGCAGTATTTCGCGCCGTAATTTTTGATAACACTGATTAAATTTAAATTTGCACTAATATCATTTATAAGGCTAAATCCGTGATCTAGCGCGAAACGAGCGCAGTATTCATCAAAGCTATCAAGGCTAAATTTGACCTTTTCGTGTAAATTTTGCCTATAAATTTCGCTTATTACGCCATTAATGCGCGCAAACTCTTCATCTGCGCCACAATACTGGCTTCCAGGGCGCGAGCTAACCCCGCCAATGTCGATATAATCGGCTCCATCTTCAATCATCTTTTCAATTTTTGTGATTGCTTCGTTTAAATTTTGGGTGCGAGAAGCGGGATTGAAACTATCGAAATTTAGATTTAAAACCCCCATAATCTCGCAAATTTTGGGTTTTTTGAAATTTTGCCCCAAAAACTGCGCCAAATTTTTTAGCCCAAAATCCTGCGCTTTTTCTTTTTTTGAGAGAATTTCAACCTGCTTATCGTTTGCAATCAAAAGCGCGTCTGAGTTTGCTCCGCCTGTGATCACATGCTCAGCCGTTACGAGCTCTGCGCCTATGCTAAGGGCATCTTGCTTTAAGATATTTGCCGCAGGGGTGCGTAAATCTTTGATATAAAAAAAGTTCAGAATTGACTTTTTGCGCATGATTTTCGCACCCTCTTTTGTGCAATTAATGCGCGCGCAAAGCGCCATAAAATCGGCACTATTTGAAATTTTAAAAATTTTCATTATTTGCCTTTGATTATCAAAAATAGCGGTGGCAATACAGCGTGGGATTTGGCGTTGTGTTCGATGAGATAGACGAGCTTGTTTATGTGTTCTAGCTCGGCTTGGCTAAATTTAATCCCAGCTTCGAAGCACTCGATGACAAGTTGCATGACAAGCGATTTTAGGGTGAATTTATCGAGCGAGCCAACGCGTTCTTTATTTATGCACTCGTTAATAAACGCATCAATCTGCCTCAAATCTATTTTTCGCAAATTTAGTCCCGTGCGCTCGCGTTTTTTCTCGCCAAGCAAATTTTGCACCATTAGCCTAGATCTAATCGTCGGCAGCAGCAGTGTAATCGAGGGCGCAACGAGGAAAAATATGGTATTGCGCGGTGGCTCTTCTAGGATTTTTAAAAGCGCATTTTGCGCCTCGTCGCGAAATTTAACCGCGCTAATTACGATGATTTTGTTTTCTACCTCGGCGATATAGGCTTCGTCGATTATCTTTCTAGCTTCGTCGATTTTAAGCTCATCGCTTTCGAAAAAGCGCAAATTTTTAGGGGAAAATTCAGATAGAATTTTTGCTTTAAAACCCGCATAATCGTTCGTTATAAAAATTTGATTAATGAGTTTCAAAGCACAACTTCGCCAAAAAGCACCGCGTCGATACTTTTGTTTAAAATTTTAAAGAGTTGAAGCAGTTTGATATCTAGGCTTTCATCGTTTTCGCTTAGCTGAAAGCTGTTTGGCAATGCCTCGTCGATGAGCCACAAATAGCTGTCCTCGTGGCTTTTGGCTATTTTGGCGTAAGTGTGATCGCCCCTGCCTATGTAAAAATAAATGAAGCCGTTGCTAAATGAGAGCGAGAGCATATCATTTAGCAAAGCGACCTGTTCTTGGGAGGTAATCTCTTGGTTATAAAGCGATGAAAACTCGAAAAATGGCAGAAGCGGTCTGGTGTTTTTGCTATCGTTTATCTTGCTGACGATATATTCGCCAAACCACCTTCTCTCATCATCGCACATCACCACAAACGAATACCCGCTATATAGCAGACGCATTTTTGTCGCTAATAGCGGTATCCAGTGCTCTTTGCGATTTTCGAGCCACTCCATATCTCGCTCGTTTTGCAGAGTTTTAGCACTCCAAGTGTATAAATCTTGCATTATTTATCCAAATTATATGCTTTATGCAAGGCTCTAACTGCTAGCTCGCCGTATTTTTCAGCCACAATCATCGAAATTTTAATCTCGCTAGTTGAGATCATTTGGATATTGATACCCTCGGCTGCTAGTGTGCGAAACGCTAGCGAAGCGATACCACTGTGGCTTTTCATACCCACACCCACGATTGAGACCTTTACGACCTCATTATCGCTTTCGATTACGCATTTTGGATTAGAAATTACTGAGCGCATGATTTCTAGGGCTGGTTCCATTTCGTTTTGTGGAATCGTAAAGCCTAAATTTGTCGCTCCGTCAATGCCGATATTTTGGACTATCATATCTACATTTATCTCTTTTTGCGCCAAAGATGAAAAAATCTCAGCCGCAACGCCCGGTCTATCATCTACGCCTCTGATTGTGATTCTTGCTTGATTTCTATCTAATGCTATTCCGCTGATTACTGCGTCTTCCATATTTTCTTCTCCTGTTATTAGTGTTCCTTGGTTGTTATTAAAACTGCTTCTAGTTACCAAATTTACTTTAAGCTTTTTGGCTAACTCTACGCTACGATTTTGCAAAACCTTAGCTCCCATGCTAGCAAGCTCTAACATCTCTTCATAGCTGATTTTATCGAGCTTTTTCGCCTTTGGTTCAATGCGTGGATCTGTCGTATATACTCCATCGACATCTGTGTAGATTTCGCATGTATCAGCATTTATCGCCCCAGCTATCGCCACAGCAGATAGATCGCTTCCACCTCTACCAAGAGTAGTGATATCGCCCTCTTCGGTAATGCCTTGAAATCCCGCTACTACGACGATTTTGCCCTCTTTTATGGCTTTATTCATGTTAGTCGGATCGATAAAGCTAATACGAGCTTTGGTGTGCATTGTATCTGTTACGATACCAGCCTGTCTGCCAGAAAACGCCACCGCAGGGTAGCCTTTTGCATTTAGTGCAAGTGCTAAAAGCGCGCTAGTAACCCTCTCGCCAGCACTTAGCATCATATCCATTTCGCGAGTGTTTAGATCTTTTGTAAAATACTCTCCATACTCGACCAATCTATTTGTAACGCCACTCATCGCAGATACAACTACGACTAAATCATGGCCTTCGTTTTTAGTCTTTATCACGCGCTCGACAACCGCTTCTATGCGCTCTAATGTGCCTACGCTAGTGCCACCGTATTTTTGAACTATAAGCATTAAAGGTATCCCTCCTCTTTAAAATATTTTAAAACAAGCGCATAAATCGGCTTTTTGAAGTGATTTACATGCTTTAAAACTTGATTTGCATTTACAAATTTAAAATCATCAAATTCAGGCTTATGCGTTTTGATATCAAGCCCTTTTAGGCTTTTTAATCTTAGTAAAAAATACTTTTGCATTTGCCCGTCCCATGGGCGCATTTTTTGCGCCACAGCCTCTGGAAAATCGTAGCTGTGCCACTGCGGACACTCGGCTATGATATCGACATCATCTGTGCCTATCTCTTCTTTTAACTCGCGTAAAATCGCCATTTTTGGCGTCTCGCCCTTGTCGATACCGCCTTGGGGAAACTGCCAAGCCCCGCGTATATCACTGCGCTGGGCGATAAGCACATCACAACTAAACGGATACGAAGGCGCAAGCACGATAGCTGCGACATTTGGTCTGTAATTTTTCTCCATATTAGCTCTTTGAAAAAAATTTGCAAAATATTAGCGAAAATAGGTATAAATTTGGCTAAAATTCAAAGAATTTTTGCTAAATTTCGCCCTTTAAATTTGGCTAGGAAGAAATTTTGCATATTTATATTCATATCCCGTTTTGCACCTCAAAGTGCCCGTATTGCGCGTTTGGCTCACGCATGGACGCATTTAAATTAGCTAAAAACTACTTTGACGCGCTGGATTTCGAAATTTCAAATTTCATTAAAAAAAATAAAAATTTCAAAATTTCAACCCTTTTTATCGGCGGCGGCACGCCAAGTGTGGTATCGGCGCAGTATTATGAAAAGATTTTTGAAAAACTCTCGCCAAATTTCGCCCAAAACGCCGAGATTACAACCGAGGCAAACCCAAATTCTGCCAAGCCCAAATGGATAGAGCAAATGCGAAAATTTGGCGTAAATCGCATAAGTTTTGGCGCACAAAGTTTCAATGATGAAAAACTCAAATTTCTAGGTCGCGCACACGGAAAAAATGAAATTTTCAAGGCCGTGGATAACGCCAAAAACGCGGGAATTTCAAATATAAATTTGGATTTGATTTATGCTAGCAAATTTGATGATAAGCAAAATTTAGAATTTGAGCTTGCACAGTTTGCGCGCGCGAAAGTAACGCATCTAAGCGCATACGCCCTTACATTGGAGCCTGGCACGCCATTTTTTGGGCGCTCAGAGTTTGCCAGAGATGATGAAAATTTGGCTAAATTTTTCTTTAAAAAAGCTAGCGAGCTAGGCTTTACGCAATACGAAATTTCAAATTTCGCCCAGCCTGGCAGGCGTTGCGCGCACAATGTGGCGTATTGGAGTGGCGAGGATTACGCTGGATTTGGCGCGCACGCTGTGGGCACGAGCGGATTCGTGCGATACAGCGGCGCAGGCAGTATCGAAGAATACATACAAAATCCGCTTGCAAAAAGCGTGGAAAATTTAAGCTTAGAGGATAAAATTTTGGAGAAAATTTTCCTTGGATTTCGCTCGTTTTTAGGCGTGAGGGGCGAAATTTTGCGCGAAAGAGAGCTTAAAAACGCCCAAATTCTAAGCGCAGAGGGCAAGCTGGATTTCAAAAACGGCGTTTTTTACAATCCAAATTTCTTGCTAGCCGACGAAATCGCCCTATTTGTGAGCGAGCATTAAATTTAAGATTAATGAAGTTTTAGCTAAAATACGCAATCTTTTTGTTTAGGAATTTTAATGTTTGGTATCAGTTTCCCTGAAATTACGATAATTTTAATCGTCGCAGTCATCGCCCTAGGCCCTGAAAAGCTCCCTAGCGCGCTAGTTGAGATTGCAAAATATTTCAAAGTCATCAAAAAATCAATCAACGACGCAAAGGCCACTTTCGACCAAGAAGTCCGCATAGCCGAGCTCAAAGAGGACGCCAAAAAATACAAAGAAAGCATTAGCAAAACCACAGAAACCATGCGCAAAAAGCTTACTTTCGAGGAGCTTGACGAGATAAAAAGCGGGCTAAATTCTGTCAAAGATACGCTAAATGCAGGGCTAAGCGATATAGAAAGCTCTGTTAATACCACGCTAAATGAAGCGGAAAATTCGCTAAATTCTACGCAAAATTTAGCGCAAAATTCTACGCCAAATTCGGCGCAAGCGCAGGCGCAGCCAGAAGCGCACCCGCAGGCGCAGCCAGAAGCACACCCGCAAGCGCAAAATTCAAATCCAACACAAAATTCAAAAGAGTAAAATATGTTCGAAGAGTTAAAACCACACCTTGCCGAGCTTCGCAAACGCCTAGTTATCTGCGTAATCACGGTAATTCTTATGTTTGTCGTATGCTTTAATTATTGGGAAATAATCTTAGATTTTATGAAAGCCCCACTTGTCAAAGTCCTTCCAGATGACGGCAAAGTCGTATTCACCCAACTTGGCGAAACCTTTTTTACAGCGATGAAGGTTTCGTTTTTTACCTCGCTTTTGCTCTCTATGCCGATAATTTTCTGGCAAGCATGGCTTTTCGTCGCCCCAGGGCTATATGATAACGAAAAAAAATATGTAATTCCATTTGTGCTAAGCGCTAGTGTGATGTTTTTTTTAGGGGCTGCGTTTTGTTATTATTTCGTAATTCCAGTAGCTTTTAACTTTTTGATAAATTTCGGTGGCGAGGCATACTCTGCTATGCTTAAAATCGGCGAATATGTCGGGTTTTTTACAAAATTAGTTGTGGCTTTTGGCATTAGTTTTGAGCTTCCAGTAGTTACATTTTTCCTAGCCAAACTAGGGCTTATCACAAACAAAAGCTTGACTAGTTTTTTCCGTTTCGCGATTGTTATAATCTTCGTTTTTGCCGCGATTATGACACCACCTGATGTTTTGAGCCAATTCATGCTAGCTGGCCCGCTAATCGTGCTTTACGCCCTTTCAATCCTCATCGCAAAAATGGTAAATCCATACAAAGCAGGCGATGACGAGGACGAGGCAGACGAGAACGAAGAGAGTGAGAAAAGCGCACAAGGCGCAGTAAAAGAGGCGTAATGGATCTAAATTTAGTAGATAGCTATGATTACCACCTGCCACCAAATTTAATCGCAAACGCCCCGCTAATGCCAAAAGAGAGCGCAAGGCTTTTGGTTTATGAGAGAGAAAAAAATAAAATTTCACACCTTAAATTTGGCGATTTGGCTGAAATTTTGCCACCTTGTGAGATTATATTTAACGATACCAAGGTCATAAAAGCGCGAATTTTCGGGGCTAAATCAAGCGGCGGCAAGATTGAGCTTTTGCTAAATTCGCCGTTAAATGATAATAAATTTAGCGCATATATCAGAGGGCGAGTAAGCGTGGGTAGCGAGCTAGTTTTTGATAAAAATTTGCGCGCGCGGGTCGTAGAATGCTGTGAAGATGGGCTTAGAGTGGTGGAGTTTAGCCGTGATAATCGCGCGCTTGGCACACACGAAATTTTCGCTCTCACTGATGAAATCGGCCATGTCCCGCTACCGCCATATATCAAGCGCGAAGACACCAAAGACGATGAGAGCTGGTATCAAAGCATTTTCGCGCGCGAAGCTGGTGCTGTGGCAGCTCCGACTGCGAGCCTGCATTTTAGCGAGGAAATGCTTAGCTCGCTTAGAGCAAATCACGGGATTTACTACATTACCCTGCATGTGGGCGCCGGGACATTTAAGCCGGTTGAAGCAAGGGATTTAAGAGAGCATAAAATGCACTCCGAATTTTACAGCATTGCGCAAGATACGGCTGGTATTTTAAAAAGCGATAAAAAAATTTTAGGTGTAGGCACTACGGTTACTAGAACTGTGGAAAATTTCGCACGAAATGGCGCGAGATGTGGGGCTTGCGAGCTGTTTTTGCACCCAAATAATCCGCCTATTAGGCAAAATTATCTACTTACAAATTTTCACTTACCAAAATCTACTTTAATTATGCTGGTTGCTAGCTTCATCGGCCTTGAAAAGACCCTTGAAATTTACCGCGAAGCAGTGGAGCAAAAGTATAGATTTTATTCTTATGGCGACGGGATGATAATACTATGATTAAAGATTACGCGTTACTTGGGATTTTAGGGCTTTTGGCATTAGTTTTGGTGTATAGAATCGTATTTCGCAAGGCACTTAGGCGCAGGGCGTATAAGGGCGATATTTTCCCTAAAAAAGAGCCAGTCGAAATAAAACCTGTAAAAAAGAAAATTATCCCGATAAATCAAGTCGATATCTTAAAACCGCTTAAATTTCAAAGTGAAATTTTATTCGAAGAGTGTAGCAGATACGATAGCTCGGTCTTTATCAAATTCCCGCCAGACGCGCCACGCTATTATGACGGATATGTGATAAATCTCTCAAATGCGATTTACCATATCTGCCTATTTTTCTTGCAAAATGTCAAAGACCCTACCCTTATAAAAATCGTATTTTCCGTGCGAGATGATAAGCCAGGACTATCAAGGATGCAACTCTTAGTCGATATCAGCGTCAAAAAAGAGATCCGCACCACATATATCCACAACCTAAAAACTGCCCTCATAAGCGGTAAAGTCATAAACGACCCATACATTTCCAAAGCCAAACAAAGCATAGGCGATGTCGGCAAAATCGCGGAGCTAAGCAACGATAATGGCGGAACCCATATCAAATTGCACGCTCAATGCTCGTATTTGGAGCAAGAAAACAGACTTAGAAGCAAAAAATACAATTATCAAATTTTAATCGCGCACAAAGATAAAGAAATTTTCGATGATTTGAAGGATTTTTTAGATAGCACTGGTTGTAATGTAGTGCCAAACAACACCTGGGAAAATCTCAAAACACACCTAGCAGACCGCATTTACAAGGCCGATATCGTGCTAATTGATAGCGAGATTTTGCGCACAGACTCGACTGCGATTGCTTATTTAAATTTAATCGACAAGGAAGAGGCACATTTCGTATTTTTGCGCAAAAATGCAAATTCGCAAAAAGCATTAAATGATTTGAAATTTAACTTTTTCAAGCTGGATATGCCGTATTTCCACGATGAAATTTACGCTATTTTGGATTTAGTAAAACAGCTAAAAATAGACAAAGACTTTTTGAAAGTAGAGTAAAAAAGAGAAAAAAATAGGCTAGGAAAAATCCTAACCTAAGCAAAATTATAGATTTTCAAATGGGTTTGTAACGACTTCGTTGTGATCTACGACATAAGGGATAAGAGCTGCTTGGCGAGCGCGTTTGATTGCTTTCTCAACCATCTCTTGGTATTTTTTGCTAGTGCCAGTTAGGCGTCTTGGCATGATTTTAAAACGCTCTGAAAGGCAATATTTTAGTAACCCTGTGTCTTTGTAATCGATAAATTCGATTTTAGCCTCTGTAAATCTGCAATATTTTCTGCTATATTTTCTTTTTTCTGCCATTGTTTTTCCTTAATTAAAATGGAATTGTATCGTTGCCTTCGTCATATTTGTCCGAATCAACATCGTATTCTGGAATTTGGCTCTCATAGCTCTCTTTTTTCGGTGCTTCATAGTGATTTTGTGTGGTTTGGTTCGCGCCATATCCGCCAGAGCTTTGGCGATTTGGGTTAGAGTAGTTTGAGTGTTGGTTGTATCCGCCACCATAACTATTACCGCTATTTGCTCCGTAATTTCCACTATTTGCGCCGTAGCTATTGTTTCCGCCATTTCCACCTTGTGGAGCACTTAGCATTTCCATAGACTCTACCACTACGCTGTGTTTTGAGCGGTTTTGACCATTTTGGTCTTGCCATTGATCGAGCTTCAAACGCCCCTCAACTAGCACTTTTGAGCCTTTTCTTAAATATTGATTTGCGATTTCTGCTGTGCGTCCCCAAAAATCAATGTCAATAAAGCAAGTCTCTTCGCGTTTTTCGCCATTTCCGCTATTAAATTTACGAGTTACAGCAATGCCAGTTTTACCGATTGCGGTGCCAGTTTGTAAATATCTAAGCTCAATATCGCGAGTTAAATTTCCAACCAAAACTACTTTATTAAACATCTAAAATCCTTTTATTCAGCGGTTTGCTCTGCTTGTTCTTTTGCCTCAGGTGCTACGCGTGGTTCGCGCTCTTTTTTAGCTGGGCTAAGTTTAATGCCTTTGCTTAATTTTTCCCATGCCAAAACCTCGCGTTTTGTCTCGTATTTCACAGTCAAAAATCTAATGATATCCTCTGTGATACGCAAATTTCTAACTAGCTCAGCGATTAAGCTTGGCTCGGCAGTAAAGTAAATGACAAAATAAACACCGCGCTCATATTTATCGATTTTATAGGCAAGTTTGCGTGCGCCCATTTCGATGACAGAGGCGATATTTCCGCCATTTTTTGTAATGATTTCTTTAACGAAATCAACTTTTGTTTTTACTTCATCATCAGTCAGCGTAGGCTTGACAATGAATAAAACCTCGTAATTTCTCATAAATTCTCCTTATGGATTTTTAGCTCGCAAATGTAATCTGCGGGCAAGGATTTTGCAAAAAATGCAACCTGTATATTACAAAATTTTGACTTAATCTTTGCTTTTTAGCCTAGTTTTTCTTTGATAAAATTCTTTGCAATTCCAAAAGCGAGGCAAGCAAATACTCATCTTTGATTAAATTTTTCTCGCTTTTTAGCGCAAATTCGAGTTTATTTAAATGGATAAAAATTTTGCGAAATAAATTTTCATTTAAACTTTGAGCGTATGTTTTTAGCTTGTTTGCGATATTTGGCGGCGGAGTGTATCCGAAAATCACCTTAAAATCGGAATTGTTCGCGGTTTTTATCGAGATATGAAGCTTAAAAATTCTATGCAAAAATCTGTAAAATTGATTTATCAGCTCCATGTCGTTGTATCCGCCATTTTGAGCCAATCTATAAAAATCCTTGCGAAAATCACTAAGGGTGAAAATTTTATCGAAAAGCTCCTCGTAGCTTATCTCGCTCAGCCCATAGACCATATCATTTACATTTTCCAAATTTAGCTCAATCCCCAAATTTGCGAATTTTTCAATCTCGGCTGCGCTTAAATTTAGGTTTTCGTTGTGGATTTGATAAATTCTATTTAGCGCGGCGCTGTTTGCGAAAATCCCCACCATTTCGCACTTTTGCGCTAGCAACCCCATGGCTTCCTTCATACTGCTTGGGCGGAAAAACCTCACCTCATTTCCACCAAACTCCCGCACAAAATCGCTACTTGCCGCACCCTCACTCTCGTTTAATTCGTAGATTAAATGGTTGTTTTCGTCGTTTTTGCAATACTCAATCAAACGGCGAATTTCATCTTTTTTTATGCAAGAGTTTGTTTTTATATGAAGCGTGTTGCTCTCGCCAAAAAGCGATGGCTCCAAAAAGCTCTTTGCCACGCTAAATTCATACTCGCCAAAATACAAACTCATAAAATTTTCGGCCCCATAAATTTGCTTTAATCTCCAAGCATAAAGCTCGTTTTGAAAGTCATCTACGCCTCGAAGCAAGATAAAATTCGCCACATTTCCAGAAGCAATCCTAGCATCAAAATCTCTTTTATACATTATATTTTTTTCACCACTCTTCCCATAATCACGCCACTTGCGATATTTGCGTCTGTGATTTCGACCAAAACTGGCGTTAAAATATCGGCGGTAAAATTTGTAATAAAAATTTTCGCACCCTTAAATTTATCATCGAGTTTGGCAGTTACGACATTTGCATTTTCGTCGATATAGCAGCGAAATTTAGCCCCCAAATTCTCTCTCGCCCAGCGCGCAAATTTACGATCCATAAAGTCAAATGCGACCTTATCAGCCTCTCTTTCTAGCTCATTTAGCCTCTCGCAAGTCGCGTCTATGTTTAAAAGCAGGTAATTATAAAATTTCTCATCACCCCTGCTTTGCGCCTTTAAAAGCCTGTGCAAAATCAGATCCGAATACCGCCTAATCGGACTTGTAAAATGAGTGTATGTATCAAAACCAAGCCCAAAATGGCCGCGCGAAATTGAGCCGTATTCGGCGCGTTTTTGCGCTTTGATTATGAGTTTATCGACCTCTTCTCGCATGCCAAGCGCGTCAGCTTGGGCTTGGATTTCGCCTATCATTTTTGCCAAATTTGGCTTATAAATCGCGTCTATTCCAAACAGCGCCAAATCGTCCAATAAAGCGAAAATTTTCTTTAATTCAGCCGCGCCGTGATTGCGGAAAACGCCCGTTTCTATGCGCTTGGCAGCGGCTTTGTTAGCTAGAAGCATACAATCTTCTATTAGCTTGTGTGAGGGTGTATCGCTCTCAAATCTAGTCGATTTCAAAAGCCCCGCCTCATCGATACTCATGCGAAGTTCTTTTGTGCGAAAGTCAAATCCATGCTTTAATCTTTGCGCTCTAAGTTTTTCGCAAAGCTCATTTAGCGGAAGCAGCCAGTCTAGGATTTCGCTCTCGCACCCGCTTTTTGTGCGCAAAATCTCATCGACCTCATCGTAGTTAAAACGCCTTTTTGATTTGATTATGCCCGAAAACAGCTCCTCGCTAATCACGCCCAAATTTTCATCAAGGCAAATTTTAAAAACAAATGCTAATCGCGGTAAATTCGGCATTAGCGAGCAGATATTTTCGCTAAGCTCGCGCGGAAGCATTGGGACGGATTTATGCGGGAAATATATCGAAAACCCTCTTACCTTCGCTTCCTTGTCAATCGGAGAGTATTCGCTGACATACTCGCTCACATCGGCGATTGCGACATAGACTATGCGATTTTTTTTATCATAATAAATCGCGTCGTCAAAGTCCTTGGCGTCGATTGGATCAATCGTGCAAAAGCTCAAATTTTGCAAATCCACGCGATCTGGGTAGAGCGCGGGATCGACCGATGAGCCAAAGCTAAGGGCTTGTTCCTTGCAGGCTTCGTTAAATTCGTCATTTTTGTTATAAATCGCAAGTGAAATTTTCTCATCGACCCACGGATCGTCTAAATTCCCCAAAACTTCGCAAATTTCATTGCTTAAATTATCAATTTTCAAAAGCGTGCCAGGTGGAAGCATTTTAAGCGATTTTTGCGTGGCTTTGAGCGGATTTGCAAGGCCTGTTTTGACATTTACGCCCAAAATTTCGCGTCCGAAATTCTTCGTATAAACCACGCTTGATGAAAAGGCAGGTTTCACGCACATTAGCACCTTTGCGTGGATTCTAGCCTTTTTTGAGTTGATAATTTTTGCTAGGATTATATCGCCTAAATGCACGCCATTTAGGTATTTGTTTTCGATTATCAAATCTTTTTTGTATCTATCATCGTAGCTTTGCAAATACCCAGTCCCATCGCGCGCGATATCAAGCCTGCCAAAAACATAGCTATTATTTAGATAAATTTTGCCTTTGTGAGAGCTCAATGCGCCTAAATTTAGCAGATTTCGCACTAGCTCTTTTTGGTCAGAATTTAGATTTTTTTCCACTACTCCAAGGCTAAGCGAGCTTAAAAATTCCTTCATAATCCAGCCCTTATTTTAGCTTCGAAAAACGCCTCTTGCTCCAAGCCAAATTCCACTAGCAAATTTAGCGCATTATCGATACTGCGCTCATCGAAGCAGTGATAGATCCCCATTACGGTTTTGGCTACTTTTAGCATTTCGTATCGCCTCGCACTCTCAAATGGCGCTTCGTCGATTAAATCAGAAAAATATATGTCTTTGGCGATTTTTTCTAGCCCAAAATGCTTAAACAAAACCTCCCCCACGCTCTCTCTACTCATACCGGTAAATCGCATTTCCACATCGGTGAAATCCTGCGGGAAAAGGCAGTTTTTGATATGCAGATAAAACTCGCTGTTTTTATCGTGCTTGGCGATATACTCGCTGATAAAAACTCTACCAAAATCCATTAAAATCACGCTAGATAGGATATCTGGCGAAATCTCTGGGTAAAATTTAATCCACTCTTTTAAAAACAGATGTCTTTTTAGCGAAATTTCATTAAACCTAGCGCGATCTGTCTTATAACACTCGAAATTTAGCTCAAATTTACCCTTAAAAATACTAAACAAAAATAGCGCCCTAACCCCCTCTCGTCCATAAAATTTAAAGGCGTTTGGAAGGGTTTTTTCCATGCTAATTTGCGCAAAAGTGCTAAATGCGTAGTCTAGTATCCTACTCTCAAATTCTGGGTTATTCATAATCTGAAAAATAACCTCATCATCGCTACTAGCGTTTTCAAATGAGCTTAAAATTTTTAAAATTTTATCGTTAAATTTAGGCATTGAAGCGATTTTTTCGCTAATAAAGCTTTGCATATCTACATTTTCCGTTCATAAATTTTGCGTTTATAATATCACAAAAAAGCTACATAAAAGCATTTTTGCGCTAAAATCACGCAAAATTTTTTTTGAAAAGGATGGCTCATGGCAATTACCGTGTATTACGACAAAGACTGCGATTTAAATTTAATTCGCTCAAAAAAAGTGGCTATGATTGGCTTTGGATCACAAGGTCACGCTCACGCTGAAAATTTACGCGATAGTGGCGTAGAAGTAGTGGTCGGACTAAAAAAAGGTGGCGCAAGCTGGAAAAAGGCCGAGGATAAGGGCTTTAAAGTATTAAGCGTAGCTGATGCGACAAAAGTGGCAGATGTCATAATGATACTAACCCCAGATGAATTTCAAGCCGAAATTTACAAAAACGAAATCGAGCCAAATTTAAAAGACGGCGCAGCGATCGCGTTTGCTCACGGATTTAATATCCACTTCGGACAAATCAAGGCTCCAAAAAACATAGATGTAATTATGATAGCGCCAAAAGCCCCAGGACACACTGTGCGCAATGAATTTGTAAATGGTGGTGGAATCCCAGATCTAATCGCAGTAGAGCAAAATGCTTCTGGCAAGGCAAAAGAGATCGCTCTAAGCTATGCTAGCGCGATTGGTGGCGGTAGAAGCGGTATCATCGAGACTACATTTAAAGACGAGACCGAAACAGACCTATTTGGCGAACAAGCAGTTTTATGCGGCGGTCTATGCTCGCTCATAAATGCTGGTTTTGAGACCCTAGTAGAAGCTGGATACGCCCCAGAAATGGCGTATTTCGAGTGCTTACACGAAATGAAACTAATCGTAGATTTGATCTATCAAGGCGGTATGGCTGATATGAGATACTCTATCTCAAACACAGCTGAATTTGGCGATTATGTCAGCGGACCACGCGTCATCAACGAACAATCAAAAGCCGAAATGAAAAAAATCCTAAAAGAGATCCAAGACGGAACTTTTGCGAAAAACTTCATTTTAGAGCGCCAAGCTGGCTATGTCAAAATGAACGCAGAGCGCAATATGACCGCAAACGCGCTGATTACCAAAACAGGCGAGAGACTTCGTGGTATGATGCCATGGATCGCAAGCGGCAAAATCATCGACAAAGATAAAAACTAATCTTGGCTAAAAAACGCACCAAAGGGCGCAAAAACGCGCCCTTATTAAATTTCAATCCAAATTTCATAAAATACATTTTAATCGCAATTTTTTGCTTTACCTGCGCCGCTCTTTCGTATGCCATGCTAAATAAATTTTTCAAAGACGAGCCAAAAATTGTGCTTAAAGTCCCGCGTGATGAGAATAAAAGCGAAATTTCAAAACCCATAATTCAAAAAGATAAAAATTTGAGCGCGGCAAAACCTGCCCCCCAAATTTTGCCTGAGATAAAAGAGCAAAATTTAACCCAAATTTCAAAAACAAAAGAGGAAATTATCGAGGAAGAACTAGCCAAAATCGCAGCCCAAAGTATAGGCGAAATCACGCCAAAATCGCAGGAAAAAACAGAGCCAAAAATTTCAGCCCCTAGCAATAAACTAGCCAAAACCCTGCCAAAAGGCTCAAAACCAAAACTAGCTATCATAATGGACGATATCTCCACAAGCGCGCAAATAGCGCGTATCAAGGCTTTGCCGATAAAGGTTACGCCATCGATTTTCCCGCCGGCGAAAAATTACAAAAACACCCCGGCTCTGGCTAAGAATTTGCAAAATTTCGCAATTCATTTGCCAATGGAGGCAGAGGTCTTCGCTCACGATGTAAAGGCGCTAAAAGTGGGCGATAGCTACAAAGAAATCGAAAATTTTCTAGCGCAAATCAGAGCTGATTTCCCGCACGCTAAATTTATCAACAACCACACGGGCTCGAAATTTACGGCAAATTCAGCCTCGATGCGAAATTTAATCAAAGCCATGCAAAAATACGATTTTTATTTCGTCGATTCTCGCACGAGCGCGCAGACCAAGGCACCCGACGAGCTTAAAAGGCAAAATTTGCGCTATGTTTATAGAGATGTTTTTATCGACAACACAGACGAGGTAAAAGCTGTGCGCCAAATGCTACAAAAAGCCGTGCAAATCGCTCAGAAAAGGGGCTTTGCCATAGCTATCGGCCACCCCAAAAAATCCACCTTCACCGCCCTAGAAAATAGCGCAGATATTTTAAACGGCGTCGAAGTCATCTATCTAGGCGAAATTTATGAATACTACAAATAAGCTAAATTTCAAAATCCCTGCCCTATCCAGACTGGGCAAAACAGAGCCTAAAACCCTGTATTACAAGGGAAATTTAGAGCTTTTAGATATGCCAAAAATCGCAATCGTAGGCTCTCGCAAAATGAGCATTTACACCAAAAATTTAATCACAAAATTAGCCCAAAAACTCTCAAACGCTGGTATTTGCGTGGTCTCAGGGGCTGCGATTGGCTGCGATATCACGGCGCATGAGGGCGCATTTTCGCGCACGATTGCTGTTTTTGCAAACGGGCTAGATGAAATTTATCCCAAACAAAACGAGGATATGATACGCAAAATTTACGCTAATGCCCTCGCACTGAGCGAATACGAAGACGGCACGCCTGCGCGAAATTTTCAGTTTTTAGAGCGCAACCGCATAGTTGTAGCCCTCTGCCAAGCCCTAATCGTAGCCCAAGCCGAGCCAAAATCAGGCTCACTTCAAAGCGCGCGCATTGCAAGAGAGCTTGGGATTCCTGTCTTTGTCCTGCCACACAGAATCGACGAGAGTATCGGCACCAACGAGCTTTTAGCCAAAAAAGACGCCACGCTAATTAGCGATTTGGATAAATTTGTGGCTAAATTTAGCGGAAAAGAAAAACCCAAAAATCTCTTTTCGCACAGCGATGAAATTTTGGATTTTGTCGCGCTAAATTCGAGCCTTGATGAAGCATTGCTGAAATTTGGCGAGCGCATTTACGAATACGAATTAGAGGGAAAAATCATAATCGAAGCGACGAAAATTTCGCTTGCGTAACCCAAAAAAAGGATTAAATTTGATAGTAGCTTTCGATGTGGGACTTAAACGAATCGGCGTAGCAATCAGCCCAAATGGCGCACTAGCCCTTCCTAGCGAGCCTATTTTGCGCAAAAACCGCAACCAAGCAGCCAGGGAAGCTAGCGAGTTTTTGCGCACAAGAGGGGCGCAAAAGCTCGTCGTTGGCCTTCCCAAAGGCGGTGCAAGCGAAGAAGAGATGGAGCGTCGCATAAAGCATTTTGTCTCGCTTTTAGAATTTAATGGCGAAATTTGCTACCAAGACGAGAGTTTTTCTAGTGTCGAGGCGAAGGAATTCGCGCTAAAAAGCACGAAAAAAGGCGGTGTAAATGAGAAATTTGATAGCGTCGCAGCGATGATAATTTTGGAGAGATTTTTATCTAAACAAAGCTAAATTTTGCTAAAATAGCCAAATTTCAAGGGTTAAAAATGAGAAAAGATTTATTAAAAAATACCAAAAAAATCATCGTAAAAGTCGGCACAAGCACACTTACAAATAGTGATGGCTCACTAAATGAAACATTTATCAAATCCTTAGTTGCCCAAATTTGCGAACTCAAAGCACAAGGGTATCAGGTTGTGCTAGTTAGCTCTGGCGCTGTTGGGGCTGGTATGGGCATACTAAAAATCGAGCAAAAACCAAAAGAGCTAAGCGCCAAACAAGCCCTAGCAGCCGTGGGACAGGTCGCTTTAATGCACCTGTATGAGAGGCTTTTTTGGGCGCATGATGAGATTATCGCGCAACTTTTGCTAACGCGCATTGATTTTAGCGACCGCGCGCGCTACCTAAGTGCGCGAAATGTCGCTACCGCCCTGCTTTCGCAAGGCATTATCCCTATCATCAACGAAAACGATCCAGTCA
The DNA here is from genome assembly GCF_027737875.1 of Campylobacter sp. JMF_08 NE1. Classification (NCBI taxonomy): domain Bacteria; kingdom Pseudomonadati; phylum Campylobacterota; class Epsilonproteobacteria; order Campylobacterales; family Campylobacteraceae; genus Campylobacter; species Campylobacter sp. JMF_08 NE1. Next base: position 110,719 of record NZ_JAOVUC010000002.1, read on the forward strand.
GTGGCGATGAGCTTAAAATCGGCGATAATGACACAATGAGCGCGCTAGTAACCGGGCTAATCGACGCTGATTTGCTCGTGCTTTTAAGCGATATCGACGGGCTTTACGATAAAAACCCTAGCACGAACCCTGACGCAAAACTGATAAAAATCGTAAATTTTATCGACGAAAACACCCTTAAAATGGCAGGCGATGTGGGGTCGAAATTTGGCACTGGTGGCATGGCAACAAAGCTTAGTGCTGCTAAAATGGCTACTAAAATCGGCGCAAATATGATAATCGCAAATGGAAAAGAGAGCAAAATTTTAGCCAAAATCATCGCTGGCGAGGAGGTTGGAACGATTTTTTGCAAAGAGGAAAAATCCATTAGCGCGAAAAAATACTGGCTAGCTTATGGTGCCAATGTGCGTGGCGCAATCAGCCTTGATGAGGGCGCATGCAAAGCCATAAAAAACGGCAAAAGCGTGCTAGGCGTGGGAATTGTGGGTGTAAGTGGCGAGTTTGAGCGGGGCGATGTCATCGAAATACTGGGCGCGGATTCACAGCGCATCGCGCGCGGTATCGCAAACTACTGCGCCTCTGAAATTTCGCTGATTATGGGGAAAAAATCGAGCGAATATGAGAAAATTTTACCTAGCGTAAGCGATGATTATATCGTGCATGCAAACAATATTGTCTTAGGATAGATTATGGAAATTTTAGAATTAGCAAAACGCGCAAAACGCGCAAGTATCGAGGTCGCAAAGCTAAGTAGCCAGCAAAAAAATCAAATTTTGCTTGGCGTGGCTGATGAGCTAATCGCTCAAAAAGAACTTATCAAAGAACAAAATCAAATCGACATAAAAAACGCGTGCGAGGCAGGTATCTCCGAGGCTCTCATTGATAGGCTCACGCTAAATGATAGCAGGATTAGCGCAATGAGCGTGGCTTTAAAAGAGTTAGCCAATTTTCCTGATCCAATCGGGCAGATCGTGGGAGGCTGGCGACACCAAAACGGCATGAGTATCGCCAAAGTGCGCGTGCCTCTTGGCGTAATCGCTATGATTTATGAAAGCAGACCAAATGTCAGCATAGACGCCGCCGCACTCGCGCTAAAAGCGGGCAATGCGATAATCTTGCGAGGCTCAGCTAGCGCTCTTGCCTCAAACATCTGCCTAAGCGAAATTTTTTGCCGTGTGGGAGAGAAAATTGGCATGCCTAGCGGCGCAGTATCACTCATAAAATCCAAAGAGCGCGAAGATGTGCTAAAACTAATCCAGCTAAAAGAGTGGATCGATGTGCTAATCCCTCGTGGTGGCAAAAATCTCAAAGACTTCATCACGCAAAACGCGCAAATCCCAGTCATCATCACAGGGGCTGGCGTCTGCCATACATTCGTCGATGAGAGCGCAAATTTAAGCAAGGCAGTAGAGATTATCAAAAATGCAAAAACCCAACGCCCAAGTGTCTGCAACGCGCTAGAATGCCTAATCTTACACGAAAATATCGCAAAGCAAATTTTACCGATTTTATTAAAGGAAATGAACGAAGTAGAATTTCGCCTAGATGAGAAAATTTACGCGAAATTTACAAATTTCGCAAACACCAAAAAAGCGGATTCTAGCGACTTTGGCACGGAGTTTTTATCGCTAATAATGGCTGTTAAAATCGTAAAAAATACCGCCGAAGCGATTGAGTTTATCAACGAAAATTCCAGTGCGCACTCAGAAGCGATTTTAAGCCAAAATTCCGCCAATATCGAAAAATTTCTAAACGAAATCAATAGCGCAGTCGTCTATGCCAACGCTTCGACCAGATTTAGCGACGGGGGCGAGTTTGGATTCGGTGGCGAGATCGGCATAAGCACACAAAAGCTTCACGCGCGCGGTCCAATGGGCGTGGAAGCACTCACTACCACGAAATACATCGTGCGTGGCGAGGGACAAATCAGATAAGGAAAATGCGATGAAAATAGGATTTATAGGCGCAGGAAATATGGGCGCAGCGATGATAGAGGCGCTCGTGGGGGCGGAATTTGAAAAGGATAAAATTTGCGTTTATGGCAGGGAAAAAGGCGAGAAGCTCTGTGCAAAACTAGGCATAAAATCCGCTAAAAATGAGGCAGAGCTTGCAAATTTTGCCGATATTATTATTTTGGCAATCAAACCTGCCGTTTATGAGAGCGTCCTAGAAAAAATAAAATATAATTTGGAAAATAAAATTTTAATTTCGCTTGCGCCAAATTTCAGCGTCTCACGCATTGGCGAGCTTTGCGGGGCGCAAAAAATCGTTCGCGCCATGCCAAATACTCCTGCCAAAATTTCACTTGGAAATACTGCGCTGTGTTTTAGCGGAGTTAGCGAAGAGGAAAAAGCCAAAATCAGAGAAATTTTTAGCGCATTTGGGCAGACTTACGAGATTGATGAGAGCAAATTTGCGATTTTCACAGCCATTAGCGGAAGCTTGCCAGCGATGATTTTTAACCTAATCGAAGCCGCTAGCGACGGGGCTGTGCGCGGTGGGATAACGCGCGAAATGGCGCACGATATCATCGCTAATGCCGTGCTTGGCTCAGCTAGCCTATGCGCTCGCACCAAAGCCCACCCGCGCGCACTCAAAGACGAGGTCTGCTCGCCGGGAGGCACCACCATAGAAATGGTCGCAACACTCGAAAAAATGGGCTTTGCCACAGCTATCATCGAAGCGATAAAAGCTTGCGAAGAAAAGGCAAAAGGCTAAATTTAGCTTTTTGCAAAATTTAGCCAAATTTGCATTTTTGCGAAATTTAGCTCATCGCTCAAAATTTTCAAAATTTAAAAGCATTAAAAAAGCGCATCTAGCGGGGCTAGACGCGCTTTAAGACAAAATAAAAACTGAAATTATTTATCTCTTAAACCAAGTTCTGCAACTAGTTTTGAGTATGTAGCGTAATCTTTGTTTTTTAGATATTTCATCATTCTTTTTCTTTGACCTACGATTTTAAGTAGTCCAAGGCGAGATGAGAAATCTTTTGGATTTGCTTTGATATGATCTGTAAGATATGCAATTTTTGCAGAAAGTAGCGCGATTTGCACCTCTGCTGAACCTGTATCTTTCTCTTTTCTAGCGAATTTCGCAACTATTTGTGCTTTTTGAGCCGTGTCTAAAGCCATAATGACCTCCTGATCGGTGAAATAAAATAAGCGGTAATTATACTAAATTTACCTAAATTTTTGCTTTTTTTGGGTAAAATAATCGGATTTATCAAAAAAGGAGAGAAAATGCTCTTTACAAAAGCGTCAGAATACGCCCTACTTGCGATGATTTGCATAGCTCAAAATCAAAATAGCGAGTCTGTGGATGTCGATACGATATCTGAAAAACTTCAAATTTCACGCAGTTTTTTAGCCAAAATTTTGCAAAGCCTAGCTAGAAGCAAGCTTTTAAACTCATTTAAAGGCGCCAAAGGCGGATTTAGCCTAGCCAAAAAACCTAGCGAAATCACCCTACTTGAAATCATCACAAGTGCCGAAAAACGCAAAGCTTCGATTTTTGATTGCACACAAGAAGGCACCAAAGGCTGCCCAAACGGACGGGCTTTGTGTCGCGTAAATCTCATGTTTAACGAGCTTCAAGACAAAGTCGATGAGTATATGCAAAATGTCACCTTGCAAGACATTATCAAAAAAGAGCGTTAATGAAAATTTACCACCTAAGCCACACCGATTTAGACGGATACTCTGCCCAGCTCGTAGTCGCGCACTACCTTAGTGGCGTGGAGTTTTTTAACGCAAATTATGGCAAAGAAATCGTCGAAAAATTTGACCAAATTTTGGGCAAAATCGATGAAAATTTGCAAACTAATCCAGACGCAAAATCACTTGTTTTGATAACTGATCTAAATTTACTCCCCGCTCAGTGCGAGAAATTTCAAACTCAATTAGCGCAAAAAAACGCCAAAATTTTATTGCTCGATCATCACCAAAGTGGCGCAGAGTGCGCGCAGAAATACCCTTGGTATCTGCTAGATAATTCTCGTTGCGCTACCAAAATCACCTATGATTTTTTCAGCGCGATTTTTGGCGAGGACGAAGAGCTAGCGAAATTTGTCAAGGTCGTAAATGCAGTCGATATCTGGTTAAAAGATGAGAGCGAGTTCGAGCTTGGCAAGGTTTGCCTTGGTATGGTTTCAAATGCAAAAGAGATCAACAAAATCATGTTCGAAGAGCAAAGCAGAGAGTATATAAATTTTTTGCTAAATAAAATTTTTGAATTTCAAAATTTAAGCGAGCCTCACATCGCCCTAGATGACGCGCTTCACGCTATCAAAAAAAGCTTTTTTAATAGCGATCGAAACGACACACTAAGCAACCTAATCTCGGATTATGTCGTCACGCTCCTTGGCGCGCAAAAAGAGAGATTTAGTATCCAATACGAGGGCTTTAAGGGCATTTTGACCTATAATATCGGCAATGTCAGCGTCATCGGAAATGACTTTTTGACGCGCAACCCTGATATGGACTTTTTCATCGATGTAACCTCAAAAAAAACGCTAAGTTTCCGTGCAAACGGCAAAGTCGATGTGAGCGCAATGGCGAAAAATCTACTTGGCGGTGGCGGACACGCGAACGCTAGTGGCGGGATTTTTATCGGCTTTAAAGACGCGAATTCATACGAAGCGATAAAGTCCCAAATCGAACAACTCATAAATTTAAAAACCCAAAAGGCAGACAATGAAATCTGAAAACGAAAATTTAAACAACGATGATTTAATCTACGAGCTAAATATCACACTCGAAGCCATGCTAATCTACGCTGGCGTCAGACGCGACAAACTCCAAGCCGCCGCACAAGCCTATATCGAAAATATAGACGAAGTCCTGCAAAACTCAGACGCACAGGGTGCAGACGAGCCAATCGCTGTGGTGGAGTTTTTGCGCGCAAACAAACCTGAATTATTTAATTAAAATTTTAAAAAATTTATTGAAGGGAGATTTTTATGAAAAAATTTTTAGTTTTAGCATTTGTAGTGCTTTTTTCGACACACGCTTTCGCAGCGGATAAAAAATACCGCTTGCGCCTAGCTAGCACCTGGGAGAGCACTATGCCAGTTCTGGGCGACGCGGCTAATGAGTTTAAAAAATACGCCGAAGAGCTAAGTGGTGGGCGTCTTGAAATCCGAATTGATACACCATCAAAACACAAAGCCAGCTTTGGTGTTTTTGATTTCGTCAAAAGCGGTCAGTATGATTTGGGCTATACTTCGCTGTATTACTACAAAGGCAAGGACGCAAAGACCATGCTATGGACTGCCGTGCCATTTGGTATGACTACTGATGAACAACACGCTTGGTATTATTATGGTGGCGGAAAAGAGCTAAATGATAAAATGTTTAGCGCGTATGGCATGAAGACATTTCTAATGGGCTCAACCGGCATGCAAATGGGCGGTTGGTTCAAAAAAGAGATCAACTCGTTAGCTGATTTGCAAGGCATTAAATTTAGAATTCCTGGCTTTGGCGGCGAGGTAATGAGCAAACTAGGCGCTACGATAAACACTGTCCCAACTGGCGAGCTATTTATGGCGCTAGAAATGGGCACAATCGACGCTGTGGAGTGGGTAAGCCCGGTGTATGATATGCCTCTTGGCTTCCACAAAGTGGCGAACTACTACTACACAGGCTGGCAAGAACCAGCTGGGGATTGCCAAATTTTGGTGAATTTAAAGGCTTTCGAGAAGCTTCCTGCTGATTTGCAAGCTATCATCGAAGCAGCAGCTCGTATGGCTGGCGAAAACTTCCAAAACAAGGGCTTTTATGAGAATTCTAAAATTTGGGCAGAGCTTAAAGCACAATTTCCAAATGTGCAAGTCCGCAATTTCCCTGCCGATGTAGTCGAGAAACTAAGAAGCGCGACAAATGAAATTTTAGATGAAGAAAGCGCGAAAGATCCGCTTTTCAAAGAGATTTTGGATAGCCAAAGAGCATTTTTAAAAATCGGTCGCGAGTGGAACAAAATCAGCACAAACGCCTATATCAACAACACTTCAAGCGATTCAAATACTTCAAATTAATTTGTAGGGCAAGCTTGCCCTACTTTTAAATTTTAATTTTGTGGCAGTTTGCAACGATTCAAAAAATAGCACGCAGGACAAAATCCACTCACACCCACGACAAACGGCACTAGCCCCACTGCGCCCCACCAGCTGTGATAAAACGCCCCAACTACCATGATTATCGCACCGATTACTATGCGAATCATACGGCTTTTTATGCTTTGCATACTCTCTCCTTTTTTCTAAATTTTACGAATTTCGCACGATTATAGCATTTTAAGAGCGCGCGCATAGTGATAAAATCACCGAAAATTTGTCAAATTTAAAAATTTTCGTGGCTAAATTTGACACAAAAGTGTCTGAAATTTTGAGTAAAATCCAATCGAAATTTAAGAGAAAGGATAGAAAATGCGAAATTCAGGCGTGCCATTTGAGATTAGCGAAAAGTTCAGACTTTGGGTTTTAAGGACGATAGCCTATATCAACGAATACAAAATGTTCGACAAAGAAGAGGAAGACGGGTATGATTTCGCTGGTTATCAAAGCAAAGTTGATAAAAATTTCATCAAATCCGAGCTTAGCAAATATGAAAATAAAAATTTAAAAACCTATAAAATTTTAGATGACAACCTAAATTTCATTTGCAAATTTTTAAATCTAAACCAGACCGAGCACGATATACTCGAATTTTCGATATGCGTTCGCGTATTTGACAATCACAACTTTTTTAGAGGGTGCAGATACACAGATAAAATCACTAGCGCAAATCTACACTACGCTATCGCAACAATCCTAAATTTAGACCAAGACGCCGTAAGAAAGGCACTGGATAGAAAATCAAATTTGATGAGTAGCTATATTTTTAATAAACTGTGCCACAACAACTACAAACCCAGCATAGACGAAATACTTGACTACGCCGATGAGAATTTCCCATACAAAATGGTCGAAAGTGGCACAGATATTGAGTATTTGTTTTCATACTATTTGCGCAAATGTAGCGATTGCGAGCTAAATTTTAGCGATTACGACTATCTCAAAATCGATGAAGATAGCCTAAAAAACTTCGTATCGCGTGGGCTAAAAGGCACAAATATCTTGCTTTATGGCGAGCCGGGCACTGGCAAGACAGAATTTGTCAAAATGTTTGCCAAAAGCGTAGGCAAAAGCCTATACGAAATCCCATATTGCGATGACGATGACTTTCGCTCCGAAAAGGGCGACGCTAGATTTCGCAAAATAAAATTTACAGACAAAATTCTAAAAGCGCACGAGGCTTTGATAATGTTCGATGAAGTCGAGGATGTATTTAAAAGCAACGATATCTCCAAAGCCATGATAAATCGCACGCTAGAATCCAACGCCGTGCCGACATTTTGGGTCACAAATGACATAGAGTGCATGGATAATGCCTATATTAGGCGATTTGATATGGTGATTGAGTTTTCTTTGCCGCCAAAGTGCAAAAGGCTCGAAATTATCCAAAAATACGCCCAAAACCATATTTGCGAGCGCACAGCCAAAAAACTAGCCAAAATCCCCCAAATCTCGCCTGCGCTGATTTCTGGCGCAACAAAAGTCATTTCAAATATCAAGAACGGAGATAGAGATGAAATTTTCAAAAAACTCATTTTTGGAAATTTAAAGGCGCAGTTTGGCGAAAATTTCGGCGCAAAAAAGAAAAAACAAAAAATCAAAATTTCGCCCAATTATGACATAGCCTGTGTGAATTCGGCGCTAAATTTGACAAATTTAAGCACCGAATTAAAAACGGCAAAGAGCGCTAGGATTTGCATTTACGGACCTAGCGGAACTGGCAAAAGCGAGTTTGCGAAATTTTTGGCAAAAGAGCTAGACAAAGAGCTGATTATCAAAACCGCTAGCGACTTGCTAGATGCCTATGTGGGCGCAACCGAGCAAAATATCGCCATGGCGTTTAAGCAGGCTAAAAAGAAAAAAGCGGTGCTAGTTTTCGACGAAGTCGATAGCTTTTTGCAAAACAGACGCGGTGCGCGCGCCTCGTGGGAAATCACCCAAGTCAATGAAATGCTAACGCAAATGCAGGATTTTGGCGGAATCTTTATCGCCACGACCAATCTAATCGACACGCTTGATGAGGCTAGCTTGCGCAGGTTTGATATGAAGCTGAAATTTGACTATCTAAGCGCAAAACAAGCACTTAGGCTACTTGAAAAGGGCTGCGTGGCTATGGGTATAAAAATCACAAATTCAGCAAAAAAGCGCCTAGCAAATTTAGCCTTTCTCACGCCGGGCGATTTCGCCACCATTATGCGCGCGCACAAATTCGCCCCAATTGAGAGCGCAGAGGATTTTATCGACCGGCTGGGAAGCGAAATTTCGCATAAAAATCATAATGCGCTAGCAGGTAAAATCGGCTTTATTTAAAGCGAAATTTGGCTGAATTTCAGCCAAATTTTATTATTTTTTCTAGTCTTTCAATTTCAGACTCCAAGCCTTCAAACCTTTGCAATTCACCTACTTCAATCTTTTGATTGACGCCGTTTTTGAAGTGCGAAAGCCCAGATATTTTGCCATTTATCGTGAAAAAATTTTTCCCAGATTTTTTGGCAAAATTTAAAATTTCAACCAAAATTTCCACCATAAATTTCGGCAATTCATACTCGCCATAAGCTAGCCAAATATCGCTAAAATCGGCTTTGATTTTGGATTTTATCAAATTTAAATTATACAGCGCATCACATTTATCATAGAGCTTTTCGCTTAAATTCGCAGGATTTGAACTTATTAGCGGATAAATGCTAAGCACGCAGTATCCATTATAGCCGCTAGCTTCGCAAAAATCGATGATTTTTCGCATTTTTTCGTTGCAGATATAAAGGTCGGATTCTTGGGGGTTGCTTAGCAAGATTAGCAGTTTTTTGTCATTTGCACTCTCTTTGCTAGGGCGTTTTTCTAGTATGTATCTGTAAAATCTAGCGTCGCTAGCTTCTACTTTTTCGCAGATTGTGGGGCGATACTGGCTCGGATAGATAGCGGTAATGTCTCGTAAATATGTCATTTTATCTCCTTTGAATTTGCAATTTTAGCAGGCAAATTTGACAAAAAATGTCTATCTTTTCTGTTAAAATCGCAAAAAATTTTAAAAAGGGGCGGAAATGAAAAATGCAGCAGCGATAAAAAAAGATGGAAAAATTGGCTTAATAGACGAAAACGGCAATGAGATTATCCCTTGTGAATATGATGGCGTGATACGCTGTGGGTATGGTATGACAACTGTAATGAAAGATTTTATGTATGGAGTTTGCGACGAAAATGCAAATTTGATAATCCCGTGCATTTACGATGAAATTCAGTTATACAAAAATTTTATCGTTGCCATTAAACTTGGTCGAAAATGCGGACTTTTTGACAAAAAAGGAAATTTGATAGCGGATTTTATCTACGACTATATATACACCCACGATGAGATACTCTTCATAGTCAATAAATCGGGAAAGCGTGGTATTATAGATAATTTTGGCAAAGAGATTCTTCCTTGTGTATTTGATGGCATTTTCTTTTGCAAAGACAACTTTTTTGGTGCGAACAAAGACGGCAAATGGGGATTTATCGACAAATTTGGAAAAGTTATTATTCCATTTGAGTATGATAGTGTAGGAAATTATACATATTTGCATCAAGAACTTTTTATACGCTATAACCACGAATTAAAATCTAATTTTATAAAAAGCGAAAAAAACAACAAATTTGGCTATATCGATATGAAAGGCAATGAGATTATCCCTTGTATCTACGATGATATTAATCAGTTATGTTTATCCCAACCGCAAAGAGCATTATTTATGATTAAATATGGTGGCAGATATGGCCTCATAGACGATAAAGGCAAGATTCTTATACCTTGCATTTATAGCTATATCGATATTATTTATGAAGACTTGATTGTTGCCCATGATAACAACAATTTAATGGGTATTATCAACCATAATGGTAGAGTTATATCTCCATTTATATACGACATTATCGAACCTTTTCACGATGATATGAGCCTTGTTAGCAAAGATGGCAAATACGGCTATATAGACAGGTCGGGGCAAGAAGTTATACCTTGTATCTATGATTTTGCTGATTATTTTAGAGACGAACTTGCCTGTGTAGGGTTAAATGGCAAATTTGGAGCGATTGACAAAAAAGGCATATTTGTTATCGCACTAAAATTTGATAAGCCTTTTATTTTTAATCACGGAGTTGCCGTTGTAAGCCAAGAAACAAAAATTAAAAATGATATATATAGCCATCTCTATAAAGGATTGATAAATAAAAAAGGCGAATTTTTGGCTCCTTGTATTTATAACACCCTAGAAGATTTTAGAGATTTTACTTGGGATAGTGCTTGCATCGAGATTTTCGATGAAAAAGAAAATTTTGATACAGAGCAATGGGGAATGATTGATAATGAGGGCAATGTTTTGGTGGATTTCATATACGATGAGGCCAAGCCATTGGAGGATGATTTTGCAATTTTGTGTAAAAATGAAAAATATGGCGTAATAAACAGAAAAGGCGAATTTATACTACCGCTCAGATATGATGAGATATGTTGGTCTGAATATCAAAGCGTAGTTCGACTCAAAAAAAATGACAAATGGGGACTATGCGATAAAAACGGCAAAGAGATAACCCCTTGCATTTACGATAAAATAGCTTTTTTCAGGAATATAGATCAAAAAACTGAGTATTTTGGTTTGCGATTTTTTTCATGATAAAAACAGCAAATTTAAAGCCGAGTGGATACATTTGACAAAAAATGTCTATTGATTTAGCTATAATCATAAAAACTAAAAATTTTTATAAAAGGTATAAAATGGAGTTAAAATCTATCAAAGATTTATTGGATTATAAATTTAAAGTTCCGTCGTATCAAAGAGGATACAGGTGGGAAAAGACACATGTCGAAGCACTGCTTAATGATATTTTGGAATTTTCTGACAAACAAAATGATGAGTTTTATTGTTTGCAACCTTTAATGGTAAAACCTATAAATGTCGAGAAAAATATAAATTTATCAAAAATAAAAGACCAAGCAGATGAAAATGGCGATATAGAATATGAAAAATTACAAAATTTAATCGATGAAGCTAAAAATAGTAGCAAAGAATATAGCGTCATCGACGGGCAACAAAGACTAACTACTATATATTTGATTTTGAAAATTTTAGATGAGCCAAATTTTGAATTGGACTATGACAGAAATAATGTATTTAAGAATAAATTTACTGATATACGCCACGAAATTTATAAAAGCGATGAGAGTGCTGATGAATTCTATATTAGCAATGCAATCATAGCTATAAAAGATTGGGCAGACAAACATAAAAATGAAAAAGAAAATTTTATAAAATCTCTAAAAGAAAAGGTAAAATTCATCTGGTATGAACTAGATGAAAAAGAAAATGAAAAAGAAGTTTTCGCAAGGATAAATAGCGGTAAAATTCCACTAACCAACGCCGAGCTTATCAAAGCAACCCTTATCAATGAGTGCAAAGACAAAAAAGACAAAATAGAACTTGCCAAAGAGTGGGACGAGATAGAATATTACTTGCAAAACGACGAAGTTTGGGGCTTTTTGACGACAGCAAAAGCGTATCCGACTAGGATAGAGTTGATTTTTGAAATTTGCTTAAATCAAGAACACAAAGATGATGATAAATATGTAACTTTTTATGAATTGCAAAAACGATACAAGCCAAACAATACAAATAAAAATAAAAATGACGAAGAGAAAAACCATTACGAAGATTTTTGGAAAGAAGTCAAGCAAACATTTTTGACTTTGCGATACTGGTATGAAGACTATGAAATTTACCATTTGGTTGGATTTTTGGTAGCGGCAAATTTAAAAATAGAAAGTATATACAAAGAAGCAAAAGAAAAAGAAAAAACAAAAAGCAGTTTTAAAGTAGATTTAAAAAGCAAAATAAAAGAAAAAATAAAAAAGGATGAGTTAGAAAAATTAGAATATGGTAAAAACAACCAAGACATAACCAATATTTTGTTGCTATTTAACATAGCTACAATTTTAAATTCTGGATCAAATTTTACTAGATTTTCTTTTAATAAATTTAACAAAGAAAAATGGAGTTTAGAGCATATTCACGCACGAAACGAAGAAGAGATAAAAGGATTTGAACAACAAAAAAAGTGGCTAAATGATTTAGAAAACTATGTAAAAAACGAAGACCTAAAAGACAAAATAAAAAAATTTTCAAAAGATGATAATTTTGCCGAGTTGAAAGAAGAAATTTACAAAGAATTACACGAAGAAAGTGGCACAATAGATGAAGTAAAAAATTTAGCTCTGCTTTCAGCAAGATTAAATAGCGAATTAAATCATGGAGTTTTTCCAAAAAAAAGGGAAAAAATCAAAGAAATGGACGAGCGGGGCGAATTTATACCGATTTGCACTAAAAATGTCTTTATGAAGTATTACAGCGACGGAAACAATAAAGCGTTTGATAGATTTAAATGGACTAATGGCGACATGGAAAAATACCTTGAAACCATAAAAGAAACGCTAGAAAATTTTTTCAATAAGGATAAACAATGAATTTTAAAGAACTAATAGAACAATACAAAATCGAAATCCCTATGCTTCAAAGGGATTACGCACAGGGTAGAGATGACACAAAAACAACGCAGATAAGAGAGAAATTTTTGACTTCTATTTTTGAAGTTTTAAGTGGCGAAAAAGCCAATTTGCACCTTGAATTTATATATGGAAGCGTAAAAAATGGCAAATTTATCCCGCTTGACGGACAGCAACGCCTAACAACGCTATTTTTACTGCATTGGTATTTTGGATTTGGCGAATTAAAAGACGGCGAAAAGTCAAAATTTCGTTATGAAACAAGGGTTAGTTCAAGGGAATTTTGCGATATGCTGGTAAATTTAAATTGTGAAAATTTGAAAAATAATGAAAAAATTTCGGCTCAAATCAAAGATGATGCAAAATTTTTAGCATTTTGGCAAAACGACCCAACGGTAAAATCAATGCTAAATATGCTCGATACCATACACGAAAAAGCAAAAATTTCAAAGAATATAAAACCTGAAAATTTAAATAACATAGACTTTGATTTTTTGAATATGGGCGAATTTGGTCTAAGCGATGAGCTGTATATCAAAATGAACGCAAGGGGCAAAGGGCTAACTGAATTTGAAAATTTTAAAGCAAAATTTGAAGATTTGTTAGAAAAAGAAAAATTTAGACACTTATTGCGTTATTTTAAAAATAAAATCGATAAAGATTGGGCTGAGAAATTTTGGGAATTTAGAGATAAAACAAGCCAAAAAAAAGAAGACCGCAACCCAGCTGATAGTGTCGATACGGCATTTATGAACTATTTTTATTTCATAAGCGAAATGCTGTTTTATAAAAGCAACGAAAACAGCCAAAAAGAAGCAAAAGATGACAAAAAAGCAGAATTTGATAAAAGCGAAGCATTAAAAATTTATGAAAATTCGCAAGAAAATATAGAATTTCTATTTTCAGCTTTGAATAATGTAAATGAAATTGAAAAATATGCAAACGAAATTTTTAAAGAAGTGCCGATTTATTGGGGCAAACAAGATACAAACAAAGACACAGATATAAAACAATTCCTTATAAAAATTGAAAAAGGATATTATGAAAAAGTTATATATTTCATAATAATTTCTAACTATCAAAAAGAAAATACAAAATATCTAGTTAGACAAGCAAGAAATATAATGTGTTCTATAAAACAACCTGATGGGCGAGGCGGTGTTACATATAAATCAAATTTAAGAGCGCAAGATATTTATTCTATTTTAAATTTTATTGATGGCAAAGAAATAAATTTCACAAAAAATAAAGAACTTTTTGAAGAGAAAAATAACATAAGCAAAAATTTAAAAGATATAGAAGAAATTATTTTTAAATTAGAAGACAGCGAAATTATTCAAGGCGATTTGGGTGCAGTATATAAAGCCTATGGAAACAATGTCGAAAAATACTCAAATTTGTTAAACAATGTTAATAATATTTTTGACAAACAAACGAAAGCGGTCGATATTTTAGGAATGCTTGTTCGTTACGAAAAAATAGATTTTATTTATCATGGTGATACAAATATCGGTAACAAATACTATATAGGCTCAGGATTAAAAGATTGTTGGAATTTTGTATTTTCAAATAATAATGACAAATATAAAGATATAATCGACTTATTTGCGCAAGAAAATCTCAATCCTAAAACAACTTGCGAACGATATATTATGGATTGTGAAAATCAACAAAAACGAGATTGGAGATATTATTTTGTGAAATATAGAGAGATATTTTTCAAAGAAACAGATATTAAATTTAATGTCGATTATAAAGGTAAATTTAAAAAAGAAGAAAAAGAAAATGAATATAGAAATGTATTTATAATAAAAGAATATAGAAACAAATTTGAAATAGAAAAAATGGGTGGTTTAAGTGTTGGTATATACTACACGCATATTAATCCTTTTATTTATTGTGCTGTTATAAAAAATATAGAAAAAGAATTCGACAAAGAAATAAATGACAGAAAGTATTTTATCAAATATGGCGATAATAGCTATTCTTACGCAGCAATAGAAAATTTTATCGAAAAACTATATTGCCTAGATGATGGTTGGCATATCTATTTTGACAAAGAAATTCGAGTATCTGATGAGATAAGAGAAAAATTTGGGCTTAAAAATGCACAAGATGAAGGATTGGTTTTAACGCACTCGCCAGATATAGATACAATCGAAAATCTTAAAAGCTTATTAAGATGCATCAGGTCATAAGAGCCGAATTTACTTAATATAAAGTTAAAAGGACAAAAATATGCTAAATTTAGACAAATTCCCCCTAGAAATCGGTGCTTTAAAAAGAAAACAAGGCTCAAATGCGTTTGTTAATGATAGCCGCGGGATGGCTTGCCTTATCGATACGCAAAAGAACAAGATTAGTTTTGGACTTTTTAGACCGGCAGGTGCTCATTTTGGCACATTTAGCGTCAAGGACGAAGAAGAAGCTATACAAATAATCAAAGATTTCAAAGTTGGCGATAAAAAAATTACTGATTATTCGCCATACTACGATGATAGTTTAAAAGAAAGAGTATCGGATTTAAAAAACGATATAGAATTTCTAAGAGACACGATAATCGATGTGCAAGACAACGAGCGAAATTTAGAGAAAAAAATATCAAATTTAGAAGAGAAAATAGCGGTTTTAGAAAACACAATAATCGATTTAGAGCACAGACTAGATGGCATAAACGATAGGCTTGAAGCTAGTTATTTGTGATAATCGCGAGATAAGCAAAGTTTCGCAAGACTAACTTATCTCGCCTAGATACCCCGCGATTTGCGCCTTTATCTCATCATTTAGCCAGGCTGGTTCGACGACCTTGATATGTGGCAAAAACCGATAAATCAGCGGTTTGACCTCCATAGGATTGCTAAACCCAAACTCAATCTCAATCGAGCCGTCCTCGCACTCCCTTGTAAAATCGCAGTTGATATATGGTTTGCGCCTAAAATACTTCGCGATCACTTCATCTATCCACAGCCTCGCCCTATACTTGTCTTCTAGCTCGAACCACACCGAGCGCGCCTGTTTTATGCGCTTTTGCACCTGCACAGATGTTTTGAAAACCTCGGGCGTGATTTTTATATTTTCGATATCTTTGAAATGAAATTTCTTAAACCTATCCCCTTCGCCACAGTCGAACACAAACAAATACCAAAACCCCTCCAAAAACGCGATTTTTATGGGTTTTGCTCTGAATTCATGCTTGCCGTAAGTGCATTTGATGATATTTTTGTTTTTTATCGCTTTTTGGACAAGGCTAAATTTCTGTATTGATTTTTTATCCAGCTTTTCGTTGCCAAAAAACGCCAAAATCTGCTCGTCCATGCCCCCAAGTAACCCAGAAATCAGCTCGCTATTTTTGAAATAAAAATCAGAGGATATGTTTTCGCACAGACTTGCTATCAGGCTTAGCACCAGCCTCTCCTCGTCGCTTAAATCCCGCATTTGCGCGCTAGGGTCGTATTTCCAGCTCCACCCCTCTTTCACCACGCCATAATCCCTCAAAATCTCCATATCTCTACCTATCGTCTTTGCATTGACACCGAAAATTTGGGCTAATTCTTGCGTTTTTGCGGGGCGAGATTTGATGAATTCAAAAATTTGATTTAATCTTTTATTTTTTTTATTTTCCACTTGTTTTAGCGGTAGCATGAAAAATCCTTGAAATTTAGTAAATTTTGCCCTATTTTATCAAAATTTTTGGCATAAAATTTTAATCTAATGCGATAAAATTTACGAAAAATTTTAAAGGGCAGATTATGAAATATATCATAGGAATTTTGGTTTTTATCGGATTGATTTTCGGCGGGGTTTTTGCGCTACTTTGGAGCGATTTTGGCAACTCTATCACTAAGCCATATATCGAGCGATACCTTTCACAAAAAACAGGCTTTGATATTAGACTAGATAAATTTGACCTTAACTGCGACGATTTCGACATTACGGCGCTAATTAATGGCGAAATTTCAGCGCATTTGGTGGGCAAATACGACATTTTTTCCAAAAGCTTCGACACAAACTACGAGCTAAACGCAAAAGATCTAAAAAGCTTTGGCGTAGCACTTGACGAGGAAAGGGTTTCGCTAAATGGTCGCGTGCTAGGAAATATGCAAAAAATCAGCGCAAACGGCGCAGGACGGGCGTTTGATAGCGATGTGAAATTTCTAGCCAACCTTACAGATTTTATGCCCACAGACCTGCAAATCGTAGCGCCAAATTTAAATGTCGCCAAAATTTTAGCCGTGGCAGGTCAGCCGCTTTACGCCAGTGGAAATGTCGCCATTAACTCCAATATCATCGCCACAAACGGCACACCAGAGGGCAGTGCAACCATAAAATCGCAAAATTTATTACTAAATGAAAAGGCGCTAAAAGATCTAAACATAACTATCCCAAGTGGCGTTAAAATCGCGCTAAACTCCGATATCAGCGTGAGCAAGGGTATCGCCAAAGCCACGAGCGAAATCAACTCAAATTTGGCAAATTTAAGCGCGAAACAAAGCATTTTTGATATGCAAAAACGCACCCTTCAAAGCGATTTTACCCTAAGCGTGCCCGAACTTAAAAATTTAGCCAAAATCATAAACTACGAAACCTCTGGCGATTTACTCGCTAGTGGCGAGCTAATCAGCGATTTTAAGGATTTTACGCTAAAAAACACAAATATAAACGCCTTTAAAAATGGGCTTAAAGCCGTGATAAATGGCGCGTATAATGCGCCTAGCAAAGACGGCAAAGTTAGCGTGAATTTCGCTATTAGCGACTTTGCCAAACTCTCTCACATCACAGGGCAGAAATTTTCAGGCTCTGGCAAGGGTGTGGCTGATATCACGCTAAAATCGGGCAAACTAGCTAACCTAGCCCTAAATCTCGACGCGCTTGGCGGAAATTTGATAGCTAGTGGCAACCTTAGCGCGCTAAGCGTGCGCGCAAAATCGCTAAATTTGGCAGTTATAACCTCGTTTTTGGGCATGGAAGCTATCGGAAATGGCGCGATAAACGGCGAAGCCAAACTAAATCTCGCCTCCGGAATAAATGGCGAACTTAGCGCAAATATCGCTAATGGCGTGCTTTATAAAAAATACCTCGACAAACTTAGTGGCAAATCTTTCCCAAGCGATACGAAATTTAGCCTAAATTTGGGTGCAAATATCAAAAACTCGCTTGCGAATTTTACCGCCAAACTTGGCTCAGATTTGGCGAATTTCGACAAAATAACAGGGGCTTATAATCTCAAAACTAGCACTCTAAACGCCGATTATAGCGTCAATGTGCCAAATTTAACCAAAATGAAATTTCTAACTGGCATTGAGCTGTTTGGTAAATTTAACGGAAACGGCAAAATTGATTACAAGCCTAAAAATTTCGCCGTTTCGTTTGCGTCAAATATCCTTGGCGGGGCGATGAACGGCAAGATGATAAACGATGATGTCAGCGTCAAACTCACGAAATTCGCGGTCAAAGACCTGACCGATATGCTTGGTGTGCGCCACATTTACGACGGCGTTGGGGACATGGATTTTAGCTACAACACAAAGTCCAAAAAGGGCAAATTTAACTCCCTCATAAATCAAGGACGCCTAAAAAGTAGCGATTTTATGGGCGTTGTAAGCAAAATTTTAGGTCGCGATTTAGCGGGCGAAGTTTATAATAATGTAACCTTGGACGGCACAATCGTGCAAAATTTAATCACTTTTAACACAAATATGAGCGCGCAAAAAAGCAAGCTAAATGTAAGCGGGGGCAAATTTGACACCCAAAGCAAGCAAATCAATATCCCGGTTAAGGCAAATATCGAAAAAACGGATATTAGCGTCCAAATCACCGGCACCACGCAAAATCCAAAATATAGCGTCGATTCTGCGTATTTGAAGGAAAAATTAAACAAAGAAATCAGCAAAGGTATCGACAAACTCCTAGGCGATAAGGGGTCTAAATCAGGGCAAAACACTGGCGCGAATTCTGACGCGCAAAACAATGCCAAAGAAAAAAGCCGTGAAGACAAGGCAAAAGAGGCTGTTAAGGGGATTTTAAAGGGGCTGTTTTAGCGCAAAATTTGGCTAAATTTTAAAATTTAGCCAAATTTTAAAATTTTTAAAATTTTAAAAAATTTCGGCGCAGTATTTTGCAAACCAAAATTTAAACAAAACGCAAAATTTCAAAATTTCAAATCTCAATCACCACGACCTTGCCCCTGCTAAGGGCGATTTTGCCTGATTTTTCCATCTCTTTTAGCACGCGCGATACCGCCTCTCTGGCACTTCCGATATGATTGGCTATATCTTCGTGCGTCGCGCACACTTCGCCGTTTGCGCCCAAATTTTCGCGCAAAAAGCCCATTATGCGCTCGCTAAGTGGCGCGAAAATCGCCTGCTCGCTTGCCATTATGACTTGCGAAAAGCGTTTGGCTACGATTTCTAGGGCGAAATTTAGCACAGCAGGGTAGCGTTCTTTTAGGATTTTGAAAATGCTTGGCGGGATTACGATGAGCTCGCACTCGCTTCTAGCCTCGACGCTAAGGCGGTTTTGAGCAAGGGCGAACTTGCAAGTATCGCAGATCATACAGCTCTCGCCGTTTTGTATGCTAAAAACGGTCAGCTCCTTGCCCCCAGTGCCGATAAATGCGCGCAAAAGCCCGCTACGAAGCAAAACATAGCCCAAACAATCCTCGCTAGCATAGATTATCTGCCCCGCTCTGAGGCGCTTTTTATACGCGTTTTTGTAAATCAAGCCCAAATCATCGCCCTCAAAATCAAATTTATCGCAAAAATTTCCCTTCAAAAACTCCCAGTCTTGCGCTTCTAGCATATTTCACCCCTAAAAATTTTATAAAGCTTTCATTTTACACTTTTAAACTACCATTTACTTTAAATTACTAATATTTTGAAAATTTTTAAGGAGATGCAATGAAAAGCCTAACCCTGCCACTAATCGTATCGTGCGCGCTCTGTGGCGCAAACGAGCTAGAAAAACCAAAGCAAAATTTCATCGAAATTTATCAAAACGATAGTTTTTTGACCCAAACTTTTAGCCCGGGCTCTGCGAAATTTAGCGTAGAAATCCCAGCCCAGCTCGATTTAGGTCTGCTTGAAATCAAAAGCGAGTGCGAGCTAGAAAACCTAGGGGATAGCGGGATTTATGAGATAAAAAGCGACGAGAGAAAACGCCTAGAAGAGGCACTTGCAAAGGTAATAGCGCAAAAAAAGGCAATCCAGGCTAAGATTGAATTTAGCAAAAATTTGGCTAGTTCTGGTAGCGGAAATGCAGATGAATTTTACATGGGCGCGCTAAGGGATTTTGAAAATATCGCTAAGCTTCAAGCCGATGAGAGCGCGCTAAACGAGCAAATCGCACGCACACCAAGTGCGCAAATGAGGCATGCGAATTTAAGCTTTGCGTGTGCGCCAAAGAGCGTTGCGTTGCGATACGCGGCGTTTTTAAACGAGGGAGCGAGCGCGAAAATCAGCGCCGATACAGAGAAGCAAAAGCTTGCTATCACGCAATCAATCCGCGTGAAAAACCCGCTAAATTCGGCTCTTGACGCGCTTAGTGTGGCGATTTATCCGTATGCGTATTCTGCCCTGCTCGCCCCAAGGCCGTTTCAGGCGCAATATATCGGTGGGCAAACTTACGAAGCAGATGGCGTGTATATGCAAAAAGCCATGCTAAGCGCCGCGCCAAGGGCTGCGATGAGCAACCGCGCCGTGCAGGCGACAAATGCCCAGCTCACACTATCGAACTCATACACAATCGAAAATTTAAGCATTGCGCCAAATGAGAGTGCGAAAATCGACTTTGACAAGCAAATTTTAGAGGCAAAATTTAGCATTTTTATCGACGCATACAGCCAAAATTTAGCGTTTTTGCAGGCCAAAACAAAGCTTGAAAAGCCACTCAACCACGCCCTTACGACAATCGAAATTGATGGGGTAAATGCAGGCCAGGACTGGCGCGAGGAAATACCTGCTGGTGTGGATACCAGCGTGTTTTTAGGACAAAATCGCCTAATCAAAGTCACCAAAAAAATCGATGAGAAAAACACCAAAGAAAACTTTTTTGGCACCAAAAAAACCACGATTTCTAGCTGGAATTACGAGGTGAAAAACACAAGCAAGCGGGCTTGGGATATCGAACTACTCGCCAAAATGCCACTAAGCGCGGACGAGAAAGTCAAAATCACTGATAAAAGTGGCACAAAAGCTGATAATATCGACACTGAGGGCCGAGCAAGCTGGAAATTTAGGCTAAATAACGGCGAGGCAAAAACGATAAATTTCGGATATGAAATCAGCGACGCTAGAAGTGAGTGAAATTTGAATTTGGTGGCTAAATTTAGTTAGGCTCGGGCGGATTTTGTATATTTAAAGCTAAGGAAAGTTCAATTTTTTCACAAAATTTACATAGATTTTGCCTGAGTTTTTAACTATTTTTAGCAATCAATTCTTTTTTTACACAACTGCTGACAATAATTTTGCTCAAATATTATTAAAAAACTTTTCGTCGATTTCATAATCTTTTATTTCTTTTAAACCAAGCCCATATTGAGCTAATTTTTCCATAAATTCTTCACCGTCGATTAAATCAATCTGTTTTTTACCTGACTTCATAGCCTCTTCTTTGGCATCTCGCGTAAAACTTCCCGTAGTTATAAATAAACCTTTTTCTATATCGGTTGTTAAAGAACCGCGAAAATCCCGTATCGCAGAAGCACTTACAGAACCACTATATCGCTTACACTGAAATGCGACATTAAATGTAAAAATTCCATTTAGTTTAAATTTTCCCGTTCCGTCTATTCCGCCATCGCCTGTTTTTTTAGTAACTTCGACATCTACGAAACCGCACTCTCTAAGCAATCTTTGCGCAAGTATTTCAAAAGCAAAAGGGTTCATATTTGTTAATATTTTAAATAATCTATTTTTCCAAGTTTGAAATTCTTCATTTTCTTCGACATATTCTAATTTTTGCTCCAAAACTTTGTCTTTTTGCTTATTTTCTTTTATTTTTTTATTTTTATTAAATTCTTCAATTATTTCTTGCGGATTTATATTTGCAAATTTTGCAAATTCTGGCGTTATAGACCATACCCCGCGACTACTATTTGTTATGATACCAAAAGATTTTAGATATGTTCTAGCCCAAGCCAATTGATACTCTAATTCGCTTTTTTGAGTATCTAAATGCATAATTTCTAAAAAATTATCATCAATGTTTAATATTTCAATAATTTTATTGAATATTTCGGTATTTGAAGCAGAATTTCCTTTTTCTTTTAAAGCCAAAAATGTAGCTTCTATAAGTTTCTCAAACGGGTATTTATCGTGTATGATTTTCCAATTTGAATTTTGTTTCATCTTGTTTCCTTTTTTTATAAATTCAAGCTAAATTTTTTGCAAAAAATGAATTTCGCCGTGCGAATTCGCCAAAATTTGGCATTTCACACGGCAAGTAAATTTACAAAATCTCTTTTCTTAGCTCGCTAGGGGTTTTTGGCGAGATGAGAGCCGGTGCGATGTCAAAAATGCTAAATGCACCGCTTTTGCCATCTTTATGCAGTCGGTGCGCCGCTCTTGCATACGCCACAAGCACGCTAGCTGTGAATTCAGGGTTTGAATCGAGTTTTAGGCTAAATTCGATTAGGTGTTTTGTCTCGCCATTTTCGCCTGTGCTGCCGCTTCTTAGCACGAAGCCACCATGCGGGATTCCGCCGTGTTCGCGTTTTAATGTCTCTAAGTCGATAAAATGCACGGTTGTATCATAATCGGCGAAATAATTTGGCATTGTTTTGATTTCGTTTTCGATTTTCGCCTTGTCTGCGCCATCTTCGGCGACCACGAAACACTCACGCAAATGCTTTTCTCTCGTGCTTAAATTTGGATTTTCTCCGGCTCTGACACTCGCCAACGCACTTTCAATCGGCACAGTGTATTGTCTAGCATCGACTACGCCTTTGATTCGGCGGATAGCGTCAGAATGCCCTTGGCTCACGCCTTTGCCCCAAAATGTGTAGCTTTCGCCACTTTCTAGCACACTTTCGCCCACAAGGCGATTTAGCGAAAATAGACCCGGATCCCAGCCGATAGCGATAATGCCGACATTTCCGCCGCTTTTAGCAGCCTTATCGACATTTGCGAAGTGTTCAGGGATTTTAGCGTGTGTATCGAAACTATCGACAACGCAGAAGTTTTTGGCAAATTCTGGCGTTTGTGTCGGCAGATCAGTCGCCGAGCCACCGCAAAGCACCAAAACATCGAATTTGCCTTTGAAATTTAAGATTTCATCTATGCTATAAACACTCGCGCCGCAGGTTTTCACGCTAGCTGGCTCACGCCTAGAAAATACGCCAAAAACTTCCATATCGCTTGTGTTTCGCACGGCAAGCTCCACGCCACGACCTAAATTTCCATAACCTAAAATTCCTATTTTGATTTTACTCATTTTTTATCCTTTTTATTAAATTTTATTTCTGAATTTTGCCTATTTTTGGGCTTTCACGGCACCATCTCAAATCGCCAAAATCGTTTTGAAAAACCAAAAAATATCATAAAATTTCCTATTTTTTAAACATAAAATACACAGCCAAAACTAGGAAAACAAAGCTTATAATGTGGTTTATGCGAAAGGCTTCGCTTTTGAAAATCAGCAGCGCAAACACGCTAAAAACGCTAAGCGTGATGACTTCTTGCATGACTTTGAGCTGCCAAATGTCAAACGAACCGCCGTTGCCGATGTAGCCGTATTTGTTGGCAGGGATTAGCAGACAATACTCGAAAAACGCCACGCACCAGCCAAATAGAATAATCCCAAAAAGCCCAAGGTTGCTAAAAAACGGGATTTTGGTAAATTTCAAGTGCGCATACCACGCAATCGTCATCAAAACATTTGAAAATATAAGTAAAATTATGGTGTAGTATGGTTTCATTTTGCGCCACCTAAAATGTAATTTAAAATTTCCAAACAATCGTGTTTGTGTGTTTTACTCAAAAGTCCAAAAATTTGAAACATTTTAACAAAAACTGCGATATTTGACGAATTTATTTGCAAGTATCCATTTTCTTTGCTTTGAATTTGTCGTCCTATAAAGCTAAATTTGCCTTTTTCGTCTTGTAAATTTGCCACAGGTATGCAAAAATAAAGCATCGGCATAGTGCCTACTGCTCGTTGTTTTTCACGCACGATAATTTCACAAAGCATATCCTTGCTTTCAAATTTATGCACTAAAAGTGGGTAGGAAACTCGTGATTTTAAAAATTCTATTTCCCCGATTTTTTCGCTTATAAAATGTTCTCTTGTGATTTTTTCTTTTTCATCTATAAAAATATTGTTATTTTCTATTTTTAAGCGTAAATTCTCTAACTCTTTTTTTGAAATCAAATTTGTTTTTAATCCAAACTCTAAAAATTCGCTAAGTTCGTAAATTTGCTTTTCTTTGCCGTTTGCTCCGATAAAATGAACGATTTCATCTTTTTCTATAACTCTGTCATATCCGATTTGCCACTCTATGTAGTGCTTTGGCGTGATTATAGTCTTAGTGGGTGCGACTGGCTGTCCGTAGTCGCTAAAAGCAAGTCGCTCTTTTATGCGAATTTTCCCAGTGGCTTTGCTGAGTGGAAATTCGTAATTTAGGCTTTTCATACATATTCCTTAAATAATTTATCAAAATAATTTGTGATAATAGGCTTTGGTTTTAAATCCAAAAATTCATCTGAAATTTTTAAAAATTTAGCATTATCTATGAAAATATCCAAATTTCCAAAATAATATGGTAATTTTGAAGCAAACTGCTTGAAATGGTGAATATAACAGTAATATTTCAAATTTTCGGCAAAAACTTTTATAGAATTTGAACTTGGCTTACTCATAAAAGTTTGATTTCGTTTGAGTGCATTTATATCGCGCAAAGTATGGAAAAACGCCACTTCTTTGCGAGTATCGCGGGGATTTGGATATTTTTTAACATAATTTGTTATAAAATCAAAATCATTTAGGCTAAATTTAGTGCCCTCGTAGGTTTTAAATTTATATTTTTTTATAAATTTAAAATCCATACCAAGCGAATTTTTCTCATATAAAGCGATGATAATAGGAAAAAAAGTGCTTGAATTTGGCGTAAAAATTTCAGAACTAATAATCAAATCATCAATCAAACGATAATTTGCTCTAAATTTCGCCAAAGCTTTGAAATTTGTTTGCTTTATGAGATACGAAAGCGGGTGCAAAACGCAGACAAATTCAGGCTCTAAAACAGCGTAAGAACGCAAAAATGAAATTCCTAAATCTCTGTAAATTAGCTCTTTGTCAATCTCAAACAAATCTTGCTTTATTTTATTTCTTATGATTGAAGTTTTATCATTGTATGGTGGATTGCCGATTATAATGAGTTTTTCGTTGTTTTTAATATCAAATTTGGCTCTATTTAAATTTAATAGCGAATTTGTGTAAAATTTGCGAATTTTAGGCGATACTTTTTGCAGTGCAATCTCATCAATATCGGCTCCGATATATTTTAAATTTTTAGTGAAAAAATCTCCATAACCACAACTGCTATCAAGCAGTGTAAATTCGCTCAAATTTGCTACTTTTTCAAGCATTTTATAGGCGATTTCCACTATAAACTCAGGCGTATAAAAGCTTCCGAGATTTATCGTATTTGTGCGATTTAGGTGAGATTGGGTCATTTTATTGCTCGAATAAATTTATTATCATATCTGTATTGTCAATACTGAGTTGTTCTATAACAGACATTGTATCTTTTAAATTTTTTATTTTATTATTTATATTATCTGTATAATTAAAACTTGTTTGCAATAATTGCGAAAACCTATAAAAATGAGAATATAAGTCATGGCAATTGGAATAATTAAAACTATTTAAAACTATAAATTTTTCAAGTTCATACGATGGAAAAAGATTACCTTGTTTTGCATTCCATATTTTAGCAATTCTAATAAATCTTCTTAAATTCTGATTATTAATTAAATAATTATTTAAGTCATTTGGATTAGTTATTAGCCACTTGTAATTTTTATCTGGTATATATAAAACACCAACTTTTTTAATTGCAGGAACTAAGTCAAATTTTATATGGTTTAATTCTAAAACAATGCTTGGAAAATCTTGGTAAATTTGTGATTTCGGATAACATTGTATAGCAAATTCTTTTAAATAATTTAAATATGTTTGTGGTTGATATGGTGTATATTTAAAACACACCATAATATCAATATCTGAATTATCATCAAATTGCCTTGATATTATAGTTCTTCGTGTGTAAGAGCCAAATAATATTGGTGTTTCAATATGATTTTGAAAATAATCCATTAATCTTTTAATGATAGCATTTTTCGATATAGAAATTTTTGTTTTTTCATCATCTCTTACAATGGCTCGTTGTGCTAAATCGTTTAAATAACTATTTATTGTCATTTTTATTGCCTTTTATTTTATCGATTTCATAAATAGTATTTTTATCTGTTTCAATTTGTTTTTTTGCATTTTCATACCCATAAGTTGAAATAGGTAGAGAATTTATATTTAATTCATCTCTTTTTTTACTTAAAAAAGAAATTTTTTCAATTTTTTGATTTAATTCCAAGCTTGATATTTCAATTTCTCTAAATATCCTAATTTCATTTCTTAATGATAAAAAATGATTTCCGCTATTTTGATGTGAAATATATTTTTCTTGTGGATTTAAAAATATAATAATTACAGTAATTAAACCAGCTGTAATGTTAAGAATAATATGGCAAATAGAAAAATTTACAAAAATATTAGATATAGATAACATCAGTGTAATAATAGAAAAAAGCATTAGCATATAATATAAATATCTCCATTGTTTAGCACTTTCAAAATGACCTTTCGCAGAATAAGTACAATCTTCTTCTAGTCGAAATGCTTCATCAATTATTTTATTATCATTATTATCCATATTTTCACTTCACTCCCAAATTTGCTAGTTCGGTGCAAACTTTGTTAAATTGTTCTTTTGCGTTTGCTAGGCCATTGCGATTGGTTTCGATGACGCTAGCAGGGGCTGAGGCCATAAATTTCTCATTTCCTAGCATATTTTCTAGCTTTGTGATTTCTTTTTCAAGCTTGGTTTTTTGCGAATTCAAGCGATTTATGATAGGGTTTAAATCCACGCCTTCAAGTGCGACAAAGCTTTCTAAATTCGCACTCACATCACGCACGGCATTTGCCACAGGAGCGCTTACAAACTCTATTTCATCGCATTTGGCAAGTGTTTTGATATAATCTTTCGCCTCGCTTAAATCAAATGAGCTTAGCACAAAAGCCTTTGCGATTTTGGCATTTCCCAAATCAATCGTCGCTTTTGCCCTGCGGATGCTTACAATCGCTTCAATCACGCGCTCAAAAAGCTTTTCGATCCCTTCGTTTTGCGCCGAAGTTTTTGGGTATCTCATCATGGTTACGGATTCTCCGCTCTCCAAAGAAGTCCCGCTTAGCTCGTGATATAAATACTCGCTGATAAACGGCATAAATGGGCTAAGCAACTTCAAAGCTTCTTTAAAAATCATACCAAGCTCAGGGATTGCAGCCTTGTTTGCTTTGCTAAGCTCAATACCCCAATCGCAAAATTCGTCCCAGAAAAATTTGTATAAATCAGTCGCAGCGTCGTTGAAGCGATACGCGTCGAGATTTGCCCTGACCGAATTTACACACGCCTTAAAACGGCTTAGCATATACTCTCCAAGCTTCGTTTTAACCAAATTTTCGTCCAAATCACCGAATTTAGCCGAATTTAAAAGCAAAAATTTACTTGCGTTGTAAAGTTTATTTACGAAATTTCTATAAATCAAAAGCTTATCATCACTTAGGCGCAGATCTCGACCCTGCACGCACAAAACTGTCAGTGTAAATCGCAAAATATCGGCTGAATATTCGTCGATTTTATCGAGCGGATCGACGATATTTTTGCTTGATTTACTCATTTTTTTGCCGTCTTTGTCCTTAACTAGGGCGTGAAGATAGACATCTTTAAACGGCAGTTTGGAAGTAGCATTTTCGCATTGGAAAAACATTCTTGCAACCCAAAAGAAAAGTATGTCAAAGCCCGTAATCAGCATAGTATTTGGGTAAAATTCCTCCAAATCACTCTCATGCCATTTTTCATCTTTTAGCGCATCGCCGTTGCCCCAGCCAAGTGTCGAAATCGGCCACAAGCCACTTGAAAACCAAGTATCAAGGACATCTGGGTCTTGCGTGAATTTCGCGCTACCGCATTTTGGGCATTGGCTTGGATTTTCATTTTCGTCCGCCCACTCGTGTCCGCACTCGCAGTAAAACACAGGGATTCGGTGTCCCCACCAAAGCTGACGGCTAATGCACCAGTCTTTTAACTCTCTCATCCACGCATTAAAGCTATTTATCCAGTGCGCTGGGAAAAACTCAGCCCCACCGTCATTTACCATTTTTATGGCGTTTTTAGCGATGTCTGATTTGACAAACCACTGCTTTGAGATATAGGGTTCGACGACATTTTTACAGCGATAGCAATACCCGACTTGATTTTCGTAATCTTCGATTTTTTCGATGAAGCCCAGCTCATCAAGCTTTGCGACGATTTTATCTCTGGCTTCAAGGCGTTCAAGTCCAGCGAATTCGCCACAATATTCGTTTAAAATGCCCTTTTCATCGAAGATTGTGATAAATTCCAAATCGTGGCGATTGCCGACTTCGTAGTCATTTTGATCGTGAGCTGGGGTTACTTTTACGCAGCCTGTTCCAAACGCCATATCGACATGCTCGTCGGCGATGATTTTGATTTTTCGCCCTATAATAGGGAGCTGGACAAATTTTCCGATTAAATTTTTATAGCGTTCATCATTTGGATTTACCATGACAGCGGTATCGCCAAAATAAGTTTCAGGGCGAGTAGTCGCTACAACTATAAATTTATCTTTTTCGCCGTCCAAATAATATCGCACATAATAAAGTTTGCCTTTATTCGCCTTGTGTTCGACTTCCACATCGCTTAGGGCGCCGTCGTGAGTGCACCAATTCACCATATAATTGCCACGCACAATAAGCCCTTTTTCGTATAAATTTACAAAGGCTTTTCGCACGGCGTTTTTAAGCCCGTCGTCCATGGTAAATCTCTCTCTACTCCAAGCAGGACCCACGCCAAGACGGCGAATTTGCCTAACTATCGTGCCGCCGCTTTGCTCTTTCCACTTCCAAACATGTTTTAAAAACTCATCTCTGCCGATTTCTTCTTTTTTTATGCCTTTGGCTAAAAGTTCGCGTTCGACGACATTTTGAGTGGCGATTCCAGCGTGATCAAGCCCTGGTTGATACAGCGCTTTGTATCCGTCCATGCGTTTATAGCGCGTCATAATGTCTTGGAGTGTGCAAGTCAGCGAGTGTCCTATGTGTAAAACGCCCGTTACATTTGGTGGCGGCATCATAATGCAAAATGTTTTGCCTTTTTCTTGGATATTTTTGTTGCCGTCGATCTCGAAATAACCGCGTTCTTCCCAAATTTTATAAAATTTTTCTTCAACTTCTTTTGGATTGTAAAAATCTGCCATTTTAACTACCTTTTTATTTGATTTTAAAAACTGATGATTATAGTTAAATTTCACTAAAAACCAGTTAAAATTCGAAATTTTATCGCCGAATTTGCCCTAAATTTGCGATATTTTAAGCAAAATTTTAGTAAAATCAAAGATTTAAAATTTTCACAGAAAGGTTGCAAATGGATTTTGCTATCGAGCTATTTTTGACGATTACTGCACTTGCAATCGTTCTAAACATAGTTTTTAAAGTTTTTGAAATCCCTAGCATTATCGGATATATCGTCGCAGGTGTGTGCTTCACGCAGATTTATAGTCTTACGCGCGACGAGAGTATGTATATGTCGCAAATCGCCGAATTTGGTGTGGTTTTTCTAATGTTTAGCATAGGATTGGAGTTTAGCTTCAAGCACCTAATGAGTATGAAAAAGGATGTCTTTTTCAACGGATTTTTGCAGGTTGCAGGCACTGGGCTGATACTCACTCTCATAATAGATCAAGTTTTAAGCGAAAATATCAAAACAGCCATTATTATCGGTCTTGCGCTATCTTTAAGTTCTACTGCAATAGTGCTAAAAAGCCTAAATGACTCTGGCGAAATAAATCGCAATCACGGAAGAAAAGTACTTGGAATTTTGCTTTTCCAAGATTTGGCTGTGATTCCGATTTTGCTGATGATTGATATTTTTGCCTCCACAGATAGCACGCCTGTAAATGAGCTGATTTTGCACACCGCCATAAGTGCTGCGATTGTGATAGTCTCGCTCATAATCCTTGGCAAATTTGTCATAAATAGCCTTTTTACCTATGTCATCAAGGCAAATTCGAGGGAAATTTTTATCGCTACGGTTTTATTCGTGGTAATCGGGGCTAGCTTTTTGGCTCATGTGTTCGGATTTAGCTACACACTGGGCGCATTTATCGCTGGTATGATTATCGCTGAGACCGAATACAAGCGCGAAATTGCCGCAGGTATGAGCTCACTACGCGACATTTTGCTAGGACTTTTTTTTATCACAATCGGAATTCAGATTAAATTTGACATTATCGCCAACCACTACGGCGTGATTTTACTAGGAATTATCATTATAATGGCGTTAAAAGCAGGTATTGTATATGCGATACTCATCATATCAACTCACAAAAGAATTGCGCTCAAATCAGCCCTATCTCTGGCACAAATAGGCGAATTTGCCCTAGCGATTTTCGCACTTTTGATTTCCAAAAATTTAATAAACAAAGAAAACGCGCAAATTTTAATCGCAATCGTTGTGGCGACGATGATTTTGACACCATTTATCCTAAAAAACCTAAATCGCATCGCAAACCGCTTCGAATCCAAGGTCGAAAAACTCGAAGACGAGGTGCATAAGGTCAAAATTTCGCCTATGAAAAACCACTTCGTCATCGTCGGATACGGCAGAGTCGGACAAGAAATACTGCTTAGACTACGCGATAATGGTCTGCCATATATCGTAGCCGAAAGCGATTTGGAGCTTGTGGATCTTGGCAAATCGCGCGGGGAAAATGTGCATTTTGCCAATATGATGCAAAAAAGCGTCATCGACGAATTTAGCCTACGCCAAGCCTCTGTGATAATCCTAACGCTCACAAACCAAGAAAAACTCGATATCGTTACAAATATGCTAAATAAGGAAAATTTAAGCGCAAAAATCATTGTGATGTATTCAGGGCCGTATCGCAAGGTCGAATTAGAGGGCGAATACGGAGAGAATTTTATATTTATGAAGGAAGAGCGCATGCTGGCTGGCTCGCTTTTGCAAGAGGCGTTAAGACAAAAATTACAAAGCTAAAATTTGAAAAATTTAAGTAGAATATAGAAAAAATAAAGGAAATTTAGTGATAAAAATCGAAAATTTGCATAAAAGTTTCGGAAAATCCGAAATCATAAAAGGTGTCAGCGCCGAGATCAAAAAAGGCGAAATTTTCGCTATCGTAGGACAAAGTGGCGCGGGCAAAAGCACCCTACTTCGCTGTATAAACGGGCTAGAAAATTACCAAAGCGGTAGCCTAAAAGTCGCTGGCAAAGAGGTGGCAGATTTAAAAGGCGATGAAGTGCGCGAATTTCGCAAAAATATCGGTATGATTTTTCAACATTTCGCGCTGATGAGCCGAAAAACGGTCGCCGAAAATGTCGCCACACCGCTTAGGTTTTGGAAATTTGAGGAAGGCTATATCAAAGAGCGAGTCGCCGAACTCTTGGAGCTTGTAGGCCTCAAAGACAAAGCAAACGCCTATCCTAGCGAGCTTAGCGGTGGTCAGAAGCAAAGAGTAGCCATTGCTAGGGCATTGGCGCTAAAACCGCAAATTTTACTTAGCGACGAGGCAACCTCGGCGCTCGATCCAAACACAACGACGCAAATTTTAAATTTGCTTAAAGAAATCAACCGTTCGCTTGGCATTACGATAGTTTTGGTAACGCATGAAATGGAGGTCGTCAAAAGCATAGCCAACCGCGCCATGCTCCTAAAACACGGCGTTGTCGTGGGCTCTGGCGATATCGTGGAGCTGTTTTTGCACCCTGATGAGCATATGAAGGAATTCCTAGGCGAAGAGGAAGTGCTACCGCCAAATAATATAAATGTAAGGCTGTTTTTCCCGCCAGATGTCGCGTTTGATAGCATTATCACGCACATGGCGCACGAGCTTGGGATAAATTTTAATATCGTCTGGGGTAAGTTAGAGCGCCTGGATAAAAGCGTCGTGGGCTCGCTCGTGATAAATGTCCTACCAAGCCAACTTGAAGCTGTGGAGAAATATATCAGCAAAAAGGGCGTGATTTACGAAGTCGTGGAGAGAAAATAATTTTTCCCAAAAAATTATAATTAAAATTAAAAATAAAATCGGCGAAGTCATTTGAAATTTGACTTCGCCAAGTGAAATTTGGCAAAGCCTAAGCCCTGCCAAATTTGCCAAATTTAGCGGATTACTAACCCTTGTGGGATACCGTTTCTAATAACCCAAACTAGGACTTTTTTGCCTTTGTAAGCTTTGATATATTTGTTAAAATCATCGATATTTTCGACATCGTTTTGACCGATTTGGATAATTATATCGCCCTTTTTAAACCCATACTCGCTAGCTTTTGAATCAGCTTTTACATTTGTTACGATTGCGCCTTTTAGATCTTTATTTAGCGCATATTTTGAGCGAATTTCATCATCTAGGTTTTTAAGGCTTAGCCCCTCTAATGCGCCCTCATCGACATTTGAGCTACCAGCGTTAGATGATTTATCCATGCTATCTAGTTTGAGGGTTACTTTTTGGTTTTTGCCGTCGCGCTCAAACTCGATTTCGACCTTGCTACCTGGATTCATCGAGCCGACCAAATTTTTAAGCTCATTTGCGTTTTTGACAGGTTTGTCATCGACTTTTATAATCAAATCGCCCCTTTTAATGCCCGCTTTATCCGCTGGCAAGCCCTCTTCCACGCTCGAAATCAGCGCGCCTTCTTTGCTATTGTAAATCTCTTTTTGCTCTTTTGACATATCGCTAATCGTTACGCCGATATATCCGCGCTCGATTTTGCCGTCGCTAATGAGCTTTTTGGCGATATCTTTGACCATATTTGACGGGATTGCAAATCCGATGCCGTTGTTTCCGCCACTTCTGCTTAAAATCGCCGAATTTATACCAATGAGCGCGCCACGGCTATCGACTAACGCACCGCCTGAGTTGCCCGGATTTATCGAAGCGTCTGTTTGGATAAAATTTTCGTATTGATTAAGCCCGATATTGTTTTTATTTAGCGCAGAGACGATTCCTTGTGTAATCGTGCCACCCACGCCAAAAGGATTTCCGATAGCAAAAACTATATCGCCCTCCACAGCCTTTGACGAATCAGCAAATTTAATCGCAGATAGCCTTTTTTCCTCGATTTTGATAATCGCCAAATCGGTTTTCGAATCCGTTCCTACGACCTTGGCTTTATACTCTTTGTCATTATCGAGCAGTGTAACTACGATTTCATCGGCATTTTCGACGACATGGTTGTTTGTGACGATGTATCCGTCATCTGAGATAATCACACCTGATCCCAAAGAGCTGACCTCGCGCTCTTGTCTAGGCAGGTTAAAATCGAAAAATTGCTTAAAAAACGGATCGTTAAACATCTCCGCCATTGGGTTGTTTGCGACTTTGTGTTTTGATTTGGTCGAGATATTTACGACAGATTTTTTCGCCTCGGCAATCGAGCTGTGGTATGAGAGAACGACATCCTTGCTAAACTCAGGATTTACGCGATCAAATTTCGCCCCAGCCTCGCTGATATCGATATTCGCGCCAAAAAGCGAAGCGCTAAGTGCCAAAGATAGCAAAATGGTTTTTTTCATTTAAATTCCTTTTGAATAAAATTTTCGTGCAATTATAAATTTCTAGGGCTAATATTTGTTTAATGTAATTACAAGATTTATAAACAAAATATATTAAACTTGATTGACATAGACTAAACTTTTATGATATAATCAATATAAAATTTAGACAAAAAAGGAAGGTAAAATGGCAAATTCTAGCCTTTATGAGACTCTCGGCATTAGCAAATCTGCCAGTGCTGACGAGATTAAAAAAGCCTATCGCAGGCTTGCTAGAAAGTATCACCCAGATATCAACAAAGACCCCGGCGCAGAGGAAAAATTCAAAGAAATCAACGCAGCATATGAAATTTTAAGCGATGAGAAAAAACGCGCTCAGTATGACCAATACGGCGATTCTATGTTTGGCGGTCAAAATTTCCACGATTTCGCCAAGGGTTCGGCTGGCATGGGCGATTTAAATGACATTTTAAACAGCATTTTTGGCGGATTTTCTGGCGCAAAAAGCTCACGCGGGGGCTTTGATTTTGGTGGCGGATTTAATCCGTTTGGATTTAACTCTAATTTTAGTATGGATTTGGACAGACATAGCGCGATTGAAATTCCATTTGATACAGCCATAAATGGCGGGGAGATGAGCGTAAATTTAAATGGTGAAAATATCAAATTTAAAGTCCCAGCAGGGATAAATACTGGCGAAAAACTACGAATTAGAGGCAAAGGAAATTCAAACGGTAACCAAAATGGAGATTTGATCTTAGAGATTAAAATTTCGCCAAGTAGTGAATACGAGAGAAACGGCGATGATTTGAGCAAAAAAATCGATGTCCCGCTAAAAACTGCGCTTTTTGGTGGCAAAATCGAAGTTCAAACCCCCAAAAAAACAGCCACGATTAAAATCAGTAAAAACACCAAAAATGGACAGAAATATCGTCTCAAAGGCTATGGTGTGCAAAACCGCAAAACCAAAATTTTAGGCGACCTCTACGCCGTAGTAAATATCGTCTTGCCAGACGCCGATAGCCTAAGCGACGAGGTTCGCGAGGCATTAGAAAGCTTATAAGGAGAGAATATGCACGATTATGACGAGCCGGTTTATCTAATCTCAATCGTAGCCAAGGTGCTAGATATCCACCCCCAAACCCTGCGCCAATACGAACGCGAAGGGCTAGTCAAGCCGGGCAGGACGGACGGCAAAATGAGGCTGTATTCGGCGCGCGATATGGATAAAATCCGTATGATAGTAAATCTCACAAAGGAGCTCGGCGTGAATTTAGCGGGCGTGGATGTGATTTTTAGACTGCAAGATCAAATCAGCGAATACGAAAAAGAGATCGAAATTTTGCGCAGCAAAATCTTAGAACTCGGTGGCGAGATTTGAAAATTTAGCGAAATTTGAAATTTTGAGCTATGAGCCAAATTTGCTAAATTTCGATAAATTTCGCCAAATTTCCCCCTGTAATTCGATAAATTCCCCAAATTTCCCAGCGATAAATTTGACAAATTTTAAATTCCACCCAAAACTACGAAGTCTTATCTACTAATTTGCAAAAATCTTTTTCATCGAAACGATTAAAATTTTAAGTTTTTTTTATGGGGGGGGGGGGGGGTAAAATAAACGAATTTTTTTAAAAAAGGAGTTTAAATGGGATTAATAGCATTTAAAGAAAATAGAAAAATTGGTTTTAAAAACGAAAAAGGCGATATTGTTATTTCTTGCAAATACGACGAAATTTGGGACAATAACAAAGAAAGCATGATTAAGGTTATGGCAAATAATAAATTTGGTTTTGTCGATAAAAAAAATGAATTTTCCATACCTTGCCAATACGATGATGTTGGTATTTTTAGTTGCGATATGGTTTCTGTATGTAAAAATCAAAAATGGGGAGTTATAGACAAAAAAGGAAAAAAAATAGTAGATTTTATTTATGATTTTATTGAATATTTTAGTGAAGACTTAGCACCAGTTTGCATAAACGACAAATGGCATTATATAAATAAGTCAGGTAAAGAAGTTATCAAGCATGATTTTGATTTTGCTGGACATTTCAATAACGGTATAGCCGAAGTAAAAAAAGATGGCAAAAAGTATTTTATAGATAAAAACGGATTGGTGGTTAATCATGTTTGATCCAATGACATGGGCTATTTTTGTTTTTATAGTAAAAGGTCTACAAGCGCTATTTTCTTCTGGCGAAAAAACAATAACCAGTTCATCGGGCAAAAACATTAAAATTAAGTTAGAAGATACACCAAAAATATTGTTAGACGGCAATCAAGAAAGCGGAAAAGATACTCTAATCCATATATTGCAAGGAAAAGGTTTTAGAGACAATTATGAAGCAACTACGATAAGTAAAGATGAATGGGTTAAAGCAAACAATTCATTGTATTTAATAAAAAATGTAGCTGGTTCAAAAGCTGCTCGCATGGCAAAAGAAAAAATAAGGCAAATAGCTTTTGAAGAAAGCAGGGAACAAGATGGCGTAGTTACTTTTGTTTATGTTTTTGATGCTTCTAAATTTGTTAGCAATAAAAAAGCAGAAAAACAAATAATAAATGAAATAGATATTTTTAAAGAAGAAATTTTTGAAGAAAATCATAAACATAAAAGAAAGAATAAAATAAGATTGAAAATACTTGGAACTCGTGGAGATCAAATCGAAACTACAAAAATTAACAATATAGAAAACACTATAAAAATAAAAATATTAGTTGATTGCAAAGTATTTGATATGACAAAAAATCCACAAGACGCATTAATGAATTTTATTATAGGAGATTAAAAATGATTAAGATAACAATACAAGGCAAAAACCAAGAAGAAAATCAATTGGCTTGGGAAAATGGAAAAACAGTGCAAGGCGAAATGGAGTTACAAGAAAATTATTATGAAATATCACAAGTCATGGAAAAATATGATTTTGTGCGTAATGGAGTTGAAGAAGCAAAACTTACACAAAATATAAATTTAATGTATATTTTTCACCCCGAAAAAGACGATATAGGGCGAGTTAGAGTTGCTATGATTATTTGGGATAATAACTCTGACCAAAACGAAATAGAACAAACAGTAAAATTGGCAGGACTTGAATATCAAAGATTTTTGCAAATTAAAACCGAGGCAAAAACTAAAAATCTAAAACAAACTGCTAAATATATATTAATTGGTGGCGGAATAGGACTATTAGTCGGTGCTGTTGCGACCGATACAGCCCTAAAAGCTATAACTTACAGTGTAATTGGCTCTATCGGAGGTTATGCTGTAAAAACTTTTACAAAATAAAGGATAAAAAATGCAAGAAAAAAATGAGCTACTTTCTATTCCTGCCAAAACAGAAATTTTGGTTTTAGACGATATGACAAAAGAAAAATATAGTATAAGTCCAAAAAGATCGGAACCACTAACAAAAGGATACGAAATGATTTTGGCAGAAGATGAACGATTTAGGGATTATTTTGTCAAAAAAGAAAATAAAGTTATATGTCCTATACAAAATTTAAACGAAAATTTATATTTAGTTCATTCTGGTATTAGGAATAATTTGTATTTTCCTTTAAAAGATTTTCAAATTTTATATAGAGATGAATTAAGAACAATTTTGAGCGATATGTCAAAGAGAATGGGTATAAAAAAATATGAATTTGAATATTTTGAACAAGAGATAAATTTAGAAAAATTTAGAAAAGATTTAAATATCGGAGCTGGTGGAGAATATAAAGCGGTTAAAGCTTCGGCTAAATTTTCAAAAGAAGTTTCACGGAGCAAAGAAGCAAAAGCTTATGAAGGAAAATTTATAAAAGGGGAATTTCCAAATTCTGTTGCAGTTTCAAAAGAAGAGTTGCAAAAATTTATAGATAAAGAGCAAATAAATTTATCTGCTTTACCGCCTGAATTTGCTAGTGAGGTGAAGTATTATTTGGACTATGGCGTAATAAATGCAAAAGGTGGTTCGCTAGAACAAACGGAAGAAATGGCTACTTCTTTACAAAAATGCGCAAATTCTCTGGTAAATATGTCGCTAAATGTCGGCGTGGCTGGTTTTTTAAGAGCAGGTGTTGAAGCGAATTTTATAAACGAAAGCGAGACTTCTTACTCATTTTACAGCAAAATTCGCTGGAAATTGGAGTTTTAATTAAACAAAATTTTTAAATAAAAAGGGGCAAAAATGATAACCCTAGCGATAATAAAAGGCTCGACACTTTTTGTGTATAACGGCTCGAAGTTGCTTTTCAGTAGAAGTGCGGTTGGCGTTACGCTTCTTGGCTTTACAGCCAGTAGCGTAACACTAGCTAGCAAAACCAGCATTTACACTTACGATGAAAAAGGCAGACAGATAAGCATGCGACCAAGATAATCGTATGATTTTGTGATAGGCAAATATGTCCCAAGCAGAAAATTTAACAATAACCCAAATACATATTTTGATAAACCCCTACAAAAAAAGGATCACAAATAAAACTAGCCAAATTTTACGAATTAAGAGATGAAAAAGGAGAATTAAATGCAAGATTTTAATCTAACAAAACTAAATTTGCCAAGCGATGAAGTCGGAATTTATTTAAAAATCGATGAAGTATTAAGCGGTGACATAGATACTCAGTTTTGCGGTATTCCCGATATTTATACCACAAGAGAAAAAATAAAATCTCAAATTTTTTCAAACTGGGTTAAGCTAAATTCGCAAAGAGATAAATTTGAAAAGTTATATCCAAATTTGTTTAAATTCGAAAAATATAATGACGGATATCAAAGCGCAAATACCGAAAGCCTAACACGCTGTATAGAACGATATTTTGATGAAGGGACACAATTTAATGTGGGCTTAAAATCAAGCTTCGGTCATATACAATGGTGGGTTGGTTTGGAAGAAAACAATTCTTGTAAGCTCGACATAAAAGAGATTTTATCTCAATATATCCAAAAAGCAAAAACAATATGCGAATTTGTTGATACCTTAAAAAATTTAACGAAAGATGAGTTTTTGTCGCTAGATAGAAAATTGCCTCTTAAAGATAAATTTAAAATTTTAATTTTAAAAAAGAATAAATATTTGCAAAATAATCAAGAGCAATTCGATTTATTGTTAGATTTAGTTTTAAAGCGCGGAAAGGATTTTTCAGGCGTTTTAAGCAACAAAAATACTATAAAACTAGAAAATGAAAGCGAGAAATTAAAGCCTTTTTATGAAGCGATAGAAGATATGTTAAAAAATTTGCCGATAAACATTTCTAGCGACGAGCTTTCAGACGATATTAAAAATAAGCTAATGCAAGAAATATTACTAGATGAGACGGATTGTAGTTTTGTGGCATTGTATCAGCATTTGCATGTGTTTGCCAACCCAAATGTATTTTATATATACACACATTTTGCGGATACTACCTTGAAATTTCGAGCACTCGTTATACAAAATATTCTTGGTTTGCTAAAATTTTTGGCGGACGATACGCCTAGCCTATTTCCGTATATTTCTACAATGATTTTGCACCCAGTTTGGTGGATGAAATTATTAACGCCTAAACCAGATCTTATGAAAATCGCATTTCATGGTTTTGATGAAGAAGCACAAATAGTAAGTCTATTTCATTATGAAAATTGGCACTATATAACAGAAGAAAAAGATAGACAACAATTAAACAAAATCATAAAGTCTATAAACACAGAAAATTTGAAGCAAATCACAGAAATTTGCAAAAAATTGACAAAAGAAGAAGTTGAATTTTTGGTATGTGCGTTTAATAAGATTGAAAAATTTTACAAGGAAGAAAAATGATAACCCTAGCTACGATAAAAGGCTTGGTGCTGGTGGTGCATTTTGCTAGACACATGACAATGAATTTAACGCATTTTAAATACGAGAAACCACGCTCAAAATCCAAGCTCGTATTGCATGAAACAAAGGCTTATAAAATTTTCTAAATTTTAAAATTTATCTAAATCAAACCGGTGCGCGGGGTGCGCACCGATAATAGAAGAATTGCTTTTAAAGGATTATTAATCCATTTGTTTGCGTAAAAATGTCGGCTCTTCTAACTCATCATAAGTTTCATCGCCGTTGAAATCGCCACTAGCTACTTTTTGTTTAGCGAAAAATGAGGTTCTAGCGTAGCTTTCTATGATAGCTTGTCTGCTATCAGCGACGCTTTGTTTAGTTACTTGCTTTTTTTCAGCTGCGCTCTTTTCGAAGCCAGTAGCTATCAGAGTAACCTCTACGCGGTTGTTTTCGATACTATCATCTGTTGTCGTTCCAAAGATTATATCCGCGTCCTCGCTGACAGCCTCTCTGATGATATTCATAGCGCACTCGATTTCGATAAGCGAGCAATCAGGTGAAATTTTGAAATGAACCAAAACGCCTTGTGCGCCGTTGATTGAAACATTATCAAGTAGCGGTGATTGGATAGCTGCTTTTATCGCTTCCTCTGCTGCGTCCTCGCCGTCGCATACACCTGTGCCCATTAGCGCCATACCGCGGTGTTGCATTACCTTGCGAACATCAGCATAATCCACATTCATATCGCTATCGCCTGATTCTAAAATCACAGAAATCATACCATTTACAGCTTGTGCTAGGACATTATCGACCTTTTTGTAAGCCTCTTTGATACCTGTTTTTTTATCAATGATTTTCAACAAATTTTGATTTGGGATTACGATTACAGAATCGCACTCTTTTTTAAGCTCTTCTAAGCCCTCTTGCGCTAGGCGCATGCGTTTTTTACCCTCGAAATCAAACGGAGTTGTAACGATACCGATTGTTAGGGCCTTTTTCTCCTTAGCAGCTTTTGCTACGATTGGAGCCGCGCCAGTGCCTGTGCCACCGCCAAAACCAGAGCCTACAAAGACCATATCAGCGTAATCTAGGCGATCTTTTAGATCCTCATAGCTCTCCTCAGCAGCGCCACGACCCATAGTAGGATCCATACCGCAACCAAGCCCTCTGGTTAAATTTGGTCCAAGTTGAATTCTAGTTTTTGCAATTGATTTTTCTAGTGCTTGAACATCTGTGTTAGCTACCATAAGCTCGACATCAGCCTTAGTAAAACCCTCTCTAATCATGTGATTAATCATATTGCAACCGCCGCCGCCGACGCCGATTACTTTCATTTTAGCGCCATAAACACCTTTGTTTTCTTCCACAATAAATCCTTTCATTGCAATCTCCTCTATTAAATTTAAAAGCTATTTTTTATCATTGTCATAAATTTTTCAAACATATTTGGCTTCTTTTTCTCTGGAAGCCCAATGCCCAGCCCGCCGTTATTTGCCATAGTGTTAGTGTTAGTAACACTGCTTTTTACCTCTTCTGTTTCTATCGCTTGCGTTACTTCTTTTTCATAGTATGTCGAACTCTCTCTGCTTGTAGAGATTTTTATAGTTTCGTCTTTGTAACGAAGCTCGCCGTTAGAATCAATCTCATACGGCGTAAAATCGCCAAATCCATACATACAAAGTCCAACCGCACAAGCATTAGCGCTATCATAAGAAATCTCAGAAAGCCCACTAACGCTCTTTGGTCTAGCCACTCTAACAGATATGTTATCAAAAACCATAGTGCCTAGGTCTCTGACATCATCTAGCTTAGCCATACCACCAGTGATGACTACGCCAGCACCAAGCCTGTCTTTGTAGCCACTTTTATCTATTTTATCGGCTAAAAGATCGAAAATTTCCTTAACTCTTGCTAATATTACTTGCGAAATAATTTCAAGGGAAATCAACTTGCTCTCATCTTCCCTTTCACCCATGATAGGCAAATTTACCTCGCTGTCGCCCTCGTTTATCAAATCATTATATGTGATTTTTATATTTTCTGCATAAGGTAGCGGTGTGTGAAGCGCGCGAGAAAGGTCGTTAGTGATGTTATTCGAACCTAACATAACAACATCGTTATAACGCAATGAATTGCCTAGGTGAATAACCACATCGCAAGTCGCTCCACCCATATCTATAAGCACTACACCTAACTCTTTTTCATCTTTTGTTAGCGCAGAAATTGATGAGGCATAGCCAGATAAGACTATATTGCTAACCTTTACCCCTGCCATTTCTACTGATTTTTTCAAATTTTGGATTGAGCTTTTTGGAGCGATTATGATATGAACCGATACTTCTAGCCTCGATCCACTCATGCCAAGAGGATCTTCTATATGCTCTTGCTCGTCGATTTTGAAATCATAAGGAAGCACATGCAAAATAGTATAGTCGTTCGGGACATTGGCTTGCGCTTGGGCTACCTTCATAGCGCGATCTATCTCGTGGATACCGATCTCACGCTCCATAGTGATTACGCCACGCGATTTGACACTTTTGGCATACGAACCAGATATCGAAACCACCGCTCTATCGTAGTTGCGACCAGCACTTTTGATAGCGCCTTTTACAGCTTGTTTGATTGAGCTAGCAGCCTGCTCGATGTTAGTAATCACACCCTTTTTTATACCTAAGGTATCAGCTACACCTACTCCGCTAATGCTCAACTCGCCGTCATTTTTGGCTATTAAAGCACGAATTTTGTTAGACCCGATGTCTAAGCCTAAGATATACTCACTCACTATCTCTACCTTTATAATATCTTTCGAGTTTATAACGCTTTTCAAGAAGTTTTAACAAATCGCCTTGGAGATTTGAATTTATCATACCGTCGATTCTTTGCGCCACCATAGATTTGTTTTCGTTTATGCTAGTATCATCACCTAAGCTTTGTTCTGTGATTTTATAGACCAAAGCCTTATCGTCAAAAAGCACAACGCCCTCTTTGGCTGGTTTAGAAAACATTTCGCTGATAAATTTATAAAATTCATCATCTCTAAGCGAAGTTGTATTTTGTGAATTTAGCGTAAATTTGCCAAATTGGGTTCCTTTGAAATCTTTAAGTGCGTTTTGCGCATTTTCGTTTAAAACCTCGCTAGCCCTAACCACGCGGTAATCAGCCGCCGCTAACTCTTTTGCCTCTTCGAAACTAAGAGGTTTTGGCTCGTCTATGCTAGCGATTTTTACGATTAAATTTCCGTCATTGTAAGCAAAAGGTTTTAAAATCTCGCCGACCTTAGCCTCTCCAAGCTCACCCACAGGAAATGTGCTAGGCGTGGCGATAATGGTTTCATTGGTATCAGCTTCGCCTTTTTTGATTTCCAAATATTTTTTTAGCGCTGTTTTTTTGGCTTGATCGACGCTAAAATCCTTTATCACGCTATCTTTTGCTGCGGCGAAATCTAGCACCTTATCATCGCTTCCACGATATGCTGAGCGATTTTCGTTATAAAATTTTTCCAGCTCGGCGTCGCTAGCCTCTGCTGTTTTAGTCGGCATGAAGTATGTATTTAGGGTGTATTTTTTCTCACTCATATAGTGATTTTTTTCGCCCTCCCAAAATTTCTTTAACTCATCGTCGCTAAAACTGACATTATCATCAGCGTAAATCATCTGCGCTTGCACGCTATCTTGCACCAAACCAGAGGCCGTGATAGCCTCGACGATATCCATATTTGGCACGACTTTTATCGCATCGCTAAGCTTTTCTAGCGTGATTGCTTTTTGTAAATTTCGCTCAAATTCTTTTTTGGTAAGACCCGAATTTTTGACGCTATTATCGTATAAAGTCTGATTAAAAACGCCATTTTCTTGGAAGGCTGGCGCATTTACCACAAACTGGGCCACATCTTTTTCCGTAGCCCTTAGCCCCAAATCGTTAGCGAAATTTAAAAAATATGCCTCTTTAATAAGCTCGTTTGCAGCGATTTCGTCTAGGCGCATTTGATCGGCTTGCTCCCTAGTAAATCTGCCGTCACTCATGCTATAAAGACGATTGTAAAGCTCAGAATATTTCGTATTTAGTTCTTGGTTAGTAACAGAAATTTGTCCTACTTTGGCGATAGAACCAGCTCTGTTTGCGTTCATATCATACGCGCCCCAGCCCACAAAACCAGCACCGACGAAAGCTATCGTGCTAATCCAGATAGTAGGTATGAGCGACTTTTTATGCTTTTGCATCCAATTGATCATAAATTATTTCCCTTTAATCAACTAACAAAATGTGTTAGTATTATACAGATAAAAACCTTATGTAACACTGAAAAATAGGCATTTTTGTCATTTTATAACGCGTTAGTAACATTTTTTTACAAAAAAGTTAATTATGGTTTAGTAAAAGCATTTTGCAACTATTTTCCAAAACCGCGATTTTTTTCGCAAGGCTCTGCGCGCTTCTGGCATACGCAAACACGCCATATCCTCTAACCACGATGATATCACTATTTTCGCTCATCATATAATTGTAAATTTCGTGCGGTGCCCTATCGTGCCAATCATCGTAATTTTTCGGATCGTAAATTTCAAGCCGTTTTATGATAGTCGCACCATAATAATCGCGCGGTATGATAAAGTCGTGTTCTAAGGTATATGCAAGCAAATACGGCGGCATAGCGTAAGCAACGAATTTGGCTTCTTTAATATTTTTATATATATTTAAATGTATATCACTATCTATACTCGCCTCTTCCCAGCGATAATCTTTTTTGGCAAACAACGCCACGAAATCGTCCAAGCCTAGGCTATCAAAAATGGCATTTTTTTTGTTGATAATGAATTGATTATCCTTAACTTTGGCTGAAATCGAGCCGTGAAAAATGCCAAAAAGCTCCTTTCTAAACATCGAAAGCGAAATTCTACGCAAAATTTCGTAATAATACTCGTCCATTTTTTACCTTTTACCTAAAAAATGCGCTATTATACTAAACTAGAAATTTTAAAAGGATTAAGTTTGCAAATTCCTCATATTCCAGTTTTATTTAACGAAACACTTAGCGCATTTTCGGACACCCAGAGTGGCTACATACTTGATTGCACCCTAGGGTACGCAGGACATAGCCAAGGTATCTTGCAAAGCCTACCAAATGTCCATTTAATCGCATGTGATAGAGATAGCGAGGCGATAAATTTTTCGAGTAAAAGGCTAGAAAATTTCAAAGATCGCGTGCAAATCCATAAGGCAAAATTTAGTGAAATTTTAAAAATTTTGCCAGATGAAAAAATCAAAAACATAAGGGGAATTTTAGCCGATATCGGCGTTTCATCGCTTCAAATCGACAAAAATGAGCGCGGTTTTGGGCTAGGAAGCGATGAACTAGATATGCGTATGGACAGCTCCTGCTCAAAAGATGCAAAATTT
Source organism: Campylobacter sp. JMF_08 NE1 (assembly GCF_027737875.1). NCBI lineage: Bacteria > Pseudomonadati > Campylobacterota > Epsilonproteobacteria > Campylobacterales > Campylobacteraceae > Campylobacter > Campylobacter sp. JMF_08 NE1. Next base: position 155,400 of record NZ_JAOVUC010000002.1, read on the forward strand.
ATAGTAAATAATTATACAAAAGATGAACTTACACGGATTTTGCGCGAATATGGCGAGCTACCAAACGCATATCAAATCGCTGAAAAAATTATCCAAGCACGCAAACTCTCACCTATTACCAGCGCGAAAGATTTGGCGCAAATAATCGGCACTAAACCCGCCAAAAACAGAAGCGTAAGCCCTGCAATCCTCGCATTTCAGGCAATCAGAATCGAGGTAAATAACGAACTTGGCGAGCTTGGCGAGCTTTTAAATTTAATCGAACAAAAAGCAAAAAATAAAGTCTTAACTAATGCAAAAATTGCTATAATCTCCTTTCACTCGCTCGAAGATCGTATCGTAAAAACGCGTTTTAAAGAGTGGGAAAAAGCGTGTATTTGCCCAGAATTTGCACTAAAATGCGAGTGTGGAGCTAACCACAATCTAGGCAAAATCATAAGCAAAAAGCCAATCACCGCTAGCAGCGAAGAGCTAGCGCAAAATTCTCGCGCAAGCAGTGCGAAGCTGAGAATTTTTCAGATAAAATAGCCAATTTAGGCTATTTTAGTAAAATTTTATTAAAAATTATAAGCAAAATTTTGTGTAAAATATTATGCTAAATTTTACTTATAATTTTTCGAATTTTGAAAATTTTAAAATTTAAATGGAGAAAATTTTGAATAACGAATATGATTTTATCATAAATAATTCCGTCCCAAACAGAACCAAATCCGCGCCCAAGACGAGCGAATATATCAGCGACGAACAAAACCAAATTTTGCAAAACTACCAAACCACAAATTTCAAAGAGGTAAATTTATCCTTAAACAAACTTTTGATGACCTACTTGGTGATGATGTTTGTATTTTTGCTAACCGTGCCGGCGATTTTTATCCGAAACGAGATTTACTACATTTCGCGCGACATCGCAGAGCTTCGCACCAAACACGAGGTCCTACTCGAAGAAAACCGCGCGCTTAAAAACAATATCGAGTTTTTGCGCTTCAAAAAAGAGATTATCGACGCCGTCAATCTCGATGACCAACCAAACTAACGCCCATTTTGGCTAACTAACGCACTAACTAACAAAAAATTTATGTGATTAATTTTAAATTTATTTCGCTACCGCAAGTCTGAAACACTGCCCCGAAATTTTGATTTGCCATTTAATCTGTCATTGCGAGAATTTTGCGTTAGCAAAATTCGTGGCAATCTACGAGCTAAAATCACCGAACGATAAATTCGCAAAATTTATAAAATTCCGTAAATTTCAAAATTTTAGCAAACAAACTAACTCTAAATTTTACACTCATAGATTGCTTCGCTTCGCTCGCAATGACAAATGTGGCGCAAAATTTAAACAGAAAACATACTTTAAATTTTACCGAATTGCTTCGTCGCTATAAAAAACAACTTCTCGCAGTGATAGCAAATTTGCGAACTCTAAATTTTAAACTCATAGATTGCTTCGCTTCGCTCGCAATGACAAATTCAACTACATTTACTATTATTATTGTGGAAATTTTGCAAAAATAAATAAAAGGCGTGGCTATAAGCCGAGTTCTGTCTGTGCGGTCATTTATCTACACTGGTTTTTGCAAACCAGTTCTAGCGAATAGTATTTCATAAGACCTTACCTTCTATTCTTGCTGCGAGTTGGGTTTGCACTGCCGCCCATGTCTCCATGCGCGCGGTGGGCTCTTACCCCGCCCTTTCACCCTTACCACAGCGCGAACGCTGTGGCGGTTTGCTTTCTGTTGCACTTTCCCTATGGTTTCCCACGGCGTCCGTTAGACGCAACTCTGTCTTATTGCAGCTCGGACTTTCCTCTTGTTTATCACAAGCGACCGCTCGCCACGCCGAAGCGCAATTATAGCCTTTTATGCTTAAATTTCACAATCGCCAAATTTGGAAAAATTTGTAAATTTTAAACTATGAGCTAGAATTTTAAAATTTAAAATTCTCTGAAATTTTGCCATTTACCATACTCTTAATTTTAGCTTTGTAGATTGCCACGAATTTTGCTACGCAAAATTCTCGCAATGACACTTAGGGCAAATTTTGTTTGATTTGTCATTGCGAGGAGCGAAGTGACGAAGCAATCCAGTAAAATTTCAAAAAAATTTAAATTTTAGAATTCTGCGAAATTTTGCCATTTGCCCTGCTTTTAATTTAAACTTTGTAGATTGCTTCGTCAAGGCTACGCCTTTCCTCGCAATGACACTTATGGCAAAATTTCGGCGCAGTGTTCAGGGATTGCATCGGCGAGGAATTTTAAAATTTATTCTACTTTTTCTTTGAATTTTGCGTAGAATTTGCCGTGGCATTTGCGTCGATATAGCCCATATCCACGAGTTTTTCGAAGATTTTTTTCACCACAGGACCTGCCGCGCTTCCGCCACCGCCTCCGTGCTCGACTAGCACCGTGACGGCGTATTTTGGGTTTTCATACGGACCGAAGCTCGTCATCCACGCATGCGAGCGGTGGAAATAATCCATTTGCGACTCTTTTAGGCGTTTGTTTGTCTTTTGCGATAGTCCTACGACCTGCGCGGTGCCGGTTTTGACCGCGAGCGGGACGACAGCGTCTTTCATGATTTTATACGCAGTTCCGCCGTTTGGATTGTTGCCTACCTCATACATTCCACGGCGCACAAGTGGGAGTTGATTTTTTTCAGCTGGGGTGAAAAGCTCGCCCGGCTCGAAGCTAATCTCTTCGCCGTCAATGCTCTTTAAAAAATGCGGGATTATCGCCTTGCCTGTGGCGATTTGGGCTGTGTTTTTGGCTACTTGCATAGGCGTTACTAGCACATCGCCTTGACCGATTGAGGCATTTACGGTCTCTCCTTGATACCATGGGCGTTTGAATTTCTGCATTTTCCACGCCTTATTTGGCATGGTGCCTACGAATTCGTTCGGCAAATCCACGCCCGTTTTCACGCCGTATCCCATGCGGTTAAGGTAAGCTGACATATAATCAATCCCCACAATCAGCGAACCTTCGTAAAAATATATATCACAGCTACTTTTGATAGCCTGCACTAGGCTCACTCTGCCATGCCCTCCACTACTCCAACACCTAAATCTGCGCCCTCCAAGCTCAATCGCACCACCGCAAAACGCGCTCCAATTCTCATTTATCTTGCCACTATTTAAAAAGCTCATTCCCACAGCCATTTTGATTACCGAGCCTGGCGGATAGAGGCCATTTACGAGCTTGTTTGTAAATGGGTGGCGCGGATCTTTGATTAGCTCGTCCCACTGAGCCTGCGAAATTCCGCCCACAAAGGTGTTTAGATTATACTCAGGGAAGCTTCCAGCGCCCAGTATCGCACCGTCTTTGAGATCAATCACGATCGCCACGCCGTCTTTGTCTTTGAAAATTTCCTCTAAATATCTTTGGAATTCCAAATCAATCGTCAGCGAAATCTCGCTACTGCTTGGCTCCTCGTATGAAATCTCCTCGACAACCTCATTTAGCGCGGTTACCTTGGTCTTGCGCTCGCCCCTTTTGCCCTGTAAAATTTCATTATAATACCCCTCCACGCCGCTTCTGCCGTTATATCCAGTAAGGGCCGAGAGAGGGTTAGATTTGATATCTTTTTTATTCGCGCGTCCGACATAGCCGATGATATGTGAGGCAAGATGATTATGCGGATAATAGCGTTGCGAGGCGGGCTCGACACGGATATTTTCGTGCAGATTCAAATTCGCAAAATGCGTGATTGTTTCGTTGTAATCCAAAAATTTAACGACTTCGATAAAATTTTGGTTATAAACCGAGTTTTCGTCCTTGTAAATTTTGCGCATTTGCGTGGTGTTTAAATCCGCGAAATATTTGCTGATATTTGCTAACTCAGCATCCAGCGCGCTATCTTTTAAATGTGGCGCAATCAAAAGCGAAAATCCGATATTATTAATCGCTAGCGGGCGATTTTTGGCGTCTAGTATCTGTCCCCTCACAGGCGGGATATACTCGGTCGAGACGACATTGTTTTTGGCGATTTGCTCGTAAAATTCGTTTGATTTGATAGCTAGATAATACACCCTAACCAAAAGCACGGTAAAAAACGCCAAAACAAAGAAAAAGACGAATTTTAATCTCATACAAATCGCCCCTTAAAAAAGAGCAAACTAAGCAAAATATCGACCACGATATAGCTTAAATACTCGCTTCCCACACTCATAGCGTCAGCTTTTTTGATATACGAAATCGCGCCATTTACCCCCAAAATCAGCGCATAAGCAATCACCACATAAAAGCCAAGCAAAAAGTTGCGGAATTTGATATTTCGCAGGCTAAATTCGTAGATAAAAGTGTAAAAAATAATGTAAGCTAGCGCAATGCTAAATAGGTTAAATCCGTAAATTTGCTCGGCGCAAAATAGATAAAAAATCGCAAAATAGTAAGCGAAATTGTATTTTTTAAATTTGTTTTCATGCTCGAATTTTAGCACCACCAAAGTCACGAAAAAAAACCCCAAAAGTGGCGGCAGTCCCCGATACATCACGCTTAAAAGCAGATAAAACGCGACGCCAAAGCTTAGGGCAAAATCGACTATAAGGTATAAATTACCGCGACTTCGTTGCATACTGGAAACTTTTTGCAAGATATACAATCTGCCCAAATTTTTTGGGCTGGAAGCTCGTCTTTGCTGATTTCTTTAAAGCCGTTTTGCTCGAAAAAATGCTTTTGATATGTCAGAGCAAAGACATTTTTTAAGCCGTAAAATTTCGCCTCGTCTAATAAAGCTTTGACGATTTTTGAGCCGATTCCTCGCCTGCGAAATTTCGGCGAAACGACAAATGAGCGAATTTCTGCAAGATCTGCATTGAAAATTTTCAAAGACGCATATCCTGCAAGTTCGGCGTTTTGTGGTTTTTGGGCGAAATACTGCGTGTAAGAGGCGCAAATTTGGGAATTTTGATTTGAAATTTCACTAGAATTTGCCCCTAAATTTTCGCTATCAAATTTTGGCTCAGTATTTTCTGGCTTGGCGCACGCCTCATCGCAAACATACGCTAGCGTGTATGAGCGGATATATGTGGCGATCTCATCGTCGCTTCTAGGCAAAATCACACCGCTTTCGACTTCGGCTTTTATCATTTCTTGCATTGCGCCTATGTCGCACAGACGCGGTTTTTCTAGCACTATCATAGTCCAAACGCCCTTTTTATGATTAATTCGCGCGCTTTGGCTACGCCAGAACCTTTTAGCGTCGAAACAAAAAGTGCGCCAGGATCGCTTTTAAGCAATTTTGCGCGCCCAGCTTGATTTAGTTTGTCAGCTTTCGTGTAAAGGCGCAAAATTTGCTGATCGCCTCGCAAAAAGCTCTCCACATACTCGCGCAAATTTCTATCAATATCCAAATCGAATTGGCGTGAATCTATCAAATGGACAAAAAGCTTGATATTTGGGCGGTTTTTGATAAATTCGTCCAAATTTTTCTGCCAGATATAGTGCATTTTTTTCGATACTTTTGCATATCCAAAACCCGGCAAATCCACAAACATAAGCGAAAAATTCTCGCCTAAATTTGCCAAAGCTTCATCAAATTTTTCATTTTCGCTAAATTTTTGCCCAAATTTTACTTCGAAATAATTCACAAGTTGCGTCTTGCCCGGCGTCGAGCTTGATTTGGCTAGCCCCTTGCGCTGAGTTAGAGCGTTTATCAGGCTGGATTTGCCCACATTTGAGCGCCCCAAAAACGCCACCTCGCTCATCGCAAACTCTGGGCTATCGGCAATCCCTGCGGCGGAAGTTATAAATTTCGCGTCGTTTATGTTTATCATTTTTGCTGATCTTCTACTTGAAAGATTAATCTCACAGGCTTTTTGCCAGCACCGCCACCTGGCGCGGATTTGACCTCGTAGGTGCCTTTGGTGCGATTGACCACAATCTGCTCGCCAAAGACCTCTTTTTTGGTCTCAGTTTCGTGTAAATGCGCGTTTCCTTCGAGCGTGTAAGTCTCAGCGCCCGGGGTGTATGTCAGCACTGCGCCCTGTCCGTCGTAGTGTTTGTCATTTACTAGCACCTTAAATTTCGCATTTCCTGTGGCGACATATTTTGTGGGTTGCTTTTTTGCGTCGAAATAAATCGTAACCTTATCCGAAGTTAGCGTATCATAGGAGCCTTTTTTTATCTTTACATTGCCCGTTAGGGTGCTGATTTGTTTGACCTCGTCAGCGAAAAAATTATCCGCCGTAACCTCGACTAGCTCAGGTGCGCCAAATGCGCTCATACAAGCCAAAAGTGATGAAAAAATCGCTAATTTGATGAATTTTTGTCCTGCGTGTAATACCATGCGTGAATTCCTTTTGAGTTTGTTTTTTTATTTTTTGTATCGTAACTGATTTTTTCGCCAGTTACTTTGTTTTCGCCCTGAGTGAGGGTGTATGGCACATCTGAGCGAACGATTTTGTTTTTGAGATTATAGGTGATTTGCTCGGATTTGTAATCTATTTCGTCGCTGTTGCGGTAATGCGCCGAACCGCTAAATTTGATATTATCGCCCTTTTTAACGGCTAAATTTGAGCTAATTGTGTGATTTATATCATCTAAAATCACAGCGTCAAATTCGTAAAATTCATCGCGATCTTTGTAGCGAATCCCATTTTTCGCCCTAAATTCTCCACTGATTTTCTCGCCCACTTGATAATCTCTCACGCCTTGCATTTCGAGATTTGAAACATTTAAATTTTCCTTAAACATCTCCTCGAAATACGGAGTTTGCACGCTTAGAAACACCATAGCGACGCTAAAAATCGCGATTACGACATAGAAAATTTTTATAACCATTTAGAGTTCCAAATCTCTCGCATATTGTTTTTATCGACCAAAATTTCAATCATCTCGCGCACCGCTCCGTGCCCGCCACGCGCATTTAGCGTATAATCAGCCCTTAGCGAATTTAGCGCGTCGCTTGGCTTGAAACTCATGCCAACAGCGTTTAGCAATTTCGCGTCGTTTAAATCATCGCCAATCGCCGCAGCCTCGCTAAAATCGAGCCCGAGTTCGGCTAAAATTTCGCTAGCTCTGCCGAATTTGTCCTTTTCGCCCTGAAAAACAAAAGGAATTTTAAGCTCTTTTGCCCTATTTGCCACGATTTGCGAGTTTTTGCCTGTGATTATGGCAGCGTAAAGACCGCACCTTTGCCACTCTTGGATCCCAAAGCCGTCTTTGACATCGAACCTCTTCATCGTCTCGCCACTCTCTGCATGATACAGCGCGCCGTCAGTGAGCGAACCATCGACATCTAAAAAAATAATTTTTATCATAAATTTTCCCATAATTTGTAAATTTAAAAGCTAATGATTTTAGCCAAATTTTGCTTATAAAACAGCCATTTTAAAGTAAAATTTTAAAGCTTTGGTTAATAAATAAAAATCGAAAAAATATAAACCAAACAAAACAAAATCGGCAAAATTATCGCAAAAATGCAAAGCGAACTTTTTATGCGCCTTTTGTAATACGCTCTTTGGTCGCTAAAATTCGGCGTGCGCGCAAATTTTATGATATAAAAAACCACAAAACAAAGCGAAATCAACCATAAAAGTGGTAAAAATCCAAGAAATGCCAAAGCAAGAGTTGTTTGCATTTTGCGCCTAAATCCGTGATAAAATTTGCGCTAGTTTCGCTGAATTTAGCGAGCCGATTTGGCGCAGGTTTTCTAACTCGCTGCCGTTTTTAAAAAACAAAATCGCAGGCGGTCCCATAATGCCAAATTCTCTCTTAATCTCGCTCGTTTGGGGGCTGTTTTGGGTCAAATCAACCTTAACAAGCGTGAAATTTGACAAAATTTCAGCCAAGCTCTCATCGCCAAACGCCGCCTCACTCTCTTCGCAGTTTTTGCACCACTGCGCCCAAAAATCCACAATCACGGGCTTTTGCGAGCCTTTAATCATCTCGCGTAACTCGCCCAAATCTCGCACAAAAATAAAATTTTCCCCATTTTTCGCACTTTGCGTCATAACGCCTTTTTGTGCTGAAATTTCGCTAAGTGGCTTGGTAAAATCTCTCGCCCCGCTTGCGAAACCGATTAGCAAAAGCACGCTATAAACGGCGATTAAAAGCGCGAGTGCGCGTTTTAGTGCATTTGCGCGCGCATCAAACAATCCCAAAACCCCAGCCATTAAAGCGCACAAAATCGCGTAAAATAACAGTGCTAAATTTTCGCCGATTATGAAGCGCACTATCCAAACCGCCATAAACAAAAGCAAAAATCCAAAGATTTTTGGCACCACTTCCATCCACTCGCCAGGCCTTGGTAGCGCGCCTCCAAGCCCGATTATAATGAGCAAAACCCCGCTTCCAAGCCCCAAGGCAAAAAGCGCACTAGCTCCAAGCAGGGTATTTGCGCTATTTGCGATGTATATTAGCGCAGCACTAAGTGGAGCAGAAATGCAAGGGCTAACCATAAGTGATGAAATCGCCCCCATTAAAAAAACGCCCACAAATCCGCTTCTCGCGTCGCTTTTGGCACTTAGGAAATTTTGCAATCTGCCAGGAAGCCTAATCTCATAAAGCCCAAAAAGCGAAAACGCCAAAGCCACAAAAATGGCAGCCGTGATGATTAGGGCGATTTTATTTTGCAAAATACCTTGCAAATTTTCGCCCAAAACCGCCACCCCAGCGCCCAAAACCGCATACGAACTCGCCATGCCAAGCACATAAATCACGCTTACAATCAGGCTTAATTTCACGCTTGGCTTGCTAGCTGTTTTAGCCACTATAATCGACGAGAGTATCGGTATGAGCGGATAAATGCAAGGTGTCAAAGAGAGCAAAACGCCAAAACCAAAAAACAAAATCAAGGTCATAAAAAAGCTTTTGTTTTCGAAAATTTCTAAAATTTGCGATTGGCTTAAATTTGAGCCAAAATCCCCCGAATTTTGCTCTAAATTTTGTTCTAAATTTTGCTCTGAAATACCTGCGCCGGGATTTTTCAACGCCGAAATTTCATAGCTCTCGCCACTTTTATTTAACGCAAAGCCTCTGTTTTGTGGCTCGTAACAAAACCCACCCACAGTGCAACCAAGAAATTTTACTAAAATTTGAAAATTTTTGCTATCTTTTGCGTTTGCAAGCACTAGCCCCATAGGCAGGGCAATGCTAAAATTTCCGTCATAAATTTGGTGATTTTTATACGCTTTTGGTTGTGGGAAATTTAAAAGTGCGCCAACTTCTGCGCTATCAATGAAAATTTTTATCTCATCTTTGTAAATATAAATCTCATCTGCGACGCGAAAATTTAAGCTAATTTCGCTTTCGCTTGTGTTTGTATCGACGATAAAAGCCTCATTTGGCGCGATTACTTCACCAAAAAGTGTGATAAAAAACAGAAAAATAAAAGATAAAATTCTCATTATTTGCCTTGAAATTTTTTCGTAATATTATCAAAAACATATTAAATTTTAATTCTTTTAAATGTATAATCTAAGTTTTATTTTCAAAAAAGGAGAACAAAATGACTGAACAAACTAGCGATACACAACTCAAACAAATCGCATACGAGGGCAAAAAAATCAAAAAAATGAACAAAGAATTTTACGAGAGCGAGCTTGTAAAATTTCAAATCGAGTTACTCAAACTTCAACGCTATGTCAAAGATAAAGGGCTAAAAGTCTTAATCATCATGGAAGGTCGCGACGCAGCGGGCAAAGGTGGCACAATCAAACGCCTAACCGAGCACCTAAACCCACGCGGTTGCCGTATAGTCGCACTCGAAAAGCCAAGCAATGTCGAAAAAACACAATGGTATTTCCAACGCTATGTCGCGCATTTGCCAAGTGCGGGCGAGATTGTGATTTTTGATAGAAGCTGGTATAACCGCGCTATGGTCGAGCCTGTAATGGGATTTTGCACCGATGCTGAACACAAAGAATTTTTGCGCCAAGTGCCGAAATTCGAGGAAATGCTAGCAAATTCTGGCATTATTTTGTTTAAATTTTATTTCTCAGTTTCAAAAGAGGAGCAACAAAAACGCTTCGAGGCGCGCCGCACAGACCCTCTTAAACAATACAAACTCTCCCCAGTAGATGCCAAATCACAAGAACTTTGGGAGCAATACACTTTGGCAAAATATTCAATGCTACTAGCCTCAAACACCGATATCGCGCCATGGATCGTGCTAGATAGCAATGATAAAAAAGCTGCAAGATTAAATGCGTTTCGCTGCATTTTAGCCAGAATTGATTATGATGGAAAAATCGATCCTAGCGAATTTAAAGTCGATGTGGATTTGGTCAGAACCGGCACAGAAGAAATCATGCTTATGGAAAATAGCCTTAGAAACGAGGGCTTGGAAAAACTAGAAACCCTAAAAAAAGCGCAAAAAGCCGAAAAACAGGTAAAACTAGGCACAGGTAAGCCGAAAGATAAAAAATAACCGAATTTAGACGCCGTTTGTGCGTCTAAATTTATCTTTTCTTAAATTTTTGATTTAATTTAACTAAATTTATATAAATTTTGATAAAATTCGCGGGAAACCAAACCACACAAAGGTAAAACATGACATATAAATTCGAAAATTTATACCAAAATTTAAGTTTCTATGCGAGCGAAAAATCTCGCCATATAGCGATTTATGACGAAGATATGGAGATTAGCTACGCAGAGCTTAAAGCCAAAGTCGATGCGATTGGCGCGTATTTGCAAAATAGTGGAATTCGCTTCGGCGATAGAGTGGCTATGTATGTGCAAAACGGCTATGAGTTTTTCACCATTTTTCTAGGTATTACCTCAATCGGCGCGGTCGCTGTGCCTATGAATACCTTCCTTAAAAACGAGGAAATTGAGTATATTTTAGACAATTCGCGCTCTCGCATGATTTTCGCTTCAACCGCCCTTAGCAAGGAGCTTAAAAGCATTAGCGCACCAGATATCAGACGCATAATTTGGGTTAAAGGCAAAAGCGATGAGCCAACCCCAAACTCAGCCCTTCCAAACGCACAAACACAAGGCGCACTTAGCGAGCACAATGTCAGCTTCGATACTGTGCTAGCCTGTAAAACCAAGCTAGAAATCGCAAAATCTCCGACCGAAAACGATCTAAGCCATATCGTCTATACCTCAGGCACGACAGGTCGCCCAAAAGGCGCTATGATTCGCTACAAAAACATACTTTCAAACGCCGATAAAGCCACCCCTCGCTACAATGTGAGTGGCAAGGATAGATTTTTGGTATTTTTACCGATGTTTCATAGCTTCACGCTGACTGCGACGCTGATTTTATCGCTATACAACGGCGCGAGCATAATCGCTCTAAAATCAGTTTTCCCTATCACAAATGTCCTAAATACCGCCCTAAAACGCAAAGCAACGGTATTTTTGGGAATCCCGTCAGTTTATACAATGCTAGGCAAGGCAAAACTTGGCTGGAAATTCAGATGGTTTAATAAGCTTAGAGTATTTATGTCAGGTGCAGCCCCTCTTGCACAACAAACAATCGACGAATTTTACAAAAAATTCCCAAAAGCCCACCTTATCGAGGGTTATGGACTTAGCGAGTGTTCGCCTATCGTATCGCTGAACTACTACGACAAACAAAAAATCCTAAGCGTAGGCACACCGCTTGACGGATACGAGGTCAAAATCGTAAATGATGAAACCATGGAAGTCGCTCGTGGCGAGATCGGCGAGATTATCGTGCGCGGGGATTGCGTCATGGAAGGCTACCTAAATATCCCGCCAGAAGAGACACTGACAAACGGCTGGATTCGCACGGGAGATTTGGCATATATGGACGATGAGGGATTTATCTATATCGTCGATCGTATCAAAGATATCATCATCGCCAAAGGCATAAATGTCTATCCGCGCGAGGTCGAGGAAATCATCTACAAAATGCCACAAGTCGAGGCCTGCGCGGTCGTGGGTATCAGAGATGAGTACGCAGATGAGGAGGTCGTAGCTTTCGTGCAACTCAAAGAAAATCAAAAATTAAGCGAACGCGAAATCAAAACTTATCTGAAAAATCACCTAGCAAACTACAAAATTCCAAAGGTCGTGCATTTCGTGCCAGACCTGCCACGCAACGCCACTGGCAAGGTTCTAAAACGCGCCTTAAAAGAGCAAATCGCAAAAGATAATAACGCGTAAATTTCACCTTTATCACGCTAAATTTAACCCACAAATTGTGGGTTAAATTTGGTAAATTTTATAAAAGATTTGATATATGAAAATTTTATTATGGATTTTACCTGTTGTTTTCTTAGCTATTATACTAAGGATTGTAGAACTAGATAAGAAAAAGTCAAATTTTGTAGTTACAGCCGATACAAATATATCTAAAAACTCACAGCTTTCAAAATATGTTACGCAACAAGAAGTTGAGAATTTTGCATTTCGCTACTGGGATATTGATTTTGCAGAAGTTAAGAAAAATCCAAAAATGGAAGAATTTCGTCAAATTTTAAAAACAAAAGATACGGTTAGAATTTTAAATTTTATGAAAGATAATAATATTAGCGTTGATGAACCGCTCCATAAAGGTGTTACAGCTTTAATGTATGCTAGTTTTTATGATGATGAAAGCACTATGAAAGAGCTTATAAAAATGGGAGCTGATATTCATAAACAAGATAATCATAAAATCAGTCCTATGGCTTATGCTATGGAAAATAACTCTACAAAAGCAGTTAAACTTTTATATGAAAATGGTGTTAAATTTGAAGAAGTTACTATGATGCAAACAGCTCTTGGAGTATTGGGTTGGGGCGAATATGTAGAGTTTGAACCATATTATGATGAAAATAATATGCCACATATTAAATATAGAACTTTTGAAGAAATGCATTATCATGAAAAAACATATATGGCAGAGAATTTTTTTAGAACACTATTAAGAAACAATCAGCTTGATATTTTAGAGCTTGTATTACAAAGTGGGTATAAGCCATACTTATATGGATATTATTTGGGTGGAGATATTAGCAAATATACAAATAACCTTGCAGAAGCCGATAAATATTATATAGAAAGAGCATATAATACTAAGGGTCGTAGGACTTTTGCTGATCCGAAAATAGAGTTGGAGCTAATGCGTTTTTATAATTCGCTATATTTTCCCATACTTCAATCCCCATTTCCAAAACCTAAAATAGCAGTGCTTAGAAAATATAATGTCCCAATAGATGAGTGGAATCCAAGTAAGGAATTTTTGAAAAAATTATATAACAGAGAGTGTTATGGTGCTTGGAGAAGCCAGTTTAGCCCTAGAAAAAATGGAGAGACATATTATTTAAGAATACAAGACCGCCAAACTAAATTTTTATACGAAAATTGTTTAGATAAAAACGGAACTTTTGAAGATATTGAAGAGTATATAGTGTTTAATCAACAAATGAAAATTCTGCATAAAATAACAGCAAGCGAAGAAAGGAAATTTGGCTACGGAAACAATCGTGTAGATATGAATATCACTTCCGATGAAATTAAAAAACTTCAAAGCAAATATAACAATAATTTAGAATAATAAAACTAAAATAAACTAATTTTAAGGAGAAAAAATGACAACAGAAAACATAGAAGCTAATGAGCAAAGATTTACGGCTGCTATAAGCGACTTTTTGGTATTACATTTCTAGCCACTGCACATGCGCGCTTTGACACATTTTTATACGAAGCTATTCACATACCATAACTAACAACTAAATTTAAATAAAAATTTTAATTCAAATTGCAACTTTAAAATTTTTCACTATAATTCGCATTTTTTATCTACAAAATTTCTACAAACTCGCCAAAAACCAATGTCTATTTTGAGCTATGAGCCTGAAATTTTTATCCAAGAAGTAGAAGTAATAAATTTTGGCGCCGAATTTGACGCCAAAATTTGCGAGATTAAACTAATCTTTGTTTTTTGAAATACTCTTTTGGAGCCTTGCAAAGCGGACAGGCGCCTGGGGCCTTTTTGCCACGATGCACATGACCGCAAACTTCGCAAACCCAAACTTCCTCATCAAAACTCTCGAAAAATCCCTCTTCAAGCAAGATTTTTTGAAGCTCGTTGTATTCGCGTTCGTGCTCGACTTCGACCTTGCCGATAGCGTTAAATAGCCTTGCGACCTCTTTTTTGCCTTCTTCTGTCGCGATTTGAGCGAAGCTTGGATACATGCTTTCATGCTCGTATCTCTCGCCAGCTGCTGCGTCGATTAGGTTTTTATCCATTTTATCTAGCGGAATTCCGGCTGCTGCGTGGTGAGCTTTGAGCTCGGCTCTTGCGTGCCATTTTTCATTTTCAGCCGCTTCGTAAAAGTGGCGCGCGATAGCGTGAAAACCAGCTTCTTTGGCTAAATCGCCGTAAAGATCGTATTTGTTTCTAGCTTGTGATTCGCCAGCAAACGCCTTCATCAAATTTACCTGTGTTAAATCCTCAGTGATACATTTCATCGGCTCTCCACAGCATGTCAAAACTGCGCCCTCGCCTACTTTTTGCACTTCGACTTCACAGCCGCATTTGTCGCATTTGTATGTTTCGTATTGTCTCATACTCTCTCCTTTATCAAAAATTCAAAATTTATGATAACCAAAAGCTCATTAAACTCTACTTAATAAAAATTATTATTTAGAAGTGAAATTTCAAATACAAATTTACATATAAATTTAATAATTGTTGTGTTTTGCGCCCAAATTTTATGATAAAATCGCCCTTTTTAAATTTTCATCAAAGGAAAGAAATGAAAAAATTATTTCTAACTACACTTCTTAGTGCAAGCGTTGTAAGTTTTGCCTTGGCAGAAAAATTAGTTGTCGCAGCTACTCCTGTGCCACATGCTGAAATTTTAGAGCATATCGCACCAGAGCTAAAAGCCGCTGGATACGAGCTCGAAGTCAAAGTTTTCAACGACTATGTTACTCCAAATTTAGCCACAGATGACGGCAGTGTGGATGCGAACTATTTCCAACACGAGCCATATTTAGTGGAATTTAACGCCAAAAATGGCACAAAACTCAAAACAACAGTTGGCGTGCATTTAGAACCGATGGGAATTTATAGCAAAAAAATCACAGATCTAAAAGATTTAAAAGACGGCGCCAAAGTAGCTGTGCCAAACGACCCTACGAACGAATCTCGCGCTCTTGATGTGCTTGCGGATGCAGGATTAATCGAGGTTAATAAAGATGTAGAGCTCCGTACAGCCTTAGATGTAACCAAAAATCCTAAAAATATCCAAATTTTAGAGCTTGAAGGTCCAAATTTGCCTCGCACACTTGATGATGTCGATATCGCTGTAATCAACTCAAATTTCGCTTTCAACGCGGATTTAAACCCAGTTAAAGACTCGCTTTTCATCGAAAAAGCAGTCGGCAACCCATACACAAACATCGTCGTCGTCAAAGAAGGCAATGAAAACCTACCAAAAATCAAAGCCCTTGATAGCGCACTTCAAAGCGAAAGTGTGAAAAAATTTATCGAGGAAAAATACAAAGGCGCGATTGTTCCGTCGTTTTAATCCAAATTTAGCCTACGAATTCGTAGGCTAAATTTCGCATTTTTTATCATATTACGCATATATTTACAATCTTTTTTTATAATGCGCGCAAAAATTTTCAAAAAAGGAAAAAAATGAAAAAATTCTTATCAATCAGTTTCGTCGCCGCTATGGCGCTTTCGCTAAATGCTGGCGTGCTAGCTAGCGTCAAAGGCACAGATATCACGGTTACAGACGAGGATATCGCACCAGTCTTCGCTCAAAACCCACACGCTACCCCAAGCGATGAGGACAAAAAACAACTAATCGATCAAATGATTAAATTTAAACTTATGATTGCCGAGGCTAAAAAAAGCGGTATCGTAAATAGTGAAGAATACAAAAAACAAGTCGAACTTGCAAAAGATGAAATCGCCTTTGCTCTGTGGCAACAAGAGCAGACAAAAGATGTCAAAGTAACCGACGAAGAGGCCAAAAAAATCTATGATGACAACAAAGACAGCTTCATGCAACCAGAAAGCGTCGTGGCTAGCCATATTTTGCTAAAAGATGAAAAAGAGGCAAAAGACGCTATCGCTAAGCTAGAAAAAGTCAGCAAAGACAAATTAAAAGCCGAATTTAACAAACTTGCCAAAGAAATTTCAACAGATCCAAGTGCCAAAGAAAACGGCGGCGATTTGGGCTCATTTGGCAAAGGTATGATGGTAAGCGAGTTCGAAGAGGCTGCGTGGGCGCTAAATAAAGGCGAGATTAGCAAAACCCCTGTGAAAACTCAATTTGGCTATCATGTCATCTACAAAGAAGACCTAAAAGAGGCTGCTCCTGTGGAATTTGACAAAGTAAAAGAGATGATAAAAGCTCAAATTGCGCCAAGCAAACTAAACAAAAAAATCGACGATATCGCAAACGAGCTATTTAGCAAACAGACAGTAGAATACGCAAAATAAAAATTTTAATTTAATGCGCGAAATTTAATAAAATTTAAGTTTCGCGCAAATTCTAAATTTCAAATTTAAGGGAAATTCGTGCTTACATCAATCGTAAATTTTATCGTAGAATTCGTCGCAGCATGGGGATATTTCGGCATTTTTGCGATGATGTTTTTAGAAAGCAGTTTTTTCCCATTTCCAAGCGAAGTCGTGATGATTCCAGCAGGATACCTCGCTAGCAAGGGCGAAATGAGCTTTGCCATAGCATTTGCATGCGGGCTAGCAGGGAGCGTGGCTGGGGCTGTGTTTAACTACTATTTGTGCTATTTTTTCGGGCGCAAATTTATTGATAAATTTGGCAAATTCATCGGCGTAACAAACGAAAAATTCGCCAAATTTGAAGCATTTTTCAACAAACACGGCGAAATTTCTACATTTAATTGCAGACTAATCCCAGGTATCCGCCAATACATCAGCCTGCCAGCAGGGCTTGCAAAGATGAATTTAGCGCGATTTTGCACATTTACAGCACTTGGTGCCGGGATTTGGGTGCTGATTTTAATGCTACTTGGATATTTTATTGGCGAAAATCAAGAATTGATTAAGGAAAAATTGCATATAATCACTTTTTTTTTGTTGGGATTTGTCCTGCTTCTTTCTGTGCTTTATATACTTCATATCAAGCGAAAAAACCGCTAAATTTAAAAAAATCTTAAAATAAAACTAACAATTATAAAATTTTGAATTTAAAGTAACATTTTAACGAAAATTTAAGATTGTTTTTAGGTATTTAATAATACAATCACATAAATTCTTTCAGAAAGGACTAGTGATGGAAACTAGAAAAGAACACGATTTTATAGGTGAGCTTGAAATTCCTAACGACAAATACTATGGCGTTCAGACTTTCAGAGCTTTGGACAACTTCAAAATGACAGGTCGCAAACTTGGCGATTATCCATTTTTTGTAAAAGCATTTGCACAAATCAAAAAAGCAGCAGCACTTTCAAACAAAGAATTGGGCGTTTTAAAACCAGAAATTGCTGATGCGCTTGTAGCAGCTTGCGACAAGGTTATCGCAGGCGAATTCGCAGATCAATTCGTAGTAGATATGATCCAAGGCGGCGCAGGAACTAGCACAAATATGAATGTCAATGAGGTTTTGACAAATGTCGCTCTTGAAATTCAAGGTCATGCCAAAGGCGAATATCAATTCATCCACCCGAACGATCACACAAACCTAGGCCAAAGCACAAACGATACATACCCTAGCTCAATCAAAGTCGCAGCTTATGCTAAACTTACAGATTTGCTAGCTGCTATGGAAGAGCTAAAAGGCGAATTAGAGAAAAAAGCTGAGGCTTTCAAAGATATCATCAAAATGGGTAGAACAGAGCTTGAAGACGCTGTCCCAACTACACTTGGCAACACCTTCCACGCTTTTGCAAGCTACATTAAAAGCGATATAGCAAAAATCAAAGCTGCAAGAGAGTCAATGAGCTTTTTAAATATGGGCGCAACTGCGATCGGCACAGGTATCAACTGCCACCCAGATTATAAATTTGTAGTAGAAAAACACCTAAGCCAAATCACTGGCGTTGAGTTCAAACCAGCTGAGGATTTCATCGCAGCTACACAAGATACAGGCGATTTCGTGCATGTATCTGGCGCACTAAAAACAGCTGCTGTAAGAATCAGCAAAATCATCAACGACTTACGCCTAATGAATTCAGGCCCAAGATGCGGTCTAGGCGAAATCAACCTACCACAAATGCAACCAGGTAGCTCAATCATGCCAGGTAAGGTAAATCCTGTAATTTGCGAAGTTGTAGGCGAGGCATGCTACGAAGTCATCGGCAATGATGTATCTATCATGCTATGCTCTGAAAGAGGCGATTTCGAACTAAACGCTTTCGAACCAGGCATTGCTTATAATCTATTTAACTCAATCGTAATCTTGGAAAACGCAGTTAAAACACTAAGCGACAAAGCTATCAAAAAACTAACTGCAAATCCAGAAGCTTGCTTAAAATCAGTGCTAAACTCAGTCGGTATCGTAACTGCATTTAACCCAATTTTAGGTTATGAAAAATCAGCAAGTATCGCAAAAGAGGCTCTCCAAACTGGTAAAGCAGTCGGCGATATCTGCTTAGAGCGCGGTTATTTAACAAAAGAAGAAATCGATAAAATTTTAGATCCTAAAAACATGCTAAATCCTGGCATGAAAAAAACAGGTAAATAAATTTTATCGTGGTAGGTCAAATTTTGACCTACCCTAAATTTAGAGTTTTGAATTTTCAAAGGAGTCTTGCATGGATATTATGCTATTTGTCCAACTGGCCGTATTGCTAGCTGGTATCTACCTAGGCGTTCGCTTAGGCGGCATGGGCGTCGGATACGCCGGCGGTTTAGGTATCGTCGTTATGGCGATTATCGGTATGAAGGTGGAATTCAAAGATATTCCAGTAGATGTTATTTTGATCATCGCATCAGTTATTTCAGCGATTGCTGCTATGCAAGTTGCAGGTGGTTTGGATTATTTGGTTCAGATTGCGTCTAGAATTTTGCGCAAACACCCAAAACAAATCAATATCCTAGCTCCGGCTGTTACTTATATGCTAACAATCCTAGCTGGTACTGGTCACACTGCGTTTTCTATGATTCCAGTTATCGTAGAAGTTGCTAAGGGTCAAAACATCAAACCAAGCGCACCACTAGCGCTTTCAGTTGTATCAAGCCAAGTCGCTATTACAGCTTCACCTATTTCAGCTGCGTTCGTAGCTATGACAGGTGTTGTTGAGCCACTAGGTGTAAGCTATCCAAAACTACTTTTCATTTGTATTTCAACAACATTTGTTGCTATGATTATTACAGCGGTTCTTGTAAATACATTTTTCAAACTAGACCTTTCATCAGATCCAATCTATCAAGAAAGACTAGCAAAAGGTTTAGTTTCAGAGGTTAAAGTTACAGAATACGCTGAGCCAAAACCATTTGCAAAACGCTCAGTTGCGATTTTTGCTATCGGTGTTTTGATTGTCGTTGCTTACGCTCTTGCTATCTCAAAAAGCGTTGGTTTGGTCGAAAAACCAATCCTATCTCGCGACGCTGCTATTATTAGCTTTATGCTTACAATCGGCTTTTTTATCACAGTTTTGTGCAAAGTCGATACAGGCAAACTATTACAAGCAAACACTTTCCAAAGTGGTATGAGCGCTTGTATCTGCGTCGTAGGTATCGCATGGCTTGGAACTACATTTGTTAATGGCCACATCGATCTTTTCAAAGATGTAGCGAAAAATATCGTTAGCAACTATCCATTTGTTCTAGCTATCGTTTTATATTTCCTAAGCTGCTTGCTATATTCACAAGCTGCAACTACAAAAGTTATGATGCCAGCAGTTGCATTGGCACTTGGTATGACTAGCCCAGAGACAGCTGGACAAGTTTGGGTTTTGGTTGCTTCTTTTGCTGCTGTATCAGGTCTTTTCGTATTACCTACATATCCTACGACTTTGGGTGCTATCGCTATGGACGATACAGGCACAACAAGAGTTGGAAAATATGTATTCAATCACAGCTTCTTCATCCCAGGAACTATCATGGTCGCGCTATCAGTAGCGTTAGGCTTCTTAGTAGCTCCTGCCTTAATCTAATACTAATTTCTTGCAGAATTTATTCTGCAAGAAATTTTAAATTTTAAAATTCAGTTCTTTTGAAAAATTTCTTCGAAATTGTAAATTTGCGATAGTATGTATGAGAGCATATCTGGCGTAACATCGAGTTTATAATCGTATTTGGAGATCAAATTTAACTCCAATGCCAAATCGCTAATTTTAAGATTATCTAAAAGCAAATCAGGCGCAAACAAATCTCCGTTAAATCTCACCACGCCACGCTCATTGTCCCCCGTGTGAATAAGCGCAAAAAGGCTTTTTAGCTCATCGTATGTTTGCACGCTTTCTAGCGCTCCACTTGGCAAAAGCTCGTTGTGCGAAGCATAAATCGCGAAAATTATCCTATCGCAAAGCTTGTTTAACGCCTCGCTTAGCAAAAGATGATTTAAACTCTCGTTTTGGATACACATATCCTCGAAAAGCGACATACGAAAAATTTTAAAATTTCGGTAAAGTTTGCTAGAAATGTCTTGTTCGCGATACGCCGTGCGCTCCCTCATCGTCACTGGGATACCGGATTTTAGGGCGTTGTAATTTAGCAGTGCGTAAAATTTGCAAAATTCCAAAAAGTCCAAATCCTCAAAATAAAAGCTCTGCCACTGCGCTTCATAATCTAGGTAAAATCTCAAAATTTTTTTATCTGTGATGATGAGATATCTAGCCTCCTCGTGCTCGCCAAGCCTAGCAAACGCCCTTGGAATAACCAAATTTTTATCGGGGTTTGCTTCGTTTAAAATTTCGATTATCCCTATAACCCTGCCTTCATCTATGATATGCGCGCCATAGTCCATAAATTTCATACCCTCATCAGGCAGATATCCCAAACACGCCCCAAAAAGCCCTAGCAAATACTCATCGTTTTTGCGTATCGCGCCAGCCTTTTTGTAAAATTCACAAAACCGCTCCCACGCGATATTTAAATGAAGTCTATCAATATGGGTTTGGGCTTCGATTAAAAGATTGTCGTTGTAAAGTTTCGATCTCATTTTTCTAGTCCAAAAAGTTCTCGTATGCTAACCCCATCATCTTCGCTAAGCACGCTAAATGCGCTAATACGCGAGATTAGCAATCTATCTTCTGCGATATCGACCCTATCCTCGCCTATGCTTAGCGAGGTAATCGCCGTTTTGCCAATCACCGCGCGCTCTTTATTCATACGCCTTAGTCCCCAGACATTGTGAAGCACGGCTGGTGCGCCCTCTATCTCACCTACATAGAGCATTACATGCCCTGGCATATAAATCACGCTCGCATAAGGTTTGGCGTGTGTTTTGATCAAATTTAGTTTCTCGCTCGCACTCAAATTTGCTAGCGAAAATGTCCTTCCGCGCTTTGATTGCGCCTTTGAATTCCTTGGAAGCCAAAGCCCAAAATTCGCCAAAAAATCCTTTGTCAGTAGCGAGCAATCGCGCAGCAGTTTGTATCCGCCCCAGCCGTATTTTTGCCCTATCAGGCTTGCGCTGATTAGTTTTGCGTTTTCGCTATTTAGCTCGGCTGGCCAAATTCTGGCAAATTTATCCTCCACAAAATACGCTCTCACGCCCTCTTTGCTAATCATCTTGCCACCATATAGCCCACCACCAGCGAAATCATACGGCAAAATCGTCCCCGTGCGCGCTCTAAAAATTTCACGCCTATTCTCGTCAAAAATCGGCGCATTATCCTGCAAAATCGCTATAAATCTCGAATTTTTATACGCACTAGCGCCGTTTATCCCCATTTCTTGCACATCGCTAGCCCTCACCCAGCCCCACACGCCGTCATTTTGCACGAAAGCCCAGACGCCGTCTTTGCTAAAATGCGAGATAAAAAGCGGATATCCCACGCCAAGAGCCGAATTTGCCGCATAATCAAAAGGCTCGCCCTCGCCCGGCTCGCTAGGATCACCGAAAATCGGCATATCGCTTGGGATATTTCGCAAAAGCGTGTTTTTTATGGTGATTGCTGGGGTATTTACGCTACCAAGGGCTTTTTTGTTCGCATTTTCGTGCATGGCATCATACACAGCTTGCGGGTAGATGTTTCCCCCTAGATCAAAATGCCTGCCCTTAGCGTAGTTTAGCCCCCAAAATGCGTCCTTTGGGCTAGCGGTGATTTTTTCAGCGTCCCAAACGCGAAAATACCTTTCCTTGAAATTCTCCCCGCTTGCTACGCTTTGGGCGCTCACAGGTGGCAAAATTTCCGCACTTTGCTCAAATTCCAATGCCAAAACCTCTGGATTTTCTGGGATAAATTTGGATTTTTGTGGCGCGTGTGAGGCACAACCAGCCAAAATCCACATAAATGTTATAAATATTAAAATTTGCCTTCTCAAAACTGCTACCTTTAAAAATTTTTGGCTATAATTTTGCCAAAAAACAGGATAAAATTTGATTAATTTCGTATCACAAAAGCTCAAATCACAAAATGTATTTATCACAGGCGGTGGCGGTGTAGGTAAAAGCTATGTCGTCAAAGGCGTCATCGAAGAGTTTCGCACTCACGGCAAAATCGTCATTGTGCTAGGCTCAACCGGCATTAGTGCCGTAGAAATCGGCGGTGTAACCTTGCATAGTTTTTTTAAATTTGGCATTAGTAAAAATTTTGAAGAGCTCAAAAAATTAGACCGCTCGCAAAAAGCCAAAATAACTGAACTTAACCAAATTCTCTCAATTACTGATTTAATCGTGCTTGATGAAATTTCAATGGTCGGAGCTGATGTCTTTGAGATGATTGAATACCGCCTCGTAAAGTCCAAATTTAGCGGTCATTTGCTAGTAACGGGCGATTTTTATCAACTCCCACCAGTCGTCAAAAAAGACGAGCTAAGTGCTGGCAAACAAGGCTCGCTTTTGCGTATGAGCGAGTATGCCTTTGGCACGCACGCATGGGAGCAAATGAAGTTTTTCTACATAGAAATGCTAGGTTCTAAGCGCACGGACGATGAGAGTTTGTATGAAATTTTATCGCAAATCAGGCTTGGCAAAATCAGCGAAAATTTAGTCAAATTTTTGGCGAATTTAATCACTCCGCGTGAGAGTTTAGACGATAATGCGACCATAATCTCTGGGCGAAATGCCGAGGTCGATGCGATAAACGAAGCTAAGCTAGCTGCGCTAGATTCGCAGCTGTATCTGTGCGAGGGGCTGTGTGAAATCCACGAAAACACTTACGATGATAATAAAATTTCAAAATGGCTAAATTCGCTAAATTTAAGCCAATCCCTGCGCCTAAAAGTCGGCGCAAAAGTGCTTTTTACGATGAATAAAACAGGCGAGTTTTACAACGGCGAAAGTGGCGTGGTAGAAAATATCGAGCTAAACGGCTTTGGCGAAATTGAATCTATCGTAGTGCGCAAAAAATCAGGCGCCTTCGTGCGAGTCGAGCGCGCGGGGTATGATTACAGCGAGATTAGAGCGGACGAGGACGAGGCGAGCGATTTTTTAATCGCGCGGTATTATCAATTCCCGCTAAAACTCGCCTACGCGATCACAATCCACAAATCCCAGGGCATGAGTATCGAAAACCTAGCCTGCGATATCGATAGGATTTTTGCCAACGGCCAACTCTATGTCGCGCTCTCACGCGCCACGAGCCTAGACGGCTTAAAAATCCTCTACACGCGCAAAGAAGGTCTTTACGCCTACCTTTCGCGCATAGTCAAAATCGACAAAGCCGTGGTGAAATTTTACGAAGAAAATGAATTTTTTAAAATTTATAATCAAATTTTGTGAAATTTTGCATTAGATTTATTGTTTTTAATCTTTATGGTGGGCAAGGATACCCACCATAAAATAGCTTCTTTTACTATTTCGTTGATATCATATATAAATAAACTAAAATATTCACTATTACAATTCCAAATAGATAAAAAACAGGTTTATAAATATGAACTTGCGATATTCCGTAACTAGCGACATAGCCACAATAATAGCAATATGAAATTATAAAACTTAACCACATAAAAAGCATGGTAATTTTTAATAACTTTATGAGTATTTTTTTGTATGCAACTCGTTTAAAAAATGCAGAAATTAAAATTCCAAACAATGAAATTATCATCAAAAACCATGTGAAAAAAACAAATAAAATAACCTGAAACGGCATATATAAAAATAATTCGTATGGGATTATATAGCCTAAAATCATCTTTACAATATCTAACACAGTTTTTCCTTGAAATCCAAATTTTAAGCGCCATAGAGCGGAGATACTTGCTTGCCGATATACCAAACAAGAATTTCTGCCATGCCAAATCAAACAAAATCAAAAATCAAAATTTCAGGCGCAGTGTTTCTGGATTGCGAAGCGAAATTTTAGAATTTTGAATTTTAAAAATTTGATTAAATTTGCCAAATTTTGCCCGAATTTAAATAAAATTCGAGCAAAATTTCAAAGCAAAATTATAAAAGCCCAGCTTGTTCTTTTAGGTGTTTGGCGTAGCGCTCGCGAATTAGCGGGGTAAATTTGCCGATTTTGCCGCCATTTATCGGCTTGCCGTCAGCTTTGATGACAGGGATCGCCATCAAAGAAGCTGCGCTGATGAAAACCTCGTCCGCGCCATAGACTTCCTCCATGCTAAACGCCCTTTGCTCGACTTTTAGCCCAAGCTCGCCCGCAAAGCCCAAAATCACCTTGCGTCTAATGCCCGGCAAAATGTCGTGCGATAGCGGCCTGGTAATCAAAACGCCGTCTTTTATGATAAACGCACTCGAACTCGAACACTCAGTCACCAAGCCGTCTTCTACCAAAAAGCACTCGAAAGCCCCAGCCTTATGCGCTAGGTGCTTTGAGATACACTGCGCTAAAAGCGAGATTGATTTGATATCGCGTCTATGCCAGCGAATCTCAGGCAGGCTTACGATTTCGATACCTTTGGTGCCAAGAGGATTATCGAAAATCACTTTTGAAAAGGCATAGGCAAACACAGTCGGCTTCGTATCGGTATAGTCGAAGTCCCTAAACGCCGCACCACGCGTGATTTGCGTATAAACCACGCCCTCTTTGACGCCATTTTTGGCGATGACTTCGTTTAAAAACGCCTCGTATTCTTCGTGAGTATATGGGATTTTAAGCTCGATTTGTGCGACAGAATTTTCAAATCTCTCCCAGAAATCGGCTTTATCGCAAATTTTGCCATTTACCACAGGTGCTGCCTCATAAATGCCGTCTCCTAGCATGAAACCGCGGTCAAATGGGCTTATCGCAGCGTCTTTGGCACGCACGATTTCGCCATTGATATAGACAAAATCATCGTTATTCATATTAGCTATTTCAAACATTACGCTCTCCTTAAATTTAAAAGGTGATTTTATCTTATAAAAATTAAAATTCAGATATAATGGCGCCAAATTTGACAAGGAAAAAAGATGAATAAAAACTGCAAAGACAAAATTTTAAATATTATGTTTCATATCTCGGATAAACCTGTGCTTTTTCGCGATTTGTTAGAAGCAAACGCTGAGTTTAACGACGGTATGCTAGTAGATCCCGCTAAGCTAAATTTCAGATTTAATTATGGTCGCTCGTATGCGATTTTTGGGACATTTGCCTTTGTTTTCGTGATGTTTGCCATAGGCATTACTCACCTGCTTTTTACCAAAATCGACTTTCACTTTTCCATACTTTTTACCATTTTGCTGACCTCTGCTGTCTTTATCGGATTTGACTGCTTTAAGGCATGGGGGCGCAAGGAAATCACTAAAAATTTAATCCAAAAAGCTTGGGCAAATCACTTTTTGTATTTTCCATACGAAAAATACTCCAAACCTGTCGAAAAAATCTACAACGAAGCCCTTAAAAACGATATCGCCAAACGAGATTTAGAACAATATGTCCTAAATAAAATAGTCGAAATCAACCCAGAAGAATAAAATTTTAAAATTTGAGATATTTTGATATATTGACAATTATCGAAATGTATGATAAAATCTCGCAATTTTAAAAAAGGTAAAAAATGAAAATTGATGTAATTGAAATTTGCAAAGCACTAAACAACGAAACTAGACTAAATATCCTTAACTGGCTCAAAAACCCTGACGCGAATTTCCCACCACAAGGCAGTTCGCTTGGCGAAGTAGTCGATCTAAAAGGCGGCGTGTGTGTCAGCAGTATCCAAGAAAAGGCAGGTCTGTCGCCCTCTACCGTGTCAAACTACCTCGATATGCTCCAAAGAGCTGGGCTTTTGCTCTGCGAAAGACACGGCAAATGGACATATTATCGTAGAAACGAAGAGACGATAAAAGAGCTAGCTAGCTATATAATCAAAGAGTTGTAACCCAAATTTTATAAATTTTCAAATTTTACTTTTTTTAAATTTATATTTCTAAAATCATAAAAATATCGAATTTTAAAAATAAGGAGAAAAAATGAACTACAACGGCACAATTTACCGCCCACCAGTGGAGGCAAACACCCTTTTACTCCCCATTACTGAGGGCTGTTCGCACAACTCTTGCTCGTATTGCAATATGTATGCAAATGTGAAATTTCGTATGCTAAGCCTTTCAGAAGTCGATGAATTTCTATCCGAAATCACCAAATTTCACGGCTCTTACGCGAGGGAAGCGACGCGAATTTACCTAGTAGGTGGCGATCCATTTGCGCTAGGAACGAAAAAACTTTTAGCGCGAATCGAGCTAATCAAAAAATATTTGCCAAATATCAAAACTATCACAATGTATGCTAGGACCCAAAACATCGCCACCAAAAGCGATGAGGAATTAATCGCGCTAAAAGAGGCTGGCGTAGATGATTTATACATCGGCATAGAAAGCGGTCTTAACGCCGCAATGCGAAATTTAGGCAAAGGTTACGACGCAGATGATAGCAAAACTCAGTGCCTAAGGCTAAATAAAATCGGCATTTCGCATTGTGATTTGCTTATGCTTGGCACGGCTGGGCGTGGCATGGCAAGCGAGTCTGCACGGGCAATGGCGAGGTTAGAAAACGAAATCAAACCAAGCAAAATTTTACTAAACACAATGACTGCGTTTAAGAACACGAAGCTAAATGAGCAAATTTTAAACGCAGAATTTATCCCAGCTAGCGAAAAAGAAATTTTAGAAGAAGAGCGCGAGTTTATCGCAAATTTGGAGCTTGAAGGCACATATTTTTGGGCACTGCATCCGTTTGATAGCGTGAGAATTGACGGCATGCTTAACACTCACAAAGAAAAAATGCTAAGCAAACTCGACTTTGCAATCAAAACTATCGGCGAGAAAAATTTAAGCAGAGTCTCAATCAGCGGAAGTTTATAAAGGAGATAAAATGAATTTTGCAAGTGGAATAAACCGCCCACCATACGAGAGTGCAGACGGGTATTTGCAAACTACGATTGGCTGCTCGCACAACCACTGCCTGTTTTGCACATATTTTAAGGATCAAAAATTTCAAACTTCGCCACTTGGCGAAATCGAAGCTGATATCAAAGAAATCCCAAGCGTTTTTGGCGCACCAAAACGGATATTTTTGCAGGGCGCAGACGGCTTTGCGGCTAGTTACGATACGCTAATGAGAGTCGCTGAACTGCTTCACAAATATGTCCCAAGCATGGAAAGTATCGGCGGATACGCTAGAATAGATAATTTCTACGACAAAAGCGCCGAGCAGATTCGAAATTTAGCCGCCGCAGGGTTTGCCGACCCATACAAAGGAAAATTTGCTAGCTTACATTAAAGAATTTATGCAAAACAGCGATGAAAAAAAGCTTAGCCAGTATCGCAAAATGATAGTAAGGGCGTTTTGAAATTTAGGCAAATTTGCGTTTTTTGCAAATTTGCCGCGAATTTAAAATTCAAGCTCTCTTATACTTTGCCCCATTTTGTTATATTTTTTCTTAAATTCCAACGGATACTCGAATTCTAGGGGTGTCGCACCGTTTTTGCCGATGCGCACAAACCTGCCAAATGGCACGCCGTTTTCATCGACTACCGAGCAAATTAGGATTTTGTTATCATCTGCGATTATGCTTTTTATGATTTTTACGATCCCGCCAGCAGGGGCGAAATACGCCGAAGTGCCAAGCAGGCTAACGACGCTTTTACCGCTATTTAGGGTATTTTGCGAGGCAGTGTTTAAATCAGTAGCTGAAATTTTAGCGTTTATCTCGTCCTTTAAAATCACCATTTCATCGTTGTGAGTGCCTACCACTGGGGCATTTAGAGCAGAAATTTTATCCCCGCTAAATTTCGCAATCTCAAATTTCAGCCTCGCGCTATCTAGCTCGCCAGCCATGCCGATAACGCGACTAGGGGCAAAATTGCTTGCTTTTTGCGCGCACAAAACCATTAAATCAAGCGGATTTGTTACGATGATGATTATCGCATTAGGGGCGAATTTGGCTGTGTTCCTCGCACACTCGCTCACGATTTTGGCATTTGATTTAAGCAAATCTTCCCTGCTTTGCCCCGCTTTTCGCGTAAGCCCAGCCGTGATTACGACGATATCTGCGCTCTTTAAAAGCTCCGGCTCGCTTCCAGCGCACACTTTCACATCGCACTCGCAAAGGCTCGCTAAATGCGCCAAATCCAGCGCCTTACCGCGCGCGATGTTTTCTGCGATATCCACAAGCGCGATTTCGCTGAAAAACCCAGCTAAATTTTCATTTACAATCACATTGTTTGCGACATTTGCGCCGATATTTCCAGCTCCGATTATTGCTATTTTCATTAAATTTCCTCTATGATTTTGTTTAAAATTTTGCTTGGGCGCATGATTTTTTGCATTTTGTCAAATTCCAGCATAAAATATCCGCCAAAATCCACGCCTTTGCCCTGCCCCGCGTTTAATTCATCTAAAATTTCCGCCTCGTTTTCGCTAAATTTTGCATAAATTTGCTCGAATTTTGGCTCGAATTTTGCCAATTCTTCCGCCCAAAATTTAGCCAAAAAATAGTGGCTTGCGCGAATATCATTTTGCCCTACTTCACGGCTTGGGGATTTTGCTTCATTTAAATACCTAAAAATAGCCGCATTTAGCGCATTTGCTAGGGTTTTTGCTTTTTTGTTTTGCTCTTTTTGCGCTACAAATTCCAGCGCCTCACACAGCGCCATAAACTCGCCCAAACTATCCCAGCTAAGGTGATTTTGCTCTCTCATCATAGCCACCAAATCCGGCGCAGTCCCACCAGCACCCGTCTCAAACATCGCTCCACCCTCCAAAAGTGGCACGATTGAGAGCATTTTCGCGCTACTTCCAAGCTCCAAAATCGGGTATAAATCGGTCAAATAATCGCGCAAAATATTTCCCGTCGCGCTTATGACATTTTGCCCGCTTCGGATAATCTCGTTTGTCTTAATTACAGCTTTATACGGATCTAAAATTTCAAAATTTGCGCCCTTAAATTCGGCATTTTGAGCGATTTGGCTTAGCAAAATTTCTTTTATATTTCTATCGTGCGCCCTAGCCTCATCTAGCCAAAAAATCAGCCTCTCGCCACTAATTTTAGCGCGCGAAAACGCCAAATTTATCCAGTTTTTAATCGCTTTTTCTTTGGTTTGCGTCATGCGAAAAATATCGCCTTTTTGCAAATCATACGCAAAAACCACCTCGCCATTTTCGCTTACAACCTCGATACGCCCATCATTTTCCATGATAAAGGTCTTATCGTGCGAGCCGTATTCTTCGGCTTTTTGCGCCATTAATCCCACATTTGCCACGGCTCCGATTTTACCAGGGTCCAAAAACCCATGCGCCCTCAAATCCTCAATCATCGCCTCGTAAATTTTAGCGTAGCTTCTATCAGGGATCGCCGCCATTGCTTCGCGCATTTGCCCATCTTTGGTGCGTAGCTTCCCGCCGTTTCGTATCATCGCAGGCATTGAGGCGTCGATTATCACCAAATTTGGCATATCGAAATTTGTCGTATTTTCGTCGATATGATAAATTTCGGGCAAATTTGCAAACGCTTCGTCAAATTTAGCCTTTATTTGGGCGAAATTTGGCGAATTTTTTATTTTTTCAAAGACCCCTTTTAGTCCGTCGTTTGCATTTATGCCAAGGCTTTTAAACTCGTCTTTAAATTCAGCGAAAACCCCATTAAATAGCACGCTCACAAATCGTCCGAAAATCACAGGATCGCTTACCTTCATCATCGTAGCCTTCAAATGCGCGCTATACACAAGCCCGCTTTGCTTGGCTTTTTGTGCGCTAGCGGCGATAAAATTATCAAGCTCACTCACGCTCATAAACGCGCTATCTACGACCTCGCCAGCTTCGATTTTTAGGGTTTTTAGGCAGGTTTTCTCGCCACTAGCGCAAGTGAAATTTATGCTTAAATTTGCACCATTAGCGAAAATTTTCGATTTCTCAGAAGCGTAAAAATCGCCCCCGCTCATGCTTGCCACGCAGGTTTGCTCGCTCCCGCTCCACTGGGCACTCCACACAGGGTTTGCCCTAGCGTAGTCTTTGACGCTTTTTGCGGCGCGTCTGTCTGAGTTGCCCTCGCGAAGGACTGGATTTACCGCGCTTCCTAGCACCTTTGCATAGCGGGCTTTGATAGATTTTTCCTCGTCGCTTTGCGCGTTATCAGGGTAGTTTGGCAAAGCATAACCCCTCGCTTGAAGCTCGCTAATGCAGGCTTTAAGCTGTGGAAGCGAGGCTGAAATATTTGGCAGTTTTATGATATTTGCATCGCTACTTTTGGTCAAATTTGCTAAAAACGCCAAATCATCGCTAGTTTTTTGCGCCTCGCTCAAATACTCGCTAAAATTCGCCAAAACCCTGCTAGCAAGCGAAATATCAGCCATTTTTACCTCGATATTTTCCGAGCGTAAAAACGCTTTAATTATCGGTAGTAGCGAGTGTGTGGCTATGGCTGGGGATTCGTCCGTGTAAGTGTAGTAAATCGCCATAATCTCTCCTTTTTGTTATTTTGCGCTTCGCGCGGCTCTGACATTGCGCTCGTGCTCGGCCTGTGTTTTGGCAAAATCATGCAAGCCTGTTTTTTTATTTCGCATGAAATATAAAAATTCAGTGCTTGCTGGCGCAAAGACCGCTTTTATCGCGTTTGGCGAGACCACACACACAGGCTCGTGTGGCAGGCCGTCGTTTAGGTATGTATTGTAGTGGCTAGTATCGGTGCGGATACGCGCTGGCGTAACCCTAGTGTGCGAATACAGCCCGTAATTTAGCGTGCCGTCCATTTGAAGTCGCATGCCAATTTTTAGGCGGTTTTCAATCACTGAGGCTACGATTGGCATTTCATCAGCGTTTGCGGCCTCTTTTTGGATAATCGAAGCCTTGATTAGCGCCTCTTTATAGGCTGTATCGTTGCAATCGGCGCAGTGTTTTTCTCTAAATTCGGCGTGAAATTTATTCGCACTCGCACTTAAAATTTTAATGATATTTTTTTCGTTTTCGTTTTTATTGATTTTATAGGTTTCAGGCACCAAAAATCCCTCATAAAACGGCGCAGTTGCGTTGTATTCGCTCTCTAAAATTTCAAAGCTTAACGCACGGGATTTGGCTAAATTTTGCAAAAATACTATCGTGGTCTCGCCAGGAATCAGCTTGATTTCGTTCATCACAGGCTTTGCGTGAGCTAGCTCGTATAAAAATCTATATTTTGGTAAATTTTCCGCGCTAAGCTCCAATTCACCGGTTTTTGCGCCACCATAAAGCGAGAGAAGTCTAGCGTGAGTCTTGCCAAATCTCGCCCCAGTCCCCAGCGATGATAGGATTTTTACCGCGCTTCCTTGGCCTACTGCGACGATTTTTGGGTTTTGCGCGCTTTGGTGAAAATCCCAGAAAATAACTGCTACGAAAATTAGTAAAATTTCAACTACAAAAGATAAAAAACGGATAAGCCTGCCCAAAGATTGCATAATTTTCCTTAATCAAATTTTGCGAAATTATACGAAAATAAGCCCAAATTTTGCCTAAATTTTATATTATACGCACAAATTTATTTAGCCAACAGTTTGGAGAGCGTGTGATACGAAAGATAATCTACGGATTTTTTACCATTTTGCTTTTACTTTTTATGAGTGGAATTATCTTTATAAAAATAGGGGTAAAAATCGATAAATTTGAGAATAAATTCGTCAAAATCGAGGGATTTTTTTTAAAGCTTGAAAACAATCTAATCTTGCGTGTAAAAGATCTGCAAATCAACAAAAAAGAGCTTACAAGCGCAAATCCTACGCCAAAAACCCCGGCCGAGCTTAGAGAAAAAAACGAAAAACTCATCGAATATAGCAAGAAATTTACCCTTGCGATGAAATTTTTCGAGGAAATTAATATCCAAAATTTGCGCATTGGCGAGGATAAAATCGAGGTTTTATACCACGATGATATATTTTTTATCGACACTCGCTATTTTCGCATAAACGCAGGCCTTAGCCAGCTTAGCAACGGACTAAAAGTGAGCGTAAATGAAATCTCACTCAAAGATTTCAACGCCACGCTTAAAGGCGAGGCTAGCGCGAATTTCAAATCTAGCATTTATGATTTTAACGGCACATTTGCTTCGCATGAAATCTCAGGCGAAATTTCTGCGCTAAATATAGGCTCGAATTTAAATTTAGAGGTTTCAAACGCCCACGCCACGAGCCTAAAACGCTTTATGGACGAGCTTGGCGCGCTCACAGGCCTCAATCCTCACGCCAAAGAGTGGATTTACGGGCTGGTCGTAGCGCAGAAATACTACATCGACACCCTAAAAATCGCCATTGATTTAGACGATCCCCACGCCGATGAGAAGCGCATTTTCGCAAGAGCTAGCGCGCAGGATTTAAATGTGAGCTTCGCTAACACCGTTTCGCCAGTTTTGGCTGATTGCGCTGATATCACGCTAGAAGATGGCACGCTAGATATCGCTATCGGCAATCCGACCTTTAATGGCATTAGCCTTGATGGCTCTGGGGTGAAAATCAAGCAAATTTTTAGCGGAGAGCCGATTGTCGCGCTGGATTTGCGCACCAAAGAAAATATCGGCAAGGATTTGATTGATATTTTGGCGTTTTATGGCATAAATGAGCCAGTGTATGTCAGCAAGGCCGAGCAAATCGACGCACGAGTGCTAATCGACATCGACCCAGTGCATGAAAGCGCAGCCCTGGATGCAAATGTGAGCCTAAAAAACGGCGAAATTATGATTTCAAAAGCGAAATTTAAAAGTAGCCACGCTAGCGTGCATATCACAGAGAAAAAGCTTGATATCAAAAACTCAAATCTAAGCAATGAAATTTTCAACGCCACAGCAGACGGGAGTATCGATTTTACCACGCGAAAGGCTAAATTTAGCGGAGAGATAAAAAGCTTTAATATCACGGCTGGGGATAATGAAATTTTAAAATTCTCAAATGTCAAAGACAATCTCACGCTCGATTTTAGCGGGACTGCGCCGATTTTGCACTCGCAGTTTTTAGGTGCAGATATGAGATTTGGCGATAAAATTGACATAAATGTGGCCGAGATAAAAGATCTAATAAATTTTTCCAAAACCCTCAAAACTATCGGAATCACGGGCGGTGATGCGCACATTAGCACGGCTGATTTTTTAAATTTCACAATCACTAGCAAAAATTTAAAATTTGACTTTGGTTTGATAGAAAAAAATGGCAGGTATTACAATAGCGATAGCCTAAATTTAAAGGTCGCAGGAAGCTCGCTAAATGGCGCTACGGGCAATGGCAAACTAAGTTTTAGCAGTGGCAAGGCTGGCACAAATATCACGCTCAAAGACCTCGATATCATGATAAATACTAGCGTCCAAACCAGCGAATTTAACTCAGGCTCAAATTCTGCGCGCTCGAAATTTAACTTTTCTGGCACAAATTCGTCTGTGATTTTAACAGATATGAACAAAACTATCGACTTGGTGTCGTATTCGGGCTCGCTTTCTGGCAAGGATATGAGCCTAAATGCGAAATTCAAGCAAGGCGATTTTAAGCTAATTTTCAAAAAAAGCCTATTTCAAATTTTCGCGCAAAATATCAGTGGCAGGGAGCTAAATCAAATCATCGGCTCGCAAAGCTTCGATAGCGGAAATTTCACGCTCAAAGCCAGCGGAATCGATCCGAGAAACTATCGAGGCGAAATTTTAGTCGAAAATACATTTTTGAAAGATTATATCGTCTATCAAAAACTCCTTAGCTTCCTAAACTCCGTCCCTTCGCTTCTGGCTTTCAAAACGCCGGATTTTAATGACCGCGGATTTAGCGTGAAAAACGGCAAAATTTACTTCCGTCGCAGCGAGGATAAAATCTATCTAAACGCAATGCAGTTTGAGGGCACGAGCGCAGATATCGCAGGAAACGGCGAAGTAAATCTAAAATCAGGCGCGCTAAATATTGATTTGGAGCTGAAATATCTCAAAGACGCAAGCTCGATAATCTCGAAAATCCCGCTTTTAAATCAAATAATTTTGGGCGAGGATAAGACAATCTCGACTATCATCGAAATCCGAGGCACTATGAGCAAGCCGACCTACTCCACAGCCGTTACCACAGATGTTTTAAAAACCCCATATAATCTCATCAAAAACACGCTAATGTTGCCGTTTGTGATATTTAAGGACGAGAAATGAAACAACCCTTAGACGCCAAAGAAAATTTCGCCTCTTCGCTACTTTTTTGGATGGCCAAATTCGTCAGATATAAGCTAAGCTCGCTTTCAAACAAAGAGCTTAAAAACGAGGAGCTGTTTAGCAAAACCATAATGGCACTAGCCAAAAATGTCCCAAATATAGAGGCTCTCTCAGCACTAGCCAAAGACGCTAGAAACGCAGGGCTGACTGGCATTAATACATATTTCAACCCGCTTTTTAAGCTCTATAACGCGCTTTTATCCTACGAGCTAGAAAGTATGAAAAATATCGACGAAGAGCTTTTAAGCGAGGTTTTGGCCTCTATCACGGGAGGGCTAAGCGATGCGAGCAAAAAAAACTACCGAATCGCCGTGATAAACTTTTTTGGCTTCATCGACCGCCAAAACGAAACTAATGGCGCCTCGCACAACTACGGAATAGAGCTTAAAAGCTGGGGCGGTGTGAGTGGAAATCGTGGCGTGAAACTGCCTGAGTTTTTAAGCGAAGATGAAATTTCAAAATTTATCGGCGCGATAAATAGCGCGGATTTTAAGAAATTTACCCATAGAAATAGATTGATTTTAAAGGTGATTATCTACACGGGAATCCGCGTCGGAGAGGCGATAAACCTGCGCCGCAAAGATATCAGCGAGGACGGAGATTTGTATGTATTGCGGATACGAGGCAAGGGAAATAAATACCGCGTCGTAATGATAAAAAAGCGCCTTATCCAGGGCGATTTGGACGCATTGGAAACGAATTTTGCAAACAAAGATGATTATGTCTTTACCAACAAAAAAGGCTCGGCGCTCACTCAGGCTTATATCAGCAGAATCGTAGAAAAACTGCTTTTAAGCGTAGGAATTCGCAAGAAAAAAAACGGCGCGCACATGCTACGCCACACCTTCGCGACCATGCTTTACAAACGCGAAAAAGATTTGGTGCTAGTCCAAGAAGCCCTAGGGCATGCGAGCCTGAATACCTCGCGCATTTACACGCATTTCGATAATGAAAAACTCCGCCTAGCCGCAATGGTAGCAGAGGATTTCTCTGGCGAGTGAAATTTGGCGTGAAATTTGCGGAATTTTAAAATTTTTTGATTTGTATTATTGAAATTTTCGAATTTACTTGATTTGTCATTGCGAGGCGAGTATCGCCGAAGCAATCCACAAACGCAAAATTCATTGCCCTAAAATCGCTGTCATTGCGGGCGAGTATCGCCGAAGCAATCCAGGGAAATTTAAATCAATTTAAATTCGCACATTTTAAGTTCTCACTAAATTTTACTGGATTGCTTCGCTTTCTACGAAAGCTCGCAATGACAAATCAGAGATGAAAAAATTTTTCTGGATTGCCACGCTCGCTTCGCTCGCTCGCAATGACAAATCAACCAAATTTCGCTCGCCAGTGTCATTGCGAGGCGACGCAGTCGCCGTGGCAATCTACGAATATAAAATTTAAGGTCAGTAAATTTGCAGTCACTACAAACGGAGCGAAGCAATCTAGTAGCGCAAAATTTCGGCGCAGTATTTTTGCAAAAATATAAAATTTAGCCAAAATTCGAAAAATCGCTCAACGCTAAATTTATGCGGAATTTTGAATTTAAAATTTACTAGATTTCTTTATGGGCACCAAAACAGCTCCTCGCAATGACAAGAAATTTGCGTTTTGGTAATTCAAACTCGTAGATTGCTTCGCTTTCTACGAAAGCTCGCAATGACAAAAATTTTTAAAATTCAAGCCCAAATTTTACTTGAAATTTTGCGTAAAATTTTAAGTAAAATTTATCATAAAATTTCACGCAAATTTCAAACAAAAAGCCAAATTTGACCCGAATTTCAGTCTAAAAGCCTGTCAAATTTGATTTTATAAATTTTATTTAGGATTGTTTGGATATCGCCAAGCGCGCTTTTGTAGCTCTCGATTTTCAAAAAATCGTCATAAACGCTAAATTTCGCATACAAATCGTAAAAATTCTCGCCACTTCTATTTGTGATATTTTTCAGCGTCTCTTTGTGCTTTTCTAGCAGTGTCGAAATCTGCCCCGCAACCTCAAATTTAGAGCGTTTAATCATCTCGCTATCTAAATTTTCGTTTTTTGCTTTTTCGACGGTTTTGGCGGCATTTATGTTCCACTGCTGGTTTCGCACATCTACGCTCGCAACCCTTCTAGTGTGGTCAGCGTCAAGGTCGATCTTAGTCGGCGCATGGTATTCATCGACGCTGAAATCTTGGCCATTTAGCATGATATCGACGAGGCAAAACATAGTCTCTTTGTCGTTTGCGATGTGCAAAACCTCGATGAGATTGTCGCTAGCGTCGTAAGCTGAGGCATAGACGAAGTGAAACTCCACATCTTTTCGCCCGATTCTGGTTTTGGTATGGCACACGCCCTGATACAGCCTCGGAGCCTTGTCGCCGTAAAACCTAATGCGCCCCGCGCTGAATTTCAAAAATATATCGCCCACATCGCCAAAAAGCACATGGCCAGCTCTGAAAGTATCGACTTTGAGATTCGATAACGAAATATTGTAGCGTTTGATACGATCGAAATTTTCGTTTGCCACGCACATATCGCAAATTTCTTTGTTTCTGCCCGCCCAAAATGTCAAAATATCCTCGTTTATAAACAGCTCGCTTGCAACCACGCTATCAATCATTTTCCGCCCTTTGTAAAAAAAATAAAGTTTATATTGTATCCCCCCCCCCTTAAAATGGGCTAAAATTTGGAAAATTTACGAGAAAATTTGAAAATTTTTTGATTTGAATTATTGAAATTTTGGCTTTACTTGATTTATCATTGCAAAGAAAGGTAAAGCCTTAGCAAAGCAGTCTATGAACTTAAAATTTAAGGTTTGTGTTTTTGCAAACTGACACTTCGGAATTTTAAACTCGTAGATTGCTTCTCTTTCTATGAAGGCTCGCAATGACAAATTAGGCAAATTTTCTGACAAATTGGGAAAAATTGCATATTTAATTAATGATAAAATGTGTAAAATTTGAAATTTGGCTGAATTTTGGCTATTTGAATTCAGCCGCGGCAGTATCTAAAAATAAAATTTAACGAAAATTATCTAGCCAAAATTCGTCTAAAAAACGCGCGATAAAATGCACAAAATTTCGATTCTTTTTTTGCATAAATTGCACAAAATACGCTTTGTAAATCCATTTTTTCTTGCAATGTAATCTTATACATATCAGTCTCCTAATAATTTTTTTATTTTATGTAGCACAAAAGACGCCTCATCGCTATCGAGCTCGCAGAGCATTTGACAAATCGCAGTCGCTGCCTGCGGTTTGGTCGTGCCAAGGCGCCAATCCTGGTATGTCCTCATCGACACGCCAAGCTTTTTCGCCATTACAGCGTGAGAAATCTTTTTGCCCATATTTTTTGCCTCGACGGCATTATGCAAAATATTGAATATATCGCTCGTTTCTAACATGCCAAAATTATACAAGTTTTAGGATTAATTATACATTAATCTGTATAATTTATCTAAATTTTGTATTGTTTATAAGCAAAATTAGTAAATTTTTGCGTTATACCGTGTGAATTATACAGAATTTCTCATAAAACAAACATAAAATTTTACAAAATTTCCAAGAATTTTAAGGGAGAAATTTAGCTATGAAACCGCCAAATTTTGCACTCAAAACCAAATTTTGAAATTTCAAAATTTAGCAAACAAACAAGTAAAGTGCTAAAATTTTTGAAAAACCTTGACATTTTGCCACTCAATGTTGTATAATATTAGCAATCAAAACGAAAGAGTGCTAATAAATGAAAACAAACAAGCGTGATTTGATACTTGATTCTATCATCGAAGCCTATTTAGACCTCAACGCTCCGATTGGCTCGTCGCAGTTAGGCGGGCGCATGGAGGTCGCTATACCAGCCTCGACGATTAGGGTGTATTTCAAAAAACTCAGCGACGAGGGCGCAATCACGCAACTTCATGTCAGTGGCGGGCGTATCCCCACAGTAGCAACCATGCAAGATTACTGGCGCGCCAAGCTCGATTTTAGCGAGATTTTATCGCTAAGAGACGGCGATGAGTTAGAAGCAATCTTAGAGGATTTTGATATTTATTGTATGATTTTTAGCGCAGAAAGCGAGTGTTTGACCGAGGTCATAAAGCACGATGAGCGTTTTATGATTTTGGTTTTCGACAAAGATGAGATTATTTTGAAATTTGATAGCAGAATTTTCGAGCTTTTGTCGAATTTAATCGGAATTTCGCTCAAAGATTTGGAAGTCGCCTCTATGCAAATCGGTCTTAGGGAGCTAAACACCAAAATCCGCGAGCTGAAAAACTCAAAAATCGAGTTTATCGCAAACGAAGTCATGGCGTATAAAATTTTTAAAGATGAGAGATTTAAAATTTTGCTAAACCCCTCAATCGCCGTGAATTTTGACAAAAATTTAATCTTTGCGCCCTATTTCGAGCCTGGTTTTATGGGGATAAAATGCCCAGTAAAATTCGAAAACAAGGACGCTACGATGATTTGCGCTGGAAGTGTTTATGAGGATTATGAAAAATTTTTTAAATTTAGTAAAGGAGTAGCATGAGCCAAGAATTTGACGAAAAAACGCAAAATTCAGCAGGTGAATTTGAGGAAAAAGAGCACAAAAACTGCGGCGCTGGTTGCGGCTGCCAAAGCCCGCTAGCGGACGACGGCGATGAATTTAGCGAAGAGTTACAAAGCGAGTGTGAGTGCGAAAGCGCGCAAGATGATGAAATCACTAAGCTACAAAACGAACTTAGCGAGATTACTGATAAATTTTACCGCGCTAGTGCTGATTTCGACAATATCAAAAAGCGTTTGGAGCGCGAAAAAACCACAGCCGTGGAGTATGCGGCGGAAAAATTCGCAAAAGATCTCTTGCCGATAATCGACGCGCTTGAAGAGGCCGCGAAAATCGATATCGAAGGCAACGAACTAGCCGATAAAATCGAAGAAGGCGTGAAGCAATGTATAAATTTGTTTTTAAGCACATTTGAAAAATACGGCATTACGCCGATTTCGACCGAAAGTGGCTACGAGAGCGAAAGCGGTAAATTTTACCCAATCCAACTCGTAGAAAAAGATGGCGCAAAAACGAACGAAATCGTTCAAGTTTTGCAAAAAGGTTACCTTTACAAAGAGCGAATTTTACGCCCTGTAATGGTTATTTTAGCGAAGTAAATTCGCAAATTTACAAAATTTAAAGAAAACAAAATTTAATAAAAAAGGATAAAACATGGGAAAAGTCATTGGAATTGATTTAGGCACAACCAACTCTTGCGTTAGCATTTTTGAGCGTGGCGAAAGCAAGATTATTCCTAACAAAGAGGGCAAAAACACAACTCCATCAGTTGTCGCATTTACCGACAAAGGCGAGGTTTTAGTCGGCGACAGCGCCAAACGCCAAGCCGTAACAAACCCTGAAAAAACGATTTATTCAATCAAAAGAATTATGGGTTTGATGATGAACGAGAAAAACGCGCAAGAGGCCAAAAAACGCCTTCCGTATAAAATCGTAAATCGCAACGGCGCGTGCGCAGTCGAAATCGCAGGCAAAGTTTATACCCCACAAGAAATTTCAGCAAAAGTTTTAATCAAGCTAAAAGAGGATGCAGAGGCTTTCTTGGGCGAGCCTGTGGTCGATGCGGTCATCACTGTGCCTGCGTATTTCAACGATAGCCAAAGAAAAGCGACAAAAGAAGCCGGCACAATCGCAGGGCTAAATGTCCTTCGTATCGTAAATGAGCCAACCGCGGCAGCTTTGGCGTATGGATTAGACAAAAAAGAAGCCGAAAAAATCGTAGTTTATGATTTGGGTGGCGGAACATTTGATGTTACTGTGCTAGAAACCGGCGATAGCGTGGTCGAAGTGCTATCTACTGGCGGAAATGCCTTCCTTGGTGGCGATGATTTCGATAACAAAGTAATCGACTTTTTAGCAAGCGAATTCCAAGCAGAAAACGGAATCGACCTTAAAGGCGATGTCATGGCAATGCAACGCCTAAAAGAGGCCGCAGAAAACGCTAAAAAAGAGCTTTCAAGCGCAATGGAGACAACGGTAAATTTACCTTTCATCACAGCAGATGCCACAGGCCCAAAACACCTTATGAAAACCATAACTAGGGCTAAATTTGAAAGCATGATTGATAGTTTGGTAGATGAGACAATCGACACTCTAAAACGCGTCGTTAGCGAAGCAGGTCTTGGTATGAGCGATGTCAAAGAGGTCGTTATGGTCGGCGGCTCGACTCGCGTGCCACTTGTGCAAGAAG
The DNA here is from genome assembly GCF_027737875.1 of Campylobacter sp. JMF_08 NE1. NCBI lineage: Bacteria > Pseudomonadati > Campylobacterota > Epsilonproteobacteria > Campylobacterales > Campylobacteraceae > Campylobacter > Campylobacter sp. JMF_08 NE1. Next base: position 196,207 of record NZ_JAOVUC010000002.1, read on the forward strand.
AGGTCAAAAAAGCATTTGGCAAAGAGCTAAATAAAAGCGTCAATCCAGACGAAGTCGTCGCAATCGGCGCAAGCGTGCAAGGTGCTGTTATCAAAGGCGATGTAAAAGATGTGCTTTTACTCGATGTTACGCCACTTAGCCTTGGTATCGAAACACTTGGTAATGTTATGACAAAAATCATCGACAAAGGCACTACAATCCCAACCAAAAAATCGCAAGTCTTCTCGACTGCCGAGGATAACCAATCAGCCGTTACGATCAATGTCTTGCAAGGCGAGAGAGAGTTTGCCAGAGATAACAAATCACTAGGAAATTTCAACCTAGAAGGCATTATGCCAGCCCCTCGCGGTGTGCCTCAAATCGAGGTTGAGTTTAACATCGACGCAAACGGAATTTTAACAGTTACCGCAAAAGACAAAGCCACAGGCAAGGCAACTGATATTCGCATTACTGGTTCAAGCGGTCTAAGCGACGAGGAAATCGATAAAATGGTAAAAGACGCCGAACTTCACAAAGAAGAGGATAAAAAGCGCAAAGAAAGCGTCGATGCTAGAAATCACGCTGACGCTATCGCTCACCAAACAGAAAAATCACTTGCTGAAATGGGCGAAAAAGTCCCAGGCGAGCTAAGAGCAAATATCGAAAGCGCACTAAATGATCTAAAAGAAGTTCTCAAAAACGAAAACGCGACAAAAGATCAAATTGACGCTAAGGTAAATGCCCTAAGCAAGGCGGCTGAGGATCTTTACAAGGCAGCCAGCGCCAACCAAAACCAAGGCGCAAATTCAAACAACGCCAAAAAAGACGATGATGTCATCGACGCAGAAGTCGAATAAATAAAATTTGAGCTAGCTTGCTAGCTCAAATTTCCGCCCAAATTTCCAAAATATCAAATTTTAATTTTATCCATATACATTAATATTCTATATCAATACAAAATTTGCAGGAATTCGATTATTAGCACAAAATCGTGCTAAATTTATTTAAATTTAAAAATTATAATTTTATACATATTAGAAATTTAGGGATTTATTGCAAATTTTATTGATTTAAATCAATAAATTTGATTAATAATTTGTTATAATTTGCCTTGTGTTTCACAAATTTCTTTGAAAGAAAGGATAATTCTATGGACAGACGAGAATTTATCAAAAGTTCAGCAGCTGCTGCTGCGTGTAGTGCCGCTGGAATTTCTGCCCCAAGCCTAGCTAGTGCAGCGGATGGCGAAAAAGACTGGCGCTGGGACAAAGCGGCTTGTCGTTTTTGCGGAACCGGTTGTGGTATTATGGTTGCCACAAAAGGCGGAAAAATCGTAGCTGTAAAAGGCGATCCACTATGCCCTGTAAATCGTGGTCTTAACTGCATTAAAGGTTATTTTAATGCTAAGATTATGTATGGCGAGGACCGTATCACAAAACCTCTTTTGCGTATGAACGAAAAAGGCGAATTTGACAAAAAAGGTAAATTCGGCGAAGTTAGCTGGAAAAAAGCTTTTGATGTCATGGAAGCGCAATTCAGAAAAGCTTACGAGGAAAAAGGTCCAAGCGGACTAGCTGTATTTGGTAGCGGTCAATACACTATCATGGAAGGTGTCGCTGCTGTCAAACTTATCAAAGCAGGTTTTAGATCTCACAATATCGACCCGAATGCTCGCCACTGTATGGCAAGTGCGGTCGTTGCGTTTATGCAAACATTTGGTATCGATGAGCCATCTGGTTGTTTCGATGATATCGAGCTAACTGATACAGTTGTTTGCTGGGGCGCGAATATGGCCGAAATGCACCCAGTGCTTTGGTCTCGCGTAAATGACGCTAAACTTAAAAATCCTGATAAATACAAAGTTGTAAATTTATCAACTTTTTCAAGCAGAACTTCAAGCATAGCTGATATTGAGATTATTTTCAAACCTCATACTGACCTTGCGATTTGGAATTTAATCGCTCACGAGATTGTATATAACCACCCAGAAGCGTTTGATGAGAAATTTGTCAAAGAGCACTGCGTGTTTGCAACAGGTCCAGTTGATATCGGTTATGGTATGAGACCAAATCCAAAACACCCTAAATTTGATCCAAAAGAGGTCGATACAGTAGAAAAAGAGCTATCAAAAGTTCTTAGCGAAAACGAAGGCGTAACACTATCATACCTTGGTATGAAAGCTGGCGACACGCTAGAAAATAAAAGCAATGGCAAAGCTGATGCTCACTGGCTAATCGGTTTTGAAGATTTCAAAAAAGCCTTAGAGCCTTATACACTAGATTTCGTTGCCCAACTTGCCAAAGGCGATGACAACGAAGATTTAGAAACTTTCAAGAAAAAACTTCAAGGATTAGTTGATTTATATGTCGAAAAAGGCAGAAAAGTAGTAAGCTTCTGGACAATGGGTATGAATCAACACCAAAGAGGAACTTGGGTAAATGAGCAAAGCTATATGGTGCATTTCTTGCTAGGCAAACAAGCAAAACCAGGCGAAGGCGCGTTCTCACTAACAGGACAACCAAGCGCTTGCGGAACCGCACGCGAGGTAGGAACTTTCTGCCACAGATTGCCAGCTGACATGGTCGTAGCAAATCCAAAACACAGAGAAATGACAGAAAAAGTATGGCAAATCCCTGCTGGCACAATCAACCCACGCCCAGGCTTCCCTTATGTAAAACTAATGAGAGATATTGAAGACGGAGCGGTTAAATTTGCTTGGGTTCATGTAAATAACCCATGGCACAACACCGCAAATGCTAACCACTGGATCAAAGCAGCAAGAGAAATGGATAACTTCATCGTAGTAAGCGATCCATATCCAGGCGTATCTGCAAAAGTAGCGGATTTGATTTTACCAACTGCTATGATTTATGAGAAATGGGGAGCTTATGGTAATGCTGAGCGTAGAACTCAACACTGGCGACAACAAGTATTGCCAGTAGGCGAAGCGATGAGCGATACATGGCAAATTTTAGAATTCTCAAAACGCTTTAAGATTAAAGATTTCTGGGGCGAGAGAAAAATCGATGATAAGCTAACCTTGCCAGATGTTTTAGAAGAAGCTAAAAAAATGGGTTACGATCCAGAAGATACTCTATTTGATGTATTATTCGCTAACAAACGCGCACTTGAATACAAAGCAGACGATCCAATCATCGCAGGCTTTGACTGCACCGAAGTTTTCGGCGATAGCAGAAATGTCGTAGGAAGCGACGGAGAGGTATTTAAAGGCTATGGATTCTTCGTGCATAAATATCTATTCGAAGAGTATAGAATTTTCGGCGACGGACACGGACACGATTTAGCTGATTTTGATACATATCACAGAGTTAGAGGTCTTAGATGGCCAGTTGTCGATGGTAAAGAGACTCAATGGAGATTTAATACCAAATACGACACTTACGCTAAAAAAGCTAATCCGGACGGCGATTTCGCATTTTATGGTAACCAAGGCGCATTGCCGACAGGCGATATGAAAAGCGCAACCTCAGGCGATGAGAAAACTTCATTTAAAAACAAAGGTAAAATTTTCTTCCGCCCTTACATGGATCCATGCGAAATGCCAAGCGAAGAATATCCGTTCTGGCTATGCACAGGACGCGTCCTAGAACACTGGCACTCAGGCTCTATGACAATGCGTGTTCCTGAGCTTTACCGCGCTGTTCCAGAGGCTCTATGCTTTATGAACAAAGCAGACGGCGATAAAATGGGCATAGCTCAAAATGATATTGTATGGGTAGAATCAAGAAGAGGAAAAGTAAAAGCAAGAGTAGATTTCAGAGGTAGAAATGTTCCGCCTGTGGGTCTTGTTTATGTTCCTTGGTTTGATGAAAATGTATTTATCAACAAAGTTTGTCTAGACGCGACCTGCCCTCTTTCAAAAGAGACAGACTATAAAAAATGCGCAGTAAAAATTTATAAGGCATAATTATGGAAAGACGCGAAGTTTTAGGTTTATTAGGACTGCTTGTAGCAGGCGGAAGTGGATTTTGTGAATTTGCCAGAGCAGAGGATAAAATCCGTCTAAGACCGCCAGGTGCCCTTGATGAAAAAGAATTTATGAGCAAATGTATTCGTTGCGGGCTGTGCGTCGAAGCATGTCCATTTGATACGCTAAAACTAGCAGAATTTGGCGATAGCGGAGTGCCAAACGGAACTCCGTTTTTCCAGCCAAGACTAACTCCATGCTATATGTGCCAGGATATACCTTGCACAGTAGCGTGCCCGACTAGCGCGTTAGATAAACAAAAAGTTAGCGAAAATGACAAATTAAATATCAACAAAGCTCAAATGGGCGTTGCGGTAGTAGATCAGAAAAACTGCGTTGCATACTTTGGAATTCAATGCGACGCATGTTATAGAGCCTGCCCTGTCATGGATAAGGCACTATTTATCGAATACAAACGCAACACAAGGACAGAAAAACACGCATTTTTACTACCTGTTGTAGATAGCGATTACTGCACAGGGTGTGGAAAATGCGAAAAAGCCTGTATAACCGAAAAAGCAGCCATTACGGTGCTACCACGAAATTCAGTTTTAGGCAAGGTAAATGACAACTATGTCAAAGGTTGGATCGAAGGCGATGACGCGAAGCTAAAAGACGCTGATAGCCAAATCAACTTAAATTTGAAAAAAGGTATTGACTACTTAAACGGAGGCGAGCTATGAAATACACACTTTTAAGAAGATTAGTTCAATTCCTAATCCTTGGCCTTTTCATAGCCGGAAACTGCTATGGATTTAAAATTTTGCAAGGAAATTTAAGTTCGTCAGTGCTTTTTGGAGTTATAAATTTAAGCGATCCTTTTGCCGTGCTTCAACTATTTTTGGCAAGTTTTAGCCTAGGTGCGCTTAGCATGGTTGGCGCGTTAATCATATTTGCGTTTTACGCTTTGATTGCGCCACGAGCTTTTTGCGGTTGGGTATGTCCTATCAATATCCTAACAGATTTGGCAGCTTGGATAAGAAAAGTTTTAAATATCCAAACTAAAATGTTTAGCGTCAGCAAAAACGCTAGATACTATTTGTTAGTTTTAGTCCTACTTTGTAGCGGATTGTTTAGTATAGCAGCCTTTGAGATACTAAATTTCGTCGGATTTTTCACAAGAGCGGTCGTTAGCCTTAGCGTTAGTGCATTTAGTATAGCCGCAATCATTGTGATATTTGAAATTTTCGCAGGAAATAGAATAATATGTTCCCATATATGCCCACTAGGGGGATTTTGGGCGATAGCAAGTAAATTTAGCTTAATTCGCATTTATCATAATGCAAACAAATGCACCAAATGCAACAAATGCAAGAGCGTTTGCCCTGAGGTTCAGGTGTTAAAAATGGTCTCAAAAGAGAGTTTTAAAATCGATTCTGAGTGCATAAGTTGCGGTAGATGTGTCCAAATTTGCGATGATGATGCGTTAAATTTTAGCATACTAGGAGTAAAAAAATGAAAAAGAAATTTGCTTTTTTAAGCCTTGTTGCAGCTACAATTTGTTGTTTGGGTTTGAGCGGTTGCCAAGATGAAAAAGGCAAAGCGAGCTCAAATACAAACCAACCAGTAGCGCAAACACAAGCCGCCTCAGCACCTGCTGCTACTAACGAAGTAAAAGCAGAAGCGCCTAAGGCAGAGGTAGCGCCAGCTGCTGCACCACAAGAACCAGTCGCACCAGCGCCGGTTGCTGAGAAAAAGGAAGATATACCAAATTTAGAGCTTGCGCAAAGTCCTAAATTTAGAGAGGATTACACTAACGAAAACCTAACCTTGCCTACCTATGAGGTAAAAGGTGGCGCACCAGGCGAAAATATGGTATTCGAGAGAAGCTTTGAGAACGCTCCTCCGCTAATCCCACATACTTTGGACGATATGCTACCTATCACAGCCGAAAACAACATGTGCACCACATGCCACCTTCCAGAGGCTGCACAGGCTATGCAGATCAAATCAGTCCCACAAAGCCACTTAGCAGATTTGCGTGATGAGAATCAAAAGAGCCTTGATGGCGCACTTTCTATGGCTAGATATGACTGCGTTTCTTGCCATGTTATTCAAACAAACGCAACCGAGCTAGTTCAAAACAAATTTGAAGCAGATTTTAGTCGCTTTGCAGACTCAAATACTAGCTCAAATTTGCTTGACATTTTAAATCAGGGTGCTGATATCAAATAACCATTTTGTTGTGAGTTTGGACCTCCAAACTCACACAAAATTTACGAGGTAAAAAATGAAAAAATTATTCGTTGCTTTTATCTTTTTAGCAACCTTTCTTTTTGCAAATGACAAAGTCATAGTAGATGGCAACATCGCGATTTTAAAGCAAATGGATGAGAAAATCTATGTTGGCACGGATACTGGAAAGCTTTTTAGTATAAGCGGGAGCGATGAGAACGCTACTCTTGTTTTAGCTCTTCCGCAAGTCAAAAGCTATGTCGATGGCGATATCGATTCTAAGGTCATCGATGTCGATAAACTAGGTGAAAAATTTGCCCTTTTGATAAATGGCGATTATATGCACAAAAAACTCGCCGTGTATGAAAATGGCACGCTTGACACCTTTGATTTGCCGATAACTGGTATCAAAAGACTATTTTTGCTCGATGAAAACACCATGATTTTACTAGGCGTGGGAAGCGAAATTTTATACTACGACATAGCCTCAAAATCGGTGAAATTTGAGCACAAAATTTCAGATTCGCCTTTTGGTGGCGTGAGCTTTGACCGCGAGAAAAATTTATTGCTTCTTTCAAACGAAGGCGGTATGATTTACTTTTTTGACACAAAAGAGAAAAAATTCTTACGCGAAAAAAGTATCCACAAAGACAATGTCTTCAATGTAGCCTTTGTAGGCGAGAGGGTGATAACTGGCTCAAACGACAAAACCTGCTACTACGAAAACGCAAGAGAGTCTAAGCTTTTCGAAACTGGCTTTATCGTGTATAGCGTGGCATTAAGCGAGGATTTTGGCGCATTTACGACACTTGATGGCATAAATATCATAAACAAAGCTGGAAGCGTCATCAAAAAAATCCCTTATGATGGCGAAATCATAAACAACATGACATTTTATGGCGATTACTTAGTTGGCGCAGGATACGACAAAACAATTCATTTTTGGAGCTATAAATGAACATTTCAAGTGTGATAATCTACACAGATAATAAGACAAATTTGGACGAGCTTAGCGCTCTCGTGGCAAAGATAGAGTTTTGCGAAGTCGTAGCTGCACAAGATGGCAAAATCGTAGCGACTATCCAAACCGAGAGCCTAGATCAAGAGTTGGGCGCATTTAAGGCCATGCAAGCCCTAAAAGGTGTAAGCGATGTAGCTATGATATACTCATACCAAGACCTAGACGAACAAATCGACGCCGCGAACAGCAACAATATAGAAGAGATTATGCAAAAAATCGACGATGAGCCAGAAATCAAAAAAATCAAATACGGCGGTAGTTTAAATATCTAAATTTACCTCTTTTTAAAGGCTGAATTTGGCAGAATTTGGCCTTTTTATAAATCCAAAACTTACTAAAAATTTCAAAACTTACCGATAAACTTACCTTAAAGATAGAAAAAAACGATAATTTAGCTGATTAAAATTGCGTATAGAAATGTTTTGGTGACCCATAGGAGACTCGAACTCCTGTTACCGGCGTGAGAGGCCAGTGTCCTAACCGCTAGACGAATGGGCCACAAAAAATAAGAAATATGATTTTACCCAAAGGATTATAAATTTTAGATAAAATTGAAAGCAAATTTGCGCTAAATTTCAAATTTTAAGTTAAATAGCTAAATTTAAAATCAAATTTTGAAATTTGGCGCGGAAATGAACAGCCCGCCAAGACAGTGTCTGAAAACAGCGAAATTTTCTCTCAAATCAACCTAAATTTGCGCACAAATTCAAATTCAACGAGCAAATTTTAAATACAAATTCTGCGGGCAAATTTAGCGCAATTTCAAATTCACAATTTCAAATTCACAATTTCAAATTCACAATTTCAAATTCACAATTTCAAATTCACAATTTCAAATTCACTCAAATTCTACAAGCAAATTTAACGCATTTTCCCTATTTTTTCGTGATTTTATATAGTAGATTTCCCACGCTTTGGATAATCTGCACGACTACTATCAAAATCACGACCGTATAAGCCATGATGTCAGGACGGAAACGCTGGAATCCATACCTAATCGCCACATCGCCCAGTCCGCCACCGCCGACCGTGCCAGCCATAGCCGTAAATCCGATAATCACAATCAAAGTAAGCGTAATAGCGTTTATTATCGCAGGCAGTGCCTCGACGAACATCACGCGGAAGATTATCTGCGACTTACTCGCCCCGAAGCTCTTCGCAGCCTCGATTACGCCGGGATCGACCTCGACTAGCGCACTTTCGATTAGACGCGCGATAAATGGCGCGGAGCCGATTGTTAGAGGCACGATCGCCGCCGTGGTGCCGATACTCGTGCCTACGAGCATTTTCGTAAATGGAAACAGCACGATTAGCAGGATAATAAACGGAAAACTTCGCAAGATATTCACCACGATATCAAGCACGGCGTATAGCGAGCGGTTTTCGTATAGCCCGCCAGCGCGCGTGAGCACCAGCACGATAGCTAGCACGCTACCTAGCAAAAACGCCAAAAATGTCGATACGAAGGTCATATACAGCGTATCTCGCGTCGCTTCTAACAAAAGCGAAGTAATCTGTGAATTAAAAAATCCCTGTATGCTCTCAAACATTCCAATCTCCAAATTTAAACTATCTCAAATTTATGCCAAAACTCTTCGTCGCGCTCGATAAGCCCCCTAGCTACCAGAGTTTCTAGCACTTCGCGCGAACACAGCGTCTCGCCCGGCCACTGCCTATCATACCCGTCCTGCACGCCCTTGCTAGTAGCGTCGATTCCGATATGCTCGCCATTTATAAAAACATCGCGCAGAGCGTCGATATTATTCACCACACGCCAAAGGCTCATATACAGGTTGTTTGGGTCGTTTTTCTCATCTGTGAAAATCAAAATTTTAAAATTCGCCCCAGCTTCCTTGCAAAGCAGTTCAAAGGTCTCCCTCACACTCGAAGATTTTTTCAAATTCACAAGCACAAAGGGATTTTTGCACTCGGTAAAGTGCTGCGCTAGGGAGACTACATCTTTTTTGACATTATGAAAGCTCTCTAACAAATCCTCATCGCTAAGCACCTGTGGCGCAGGACTCGCGCTATCTTGCGAAACATCAACGCCAAGCTTACCGCCAAAGCACGCATTTGGGCTAGCGTGATCTAGTTGGTCGCACACACCCTCGCTAAATGTGAGCGATCTAGGCGAAATCCTATCAAGGATAAATTTTGCTAGCGCCCTGTAATCGCCCAAATTTGGCGCATCTTCACCCACAAAAATCGCGTGTTTTACGAAGCTCATCTGCCCCACGCCCCAAAATGCGTGCATTAACTGCTGTGCGTGCGCTGGGTAGCGAGAGTGAAATTTAGCCAAAATCAGGTTGTGAAAAACCCCATTTTCAGGCATACGATAATCAATCAAATCAGGCGCGCTCGTGCGAAAAAGTGGCAAGAAAATGCGCTCTGTGGCGTATCCCATAAATTTATCTTCTAGTGGCGGTTTGCCCACGACCGTGGCGGCAAAAATCGGATTTGTCTTGTGCGTGATAGCCTCCACTCTCATCACCGGAAACGGCAAAATCGGCGTATAAAAGCCCGTATGATCACCAAATGGTCCCTCATCGCACATCTCGCCAGGCTCCACGAAGCCCTCTATCACGAAATCCGCGTCATGCGGGACATAAATATCGTTTGTGATGGACTTGACTAGGCAGGCTGGCTCTTTGCGGATAAATCCATAAAGCAAAAGCTCGAAAACACCCTTTGGCAGGGGCGCTTGACCGCACCAGATATACAGCGGATCGCCACCGATCGCCACTGATACTGGCATTTTGCGCCCAGCGCGCGCGTATTCGTGATATAAATGCGCGCCGTCTTTGTGGATTTGCCAGTGCATGCCAAGGCGGTTTTTATCATAGACTTGCAAGCGATACATGCCCAAATTTTGGGTATCACCGTTTAAATCTTTCGTATAGACCTGCCCCATAGTGATAAACGCTCCGCCGTCGTTTTTCCAAGTTTTTAGGATAGGAAGCGCGCCCAAATCGACATCCGCGCCAGTATGCACCACCCCCTGACACTCGCCCTGCACTTTTTTTCTTTTTGTAAAAACCTTGCGAAGCGATACTAAATACGAGAGAAAATCTATTTTTTCTTTAAAATTCTTTGGTTTTTTTGGCTTCAAAAGTGCTTCGATTTCGCCTGCGATTTCCTCTACTTCACGGCCTAAAATCAAATTTAGCGCCTCGAAACTTCCAAAAATATTTGTCAGCACAGGCGCAAATTTCGCCCCAGATGAATTTGTCGGGTTTAAAAAAAGCAGAGCTTGCGAATTTGGCTTTTTCACCTCGATATAGCTGATATGAGCGATTTCTAAATCTATATCGCAAGGCTCAGCGATAATGCGCAAAAGCCCAGCCTTGTGGAGTTTGTGAATCCAAGGATTGCTTGTAATGAGATTTTCTATATTTTCTACACTTTTCATTCACACCTCCTAAATTTAAAAAAACAGATTTTTCTCGCGCGGTTTTTGGCTCAAAAAACTCACTATATCGGCGCGGTTGCCGTAAATCAGGGCATAGTGAAACTCTGGGATTGTTTTTAGCATTTCGAGTTTTGAAAATCTAAAATCGATTGCGGTTTCGCCAAACTCATGGTCCCAGCTCGCGCAAATTAAAATTTTATCCCTAAATTTAGCCCGCAAATACTGCGCCGCGCGCACAAAAAGCTCTTTATCACTTTCGATGATAAAGGCGCGGTAACTCTCGCCAAAAGGGGTAATATTTAAAAATTTATCCACGAAAATCGGCTCAAAATGGCTTAGAGTGCTGAAATTTTGAAGTCTAAATTCGATATTTTTGCGCCCCAAAAATTTCAAAATTCCGCATAAATCTGGCAGGAAAATTTGTGGAAAAACTAAATTTGAATAATAAATTTCATCATAAATAAAACTCGAATAAAATATCGACCCGCTGTAAGTTTCGCTTAAATTTTCATCTTTTTCGATTTTTTGATAGCTAATCTCCAAAAGCTGCAAAAATTCCCTATTTTTGGTGAAATAAATGTGCTTTTGCTCGTGGCTGATTAGATGAATAAAAAGCTCGTGAAGCGTATTTGGAGCAAAAATCAGGTTTTTTGGCACGCTGATAAAGCGCAAAATCGAGGCTTGGATTTCATCAATTAGCACGAATTGATGACGCCAAATATCGCCTAAAAATTTAATCATTCTAAGCAAGGCGACATTTAAATTTTCGACCTTGATAAAGGCGACCTCGTCGTTGCTAACCTTAAAATCACTATCAAAAATCACGGCATAAGCGCCGTTTGCAATAGCCATCTCGACATCTTTTGCGCTCGCATTTACCGCTATGAAGGCTGCTTTTTTGTGAATTTTATGCGCACAAATAGAAAAACTCTCCACCGCCGAAACACTCGGGCGGTTTAGCATTTTTCCATTTACAATGCGGACTAGATTGGCTAAATTTGTCATTGTTTAATCGCCAAAATGCGTAAATTCGCGCTAAATTTTAGCAAAATTTGTGCCGAAATTTGGGAGATAAACAGCACAAACCTACCCTACTCGCGCGCCGTTTTTTACTTCGCCATGTGTGCCAAGAAGCGTAAGTTTGCCGTCTTCCGCGCTTAAAATCATACCTTGGCTAATGTGTCCGAAAATTTTGGCTGGTTTTAGGTTTGCTAGGACGCAGACTTGTTTGCCGATTAGTTCTTTTGGACTATAAAATTTAGCGATACCGCTGATGATTTGGCGCGGAGCCTCCTCGCCTAAATCAACCATAAATCTTAGCAATTTATCGCTACCCTCGATATTTTCGCACTCCAAGACCTTGCCTACTTTAATCACGCATTTTGCAAAATCATCGATTTTAATCTGCGCCTCAGCGTTTTCATCTTTTTTAGGCTCGACACTTGCCTCTGGTCTGCTCATAAGCTCGCTTTCTACCTTCGCAAACAGCGGCTCACACGCACTCGCGCTATAATCCAATAACTCGCCGCGAAGACAGAGTTTTTCGTAAATTTCAGTTGAAATTTTAAATCCAAGCGCAGAGGCGATTTTATCCGCAGTTTTTGGCATTGCAGGGCTTAAAAGCACAGCAACTTTTGCCAAAATATTGGCTACAAGTGCCACAAGCGCATTTGCCTTTTCGCTCTCGCCATTTTTTATCAAATTCCACGGCTCGTATTTTGCAATCGCGCCATTTGCCAGCGCAAGAGCCTTCCAAAGCTCCTCTAAATAGCGATTTGTCGCGACTTCTTCAAGTTGAGCAATCGCCGAGCTTATCAAAGTATTTGCCTCGTTTATCTCGTCTGTGTAGTATTTTAAGACATCTTTGGAGTTTATGATATTTGCCGAATACTTCGCGCTCATACCAATAATGCGGTTTAATAAATTTCCAAGTTCGTTTGCAAGTTCTGAATTTATGCGACTAATGATAGCTTTTTGCGAAAAATCGCCGTCTTGACCAAACGGCACCTCACGGAGCAAAAAGTATCTAAACTGCTCCAAACCATAAGCCTCAGCCACTTCGGCAGGATTTACGACATTGCCTAGACTTTTGCTCATTTTGCGTCCGTCCCTAGTCCACCAGCCGTGCGCTGCGATAGTGCGTGGCATAGGCAAATTTAAGCTCATCAAAAACGCCGGCCAATACACAGCGTGAAATCTCAAAATATCCTTGCCGACTATATGAAGCGTGTCGCCCCAAAAGTCCATTTTAGCGTCATCTACACCATAACCTATGGAAGTGAGATAATCCATCAACGCGTCTAACCAGACATAAATCACATGTTTATCATCTTTTAGTTCGCTTGGAATTTTAATCCCCCAATCAAAGCCTGTGCGTGTGATAGAAAGGTCTTTTAAGCCACTTTTTACAAAGCTTATAACCTCATTTTTCTTACCCAAAGGCAAAATACACTTATCGCTCTCATACCATTTTAAGAGCCTATCGCCATAAGCACTGAGTTTGAAAAAATAGCTTTCCTCTTTTAAAATTCTAGTTTTTTTGCCACAATCAGGGCAGTATTCGCCGTCTATTAGCTGATTTGACGGGAAAAAACTCTCGCAACTAACGCAGTAATTCCCCTCGTATTCGCCCTTGTAAATATCGCCATTTTCATACATTTTGCGAAATACATTTTGCACGCCTATTTCGTGGTTTTTATCTGTCGTTCTTGAATACATATCGTAAGAAATTTCAAATTTATCCCATAATTCTCTGAATTTCGCACTGATTTCATCTGCGTATTGTTGCGGTGTTTTGCCCCGTTTAGCAGCGGCTTCTTCGATTTTTTGACCATGTTCGTCGGTGCCGGTTTTAAAGATAACCTCATGCCCTTGCAAACGATAAAATCTAGCCATAGTATCGCAGATAATCGTAGTATAAGCATGCCCGATATGCGGGACATCATTGACATAATAAATAGGCGTTAGTATGTATTTTTTCATCTTTTTCCTTGGGTTTGGTTTATATTATTGGCTGATATCTGCGCCACTTAGCTGATATGAAACATAGCCAGTTTCTGGGCGTATAGTTATAACAGAGCTATCGCCAGCGTCATTTGTAAGTGTAATCCTGCAATCAGTAACAAATACTTTATCATAAGGCGTCTTAGAACTCTTTAAGTTTCCCATTGGGCGTCCAATATGATCAAACGAAATAGTATGATTATTAGCTTCACCACAACCAGTAAAAGCAATATTTGTAATGCCATATTTGCCTTGTAAATTTAGCTTATTATTCATCAAATCGCCTCTGTTGTTAAAAGCTTGATTAGCAAAACCAGAGGTTAAAAGTCTAGCTGGATTTTGTGGATCTCTAGCAATTTGGTTTATGCCATTTGGATTACCACTTAGACTAGTATCCTCATATATAGTATATCTCCACCCAGTAGCATGACCAGCCGTAGCCGCATTGTGGAATTGAATTCTCCATGCTTTTTTATACCAATCAGCGTCATTTGCGTCAAATTTATTATCATACATCGCTAATTGTTGTGTATAGCGTATGTGTGATACGAGCTGATCACTCGCTTCGACTAGGGCATTTCGCTCTGTTTGGGGAACTGCAACCGCTGCAAGTATCCCAACTATAACTACAATAAAAATAAGTTCAATTAATGTGAAACCTTTTCTCATAATTTTTACCTTTCATAAAAATTCGCTATATTTTAACATAAAATTTCGCAATTTGAACGCCTAGTTTATAAATATCAATACTTTGATCGAAATTTCTTTCATTTTTTTCCTCTATTATGGCCTCAAAACCTTTGTTTATACCATAAAATTTAAGCCTTAACTGCATTTGCTCATCATCGCAAAGCACGCTTGCAACCCCGCGCTTTTTTAACTCATTAGCTAAATTTTTTGCCACATCAAATTTATAAATGAAATGTTTGCTAGGGCGATTTTGAAAAAACACCACATACATCGCGTCGCTAAAAATCACAGAAAAATAGCTAAAAACCAAGCTAAAAAGGCTAAGACCAAGCGCAAATTTGTGAAAAGAGCGAAATCTAGGGAGCCTTACTCTGTATGAATTAAACACGACCCGCACGATTAGTGGCGTCGCAATCACGCAGTATGGAAGCATCATCTCCATAGCCACACGCTGTCTAAGCGAAAAAATCAGTGCCAAACAAAACGCGCTAGTAGCGATATACCAGAGCAAATCTTTGTTTTCTTTAATCCAAATTCGATAAATCGCATAGACAAAAAACAAAAAAACAAAAGGCGAAAACGCCCCCGCAAATACGCCAAGAGCGTCTAGGAAATACCCGCGCGGTTTGCCCTGCGTGTCGATATCATAAAAGAGTATGCTAAATATAAAAAGCGCCAAATTTAGCACGAAAATTTCTCGCTTCCCAGATCTCAAAGCCCAAATTCCAAAACCGATATAAAGCATAAAAAACGCCCTATCGATAAAGGCGCTAAGCACCAAAACAGCGATTAACGCACCCCAGTTTTTGGTTTTGGCAAAATAGTATGCCAAAAGCGTAGCAAAGATAATAATGCCGGCTGGATTTAGCAAAATCGCACTACTCATCGAAGCAGGAAGCCCCATAAATAGCGCAGTTGCGACAAGTCTATCGAATCTGCGTTTTAGGGTAAATTTTGAAATTTTATAAATCAAGGCGCAGTTTATGAAATGCAAAATCAAAAAAGGCGCCCTTAGCGCGTAATCATTTTGAGAGAAAATTTTGCACGAAACATTTGCTATGAGCGAAGTTAGGCTGTTTTGGTTATAAAAAATTTCAGCCTCGTAGTAGCTTATGCTTAAATTTGATATGGCGTAAATCAAAAAAAGCGCGTCAGCACAAAACAAAATCGCTAGGATTAAAATTTCGTTTTTAATGATTTTTTCTAAGCTCATATCGTTTTAGTTTCCATATAAAAAATATCGACGCCATAACCACCACGCAAAGCGCGCTTAAAAAGGCTCCCCAGCCAAAGCTATCATACAAAAATCCAGGCACGAAACTCCCCAAAGCCCCGCCACAATAATAAAAACTAATGTAAAGTCCGTTTGTAATGCCCTTGTGAGCGGTGGCCTTTTTATTGACATGCGCAGTGGCGACCGAGTGCGCCATAAACGAGCCGAAATAAAACACTATCATCGAACCAAAAATCACGCCGAAACTCTCCACATGCAAAAGCAAAAGCGCGATGAAATATATCAAAAACCCTATCATAATCGCGTTTGTCGGACCCTTGCAAAAATTCGCAATTCGCGCGACATTAAAGGAAATAAAAACTCCCACGATATAGCCAAAATACATAAAGCCGATTTTCGAGCCGTTAAATTCGCCAAGAAGCCTTTTTAGCTCAAATGGCAAAACATTTAGCGTAGCTTGAAAGACAAAGCACATGCCAAAAATCGCGCAAAAAATATAGATATTTCGCGGAATTGATAAAATTTGGGCTATGTTGCGAATTTTAGGCTTTACAAGGCTGATTTTAATCACAGGCAAAATTTTATAAAGTAGCGCGCTCACGCCAAATGCAAGCACTCCAAGCACAAAAAAGAAAAATCTCCACCCAAACAAATCGGTAAAAAATCCGCTCAAAAATCGCCCGATAAATCCCCCAGCTATCGTCATACCCACATACGCGCCGATTGCGCTGGCTAGGTTTTGTTTGTTTGCGCTTTGGGAGATGTAGCTCATTATCCCAGTCAGGGCCGCTGGAACGATGAAGCCTTGGATTATGCGAATAGTAAGCAAAATTTCATAACTATCTGCAAAAGCAAAGCAAATTTCGCTCGCGCCAAATACAAAAAACACCCCCACTAGGACATTTTTAATCGAAACTTTTTCTAAAATATAGCCATAAATTATCGAAGCAAATGCAAGTGGAGCCAAAATCGCAGTGGTAAAAAGCGAGGCTTTAAATTTTGAAATTTCCAAAATTTGCTCGAAATGCGGTTGCAGGGGCTGTGGCGCATACATAATGCACATTGCTAAAACCGCACAAAAATATAAAATCAAAAAATTAAAATTCTTCACAGCCCACTTCTAAATTTTAAAATTTACTCTTCTATTTTGTAATTTTCCCAGAAAAAGTTAATCCACTCATCGGTCTCTTTGATTTTAAAATCAGGCTGGATTAGTGCCTTGCTTTTGTAAAAAATCACCGCTGTTTTAATCTCGGCATTAGGGTATTTTTCCTCCAAAACACGCTTGATTTCGACCATACTATCGCCACTATCGATGATATCATCGACTAGCAAAATTCTTTTATAAAGTTCCAAATCAGGGATATTAAAAACATCGATTGTATCGAGCTTTTGCGTATCTGCGTAGTGGATTGAGTTAATCGAAAAAATCGTCCTCATATCAAGTGCGTTTGCCAGCGCATGACCAAATGTCAGCCCGCCACGCGCAATCGCTACAATCGCGTCAGGCGCGAAGCTATCGCGCACCTGCTTGGCGATGATTCTACTATCTTTATCAAGTTCTTCGAAGCTGTAAAATTTCATATTTTCTCCTTATTAATGCAAAATAAATACCAGCGCGCTAATCCCTGCTAGCACCAAAACGCCCAAATTTATATCGCTAAACCTTCTTTGCACCAAGCGCACAAGCAAATAGCTGATAAATCCGAAGCTTAGACCATTTGTAATCGAATATGTAAAAGGCATAAGCATAACGATAAAAAACGCCGGAATTAAAATTCCAATATCGCTGTAATCAAGCTTGCCAAGCTCGCTAAACATCAAAATTCCAACCATTACCAAAACTGGATAAATCGCGTTGCTTGGAATCGCTTTAAAAAGCGGAAGCATAAATAGCGTCAAAATAAAACAAACCGCCGCAAATACAGCAGTTAGACCAGTGCGACCACCAGCCTCGACACCACTTGCGCTTTCTGCAAAAGCCGTAACCGTGCTAGTGCCCACTATCGCGCCACCTACTGAGCCAACAGCGTCGGCAGTTAAATTTCGCGCTAGTTTTTTCATACCCTCAGGATCTTCGTCGCTAAAAATTTTCGCCCTATTTCCGACACCAGTTAGCGTGCCGATACTATCGAAAAGGTGAGTTACAAAAAATGTGATGATAAATGGCAAAAACGCGAGTTTTAGCGCGCCCATGATATCAAGCTGTCCAAAAATCGGCGAAATTGAAGCAGGAAGCGAGACGATACCCTCTGGTTTAGGCGAGATCCCAAACACCCATGCAATCACAGAGGTAATCAAAATCGCCAAAATAAACGAAGCTTTTACCTGCAAAACAAAAAGCAAAATCATGATAGTAAGTCCGCCAAGACCAAGCAAAACAAGTGGATCGCGCAAATTGCCAAGAGCGACAAGGGTAGCTTGATCGGCTACGATAATGCCCATTTGTTTAAGTCCGATAAAGCAGATAAATGCGCCAATACCGGCACTTATCGCACGACGCAAATCAAGCGGAATTGATTTGATAACCCAAATTCGGAAATTTGTAAATGAAAGAACAGTAAATAAAAATCCGCTCAAAAACACGATTCCAAGGGCTGTTTGCCATGGAATTTGCGCTCCCATACAAAGCCCAAATGTAAAATACGCATTTAAACCCATACCCACACTAAGTGCGACAGGCGTATTTGCAAAAAAGCCATTAAAAAGCGTCGCCAATATTGTAATTAGCGCAGTTGCAGTAACTAACGCCTCGTATGGCATGCCTGTTTGGCTCATAATGATAGCATTTACAGGCACGATATAAATCATAGCCAAAAATGTGGTAATTCCCGCATTCAACTCTTGCTTGATAGAAGTTTTGTTCTCTTCTAACTTAAATAACGAAGTCATCGCCGTCCTTTTCAGTGATATTTAGTTTTTTTGCTGCAAAATTTATAGTCGTTCCTTGGATTAAAACCGAGATTAAAACCATAAAGAAAACGATATTAAAAATAATATGAGATTCCTCTAAATGATAAACATAAGGATATGTCGCAAGTATGATAGGAACTGCACCCCTTAGCCCTACCCACGAAATATAAAATTTTTCAAATTTGGAATATTTGCTTTTGATAAGTGAGATAAAAACGCTAGCTGGCCTAGCTATAAAAATCAAAACAAGCGACAAAATAATCGCATTGTGCGCGATTTGAGGCAGGTCTGATGGAAAAACCAAAAGCCCAAGGGTCAAAAATACGACGATTTGCATCATCCACGCAATCACTTCGTGAAATGCTATGATATTTTCTTTGTTTGGAAATGCGTATTTGTTCGCCAAAACCCCAGCCATATAGACGCTTAAATATCCATTACCGCCCAAATGCGAGCTTAGCCCAAACATTATAAGTAGCCACGCAATGCTAATTAGCGGGTAAAGTCCTGTTTGCATAAGGCGTAAATTTATGCAAATTCTAGGAAACAAATACCCAAACGCAATGCCCAAAACTCCGCCGACTGCAAACTGCAAGAAAAAGTGCATTAGCATTTTTTCTATCGTTGTATCTTGGGCTAAAACTATCAAATTTAAAATAGCGATTGTCAAAAAAATCGCCATAGGGTCGTTGCTGCCGCTTTCTAGCTCCAAAAGTTCATTTAAGCCATTTTTGAGCTTGATTTTTTGGCTTCGCAAAATCATAAACACAGCCGCTGCGTCTGTCGAAGATATAATCGAGCCAAGTAAAAGTGCGTGAAGTGGCGCAAAACCCAAAACCAAATGTATAAAAACCGCCATTATCAAAGCAGTCAGAAAAACACCAATGGTCGCAAGCAAAACCCCGCTTACCATAACGCTTTTAATGTGTTCAAATTTGGTATTTAATCCGCCACTATAAAGTATGAAAACAAGGGCGATTGTCCCCACAGCTTGTGCCAAATGCGGATTGTCAAATTCGATGCCCACAATGCCTTCGCTTCCTAGCAACATACCAAAACCCAAAAACACAAGCAGAAGCGGAAGCCCGATTTTTTCTGAAATTTTACTAGCATAAACACTGATAAAGAGTATAACACCGATACCGATGATATATAAATTCAGGCTACTTAGTAAAATTTCCATTTTTAACTCGCATAAATTTGGATTTCGTTATACAAACTATCGCGCTCGACTGGGATTAATCCAGCAGTTTGAATTAAATCGATAAAATCTTTTTTATTCACACCCTTTTTGCTCTGCGCGCCTGCGCTGCTTTGGATACTTTCGTTCTCTATCGTGCCATCGATATCATCTGCGCCAAATTCTTGCGCCACTAAGGCTAAATTTAGCGTCGAAGTCGCCCAATACGCCTTGATATGCGCGACATTATCCAGCAAAATTCGGGCGATTGCGATTGTTTTTAAAATCTCAGCCGAACCCATAGCCTTAGGCGTCTGCAAATAGTTATTTTCTCTTTGATACACAAGCGGGATAAATGCGTTAAATCCGCCACCATTGCCGTTTTTAAGGGCCTCATCTTGCAAAGCGCGAATTCGCAAAATGTGATCTGTGCGGTGAGCGAAATTTTCAATATGGCCAAAAAGCATAGTTGCGTTGCTTTGGCGACCCATTTTATGCCAAATTCTGTGAATTTCAAGCCAGTTTGCCGAGCTTACCTTTCCTTTGCAAATCTGCTCCCTCACGCCCTCATCAAATATCTCAGCACCGCCACCAGGCATGCTATCTACGCCACTAGCAATCATATTTTGCAAAGTTTCTTCGTAAGGCATTTTCCATTTTCTCTTGAAAAAATCCACCTCGGCTGCGGTCATTGCTTTGATATGCAAATTTGGAAATTTAGATTTTATAGTGCTAAATAGATCGAAAAACCACTCAGGCTTTAAATTTGGATTATGCGAGCTTACGATATGCACCTCTTTGGTGCCTCTCTCCACAGTATCAGCCACAATGCCCAAAATTTCATCTTTGCTCATTGTGTAAGATTGCTTCTCGTTTTTGCGATGAGCCGAAAAAGCGCAAAATTTACAGGTATCAGCGCACAAATTTGAAGGATTTATATGACGATTTGAGTTGAAAAACACCTTTTTGCCGTTTTTTTGCTCTCTAATCAAATTTGCAAATTTAGCTAGGTCGAAAAGGTCTAAGTCCCACAATTTGGTCGCTTCATCGAAATTTAATCTTTCATTATTTTCTAATTTTTTTAATATTTCCATAAAACTTCCTAAAATTTAAATCGTAATTATATAGTTTTAAAATTTAATCTAGCTAATTTTTTAAAAATTTTCTAACGATTTACGAAAAATTACTATAATTTTACGAATTTTACTGAAAGGAATAAAATTTAAAAATGTGCGGAATCGTAGGATATATCGGAAATAAAGAGAAAAAAAATATCGTCCTAAATGGTCTAAGAGAGCTTGAATACAGAGGCTATGATAGCGCTGGAATCGCTATTATGGAGGGCATGGAAAATGCGAATATTACATATTTTAAGGCTGTTGGAAAACTAAAAAATTTAGATGAAAAAATGGCTGATTTTAGCAGCGAGTGTTTTGGCGTGTCGATCGGGCATACTAGGTGGGCGACGCACGGCAAACCGACCGAGCTAAACGCTCACCCGCATTTTGGCGAATTTAGCTTTGTGGTGCATAATGGAATTATTGAGAATTACCAAGAGCTAAAAGATGAGCTTAGCAGCGAGGGCGTGGTGTTTTTAAGCCAAACAGACACTGAGGTCATCGTGCATTTGTTTGAAAAATACTATAAAATTCACGCCGACGCATTTAAGGCTTACGAGGCTACGATTGCACGCTTGCATGGGGCTTACGCGACACTTTTGATCACAAAAGCAGCACCTGGGAAGGTATTTTTCGCCAAAAACGCAGCCCCACTAATCGTGGGATTTGGCGAGAGTGGTGAAGTTTTGTTTAGCTCATCAGACGCGCCATTAATCGGACTAGCTAGCAAGGTTACCTACCTAGATGACGGCGTGTATGGCGTGGCTAATAGCGATGAAATCAGCGTATATCAAAACGGCAAAAAAATCTCTCCAAACTACGGCGAACTTCCGAAAGACAAGGGCTACGCGCAAAAAGAGGGTTATAGATTTTTCATGGAAAAAGAGATTTACGAGCAATCCCAAGTCATCACAGAGACCATGATGGGGCGCGTGATAAAGGCTGGGGATATTAAATTTGATGAAATTTCGCCTGATTTGTTTAAGGGTGTAGATGAGATTATGATTTGTGCGTGTGGCACGAGCTACCATGCTGCGCTAGTTAGCGCGTATCTTTTCGAAAGACTAGCCAAAATTCGCACCAAAATCGAAATCGCTAGCGAATTTCGCTATAAAGAGCCGTTTTTAAACCCAAACGCGCTTTTTATCGTAATTAGCCAAAGTGGCGAGACAGCCGACACCCTAGAAGCCCTAAAAATCGCCAAAGAAGCAGGATTAAAAACCCTAGCAATCTGCAATGTCGATAACAGCTCAATCGTGCGCTTAGCAGGCAGTGTAATCCTAACTCGCGCTGGTATCGAAAAGGGCGTGGCAAGCACAAAGGCCTTTGCTACGCAGGTCATGGTGCTATGGATGCTAAGCGTCTATGCTGCAAGGCTTCGCAAAACTATCAGCGAGGACGAGCAAAACGAGCAAATTTCAACAATGCTTAAAATTCCACAAATTTTAAAAGTTGATCCGCGCCTGCAAGAGCGAATTTACCGCCTTAGCAAGCACTATTTGCACGGACATGGATTTTTCTTTATCGGGCGGGATATTTTCTATCCGCTAGCATTAGAGGGCGCACTCAAACTAAAAGAAATTTCATATCTCCACGCAGAGGGCTATCCAAGTGGCGAGATGAAACACGGCCCAATCGCGCTAGCAGACGAGCACCTTTTCACAATCGCGCTAATGCCACAATCTCTGCTATATGAGAAAACCAAAAGCAATGTCGAAGAGCTCGCTGCTAGGGATTCTTACATTTTGGCGATAAGTCCGAAAGAATTTGACCTAGCAGATGATTTTATCAAAACCAGCGACCAAACCAGCCCAATGGCTGAATTTTTCGAAATGATGATAATACTGCAACTTTTAGCGCTTGAAATCTCTGTGCGCCTTGGCAACGATGTGGATATGCCACGAAATTTGGCAAAAAGTGTAACCGTAGAATAATTTTAAATATTTATTTACTTTAAATTTATAAAATTCCGTGAAAAATTCACTTTCACGGGGTTTTTATGAAACTTGCAGGACAAATTCTAAACAAATCTGTAATCTTAGGCGACGATGGCAAAAGATACACCTACTCTACCTTTGATTTCCACGACGAAAATTTAAAAATCGGCGATTTTGTAAGCTTCATCGCCGAAAAAGACAAAGCAGTTTTTATCAAATACATAAAAGACGGCGTAAGCCCAGAGCCACAGGACGAGACTTCATTTCTCAAAAAAGAGGTAAATTTCGAATTCGTCGAAATCGAGCCTAAACAAAACGAAAATTTAGAGAGCAAAATTTATTCAAATTTCATACGCAAACACGGAATTCTCTCGTGCATTTTGCCACTGATTTTCGCTGGGGGATTAATGTTTTTCAAAGGCGAAATAATCTCATTTTTGCTCGCTAATAGCGCAAATTTGGGCTTTGCAAATTCAGCTTCGGTTGGGATTTGCGTAGATTTAGCCATAGTTTTTATCTGGTTACTTGCCTATTTAATACCGCTAAATTTCGCATTTAACGGCCTTGCAGTCGCCACGCACGATCTATACGCCAAACGCCAAATCAACTCATTTAATCTATTTTTTATCCTAACTTTGATTGTCGCACTAGCAGAAATGAATAATTTCTTTGGGCTGCAAAAATACGGCCTTGGCCTGCTGTGCGCGCTAGGCGTGCTGGGGTTTTGCGGATATTTTTACAAAGCCAAGGCATTTTTTTATCTTAGCAAAAAAACAGGGGTCAAACTCTTCATTTTAGCCCTGATTGTGGATTTCGTGGCTGTATTTAGCGCAAATGTGCTAAACAGATTTTTTGGCTTTATTAACCCTGATTTGATTTGGTGGCAGCATGTCGCAATCTGTGCTGTTATCGCGCCACTTTATATACTTTCGTTTTTGCTTATAAAACGCCTTGTTTAGGCGTTTTATTTAGCTCTTTTGGCGTAAAAATTTAGCCTAAATTTAGCAAATTCGCCCCGCATTATCGCTTCTCGCATTTGTTTTACTAAATTTAGATAATAATGCAGATTATGAATACTTGCTAGGCGGTAAAATGTCAGCTCGTGCGCGCGAAATAGGTGGTTTAAATACCCGCGCGAAAAGTTTTTGCAAGTGTAGCAATCGCACTCATCATCAAGTGGTCCATGGTCATGGACGAAACAAGCGTTTTTAATGCTAAATTTGCCCCTGCTTGTAAATATCGTGCCATTACGCGCATTTCGCGTAGGCATTACGCAATCAAACATATCCACGCCCCGCGCGACATTTTCGACCAAATCCTCTGGCGTGCCCACGCCCATTAAATAGCGCGGTCTGTTTTCATCAATAAAAGGTATAACCCCCTCGACCGTGTCATACATTAGCTCGTTTGTCTCGCCTACGCTCAATCCGCCGATTGCAAGCCCGTCAAAGCCCATTTCACAAAGTGCGAGCGCGCACTCTTTTCGCGCCTCATAATCCGTGCCACCTTGGATAATGCCAAAGATATTTTGGTGAGTGTGAGATCCGCGCGCTTTGTTTTCGCTGTGAAATTCCACTGCTTCCTTTGCCCATTTTATAGTGCGTTTCACGCTCAAATCAATGCGCTTTTTTAGCCTAATTTTAGCCTCGCTTTCAAGCTCGTTTGGATTGCGTGGCAAATCGACCAAATCATCTAAAATCATCATAATGTCCGAATTTAGCGCGTATTGCGTCTCTATCACAGAGCGAGGCGTGAAATAATGCGTGCTTCCGTCAATATGGCTTTTAAATTTTATGCCGTTTTCGTCGTTTTTGGTGTTTGCCCGCAGTGAAAAGGCCTGAAACCCACCGCTATCTGTTAGAAAATTTCCCCCAAATTTGCTAAATCCATGAAGTCCGCCAAACTCCTCTACCACGCTAGCTCCTGGGCGCAGATACATGTGATATGTGTTTGCTAGGATTATCTTTGCGCCTAGTATTTCGCTCGCATCGTGCGCGTCTAGGCCTTTGATAGCACCCACCGTGCCAACAGGCATAAAAATCGGCGTTTGCACCACGCCGTGCGCCATTTCTAGGGTGCAGGCGCGCGCTGCGCCGTCTTTTGCGTCTATTTTAAATTTCATTATTTTCCTTTGGTAAATTTTGCGCTATTTTACCAAAGTTTTTGCCTTTTTTAGAGTTTTTGAAATTTTTGCGTCCGCTTAAATACTCGCTGTATCTCGTGCCATACAGACTTGCGTGCCAAATCGCAAAGCCAAGCATACTAATTCCGCTTATTTTGTGGATTTTGCGCCATGCCTTGCCCTTTTTAAACCCGCTAAACGCGCAGATTCCCATACTTACTGCAAGGCTGTTTTTGGCTAGTTTTCGCTGAAATTGCAAATCCAAAATTTTATCCTTACTTTTCAAATTTAGCCCCTTTTATCGAATTTAAAAGCAGAGCAATCGTCGTGCCGTTATGCAAAATCGCCGTGGATATCGGGCTTAAAATCCCAAGCGTAGCCAAAAGCAAAATCGCTGAATTTATCCCAACGGTGGCGTTAAAATTCCGCCTAATCAGCCTTAGTGTATCATCTGCTGCGGCTTTGATTTTCGCCACGCCCTCGATATCGTTTTTCAAAAGCAAAATTTGCGCGCTCGCCTTTGCGATGTGTGCAGAGCTAGGCATACCTATCCCCACATCTGCCGCCATTAGGCTAGGAGCGTCGTTTATGCCGTCGCCTATAAATGTAACCTTATGCCCGCGCGATTGCAAATCTTTGATAATCTCGGTTTTTTGCGTCGGCAAAAGCTCCCCATACGCCGCGTCAAGCCCCAACTCGCGCGCCACTTCATCGGCTTTTTGCTTCACATCGCCACTTAGCATTATGATTTGTTTGACCCCTATTTTGCGAAGCTGGGAAATCACAAATTTAGCATTATCACGAAGTCTATCACGCAGTCCAATCACGCCCAAAAGCTTGCCGTCAAATGCGATAAAAAGTAGCGAGAGGCCGCGATTTTCTAAATTTTCAATCCGTTTTTTAAACGGAGAAAAATCTATCATCTCATCATCTTGTAAAAAATGCTTCGAGCCAATGATTAAAATTTTGCCCTCTATGTTTGTTTTCACCCCGTGCGCTACGACAAATTCGACCTCATCGTGGCTGACATGGATAAATCCACGCTTTTTGGCTGCTTCAACGATAGCCTGGGCGACTGGGTGGAAATAATGCTCCTCCGCGCTCGCTGTCAAATTTAAAATGTCTTTATTGCTGAAATTTTTATCAAAGGATATGATTTTTACGACCTCTAAATTCCCGTGTGTGAGCGTGCCTGTTTTATCGAAGACAAAGGTATCGCTAGCTCCAAGGCTCTCTAAGGCTTTCGCCCCTTTTATGAGAATTCCAGCCTTGCCAGCCTTTGAAATACTCGATTTAAAGGCAACTGGCGTTGGGAGTTTGAGCGCACAAGAATAATCAGCCTGCAAAACAGAGGCAACGCTAGTAAAATTTCGATTTATCAGATACGAAACCCCAGCTAGCCCAAAGGTAATAGGCACTAGCTTATCGCCCAGCCTCATCGCACGCGCGCCGATTTGCGAGCGCTCTTTGAGTGCGTTTGCGATGTATTTTTTGATACTGTGCGCTGATGTTTCATCGCCCACGCTCTCAGCCCAAATTCGAATTTTACCCTCTGCGACAATCGTGCCAGATAGCACACTATCGCCCCTGCTTTTGCGCGCTGGCAAGGCTTCGCCTGTCATGGAGGATTGATTAATGAGTGCTTCTCCGCTTAAAATATGGCCATCTACGCCGATGATATCGCCAGATCTTACCACGACGATATCGCCTGTTTTAAGCTCTTTGGCCGGGATTTTCATCTCGATTTTTTCGCCGTTTTGCTCTACCTCGACCCACGCCTCGCTAATATCAGGTTTGGCTAGTTCTTTTATCAAATCATCGCTTTTATAAACGGTGCTTTCTTCCATATACTCGCCAAGGGCTAGCATTGTATTTGTGCTATTTGCCGCGAAAGTATCGGCCCTGCCAAAGGAAATCCCCACAGCCAAAGCTTCAAGCGTTTTAGAAGTTAGTCCATGCGCAAGGCTCTCTTTTGCCCCCTCTTTAAGCAGCGGCAAACAAGCAATCAAGCTAAAAAGTCGCACAAACGCCGAATTTCGAAAGAAAAAATTCGCCCCAAGCGCAGCAGCTGAGACAATCAAAGCGTTTTTGCTAGGGGCATGTGAGCGTTCGCGCTTTTTGGCGCGCTTAAATTTGGCTAAGTCTAAATTCACTAGGTGCTTTATCAACTCGTCGCGAGTGCTAGTATTTGCGCTCTTGCGAGAGTTTGCGCTATTGCGGGAGCCCTCACTCTCGCCCTTGGCTTTGCGGGCAGTATTTTTGAAAGCTAACCTAGTAAAATTTTTGTCATAATTTATAATTAAAGCACCGATTTTAGCGTTAAATCTGCACTCTTTAACGCCACTAAATTTTGAAATTTCTTTTAAAAATTCGCCCTCATTTAAATTTTTAAAAGCGCAAATTTTAAGCCTGATTCGCCCCGCACACTCGTGTTTTATCTCAAATTTCATTTTCGCTCATTTGCGCTTTTGCGTCCAAAAAACGCTCCTTCATCTCCTCAATCCCCATTTCAAAGAGCTCTGAGCCCTTTGCGATAAATTTAAAAAGGTTTGTTTGCGCATTTTCGTTAGTGAAAAAATACACAACCGCAGCGCCCAAAATTGCGCCATTTAGAAATGAATTTTTCTTAAAAAATTTGCTTTTGCCTAATTGATTTAGCCCGGCAAAATTTGAAAGGTTTTTGGATTTTTTGCCACCAAGTGCGCTATTTATCCATTTTGATAGCTCGCCAAGCTCGCCATTTGCGCTGTTTTCGCAATATTTTAAAATTTGTTTTAACTCTTTTTTAGAAATCTTTTTTTTGCTCATTTTTCTTCCTTTGTAATTAAATTTTCGCTCATTTCTAGCGCGCATGTCGCCAAAACTGCGCCCACAAGCGCCCCCAAATACTCGCCCTGGACAAGTTTGTTTGCGCTATAAATCGCCCCGCCTGCGATGATGCCTCCACGAAGCGCCGAATTTAGCCCGTCGCGCATAGCCTGCTTTTTGTTTTTTCCTTTTTTGACATTTGCAATCTCGCTCGCAGCCCCAGCAATCGCCCCAGCTAGCGCGCCACTTAGGGCATTATCGATTGGCGAGCGCGACAAAGTTAGTTTTGTATTCATACCCTAACCTTAAATTTGCGTCTCAGTCGCGCCCTCTGCGCGTTTGGCGCGCGGTTTAGGGGTGGTTGATTTTTTCGCGCGTGGTTTTTTCACTGGTTTTTCGACACTTTTTTTGTTTGCGGATTTTTTCGGCTCATTAGCAGTTTTTTCTGGCTCGCCTTTTGCATTTTTAAATTTCTCGCTAATCTCATCACCTGCCCTATTTAGCGTGGTTTTAACGCCCTTGCTCGCGCTTTTTACCTTATCTTTTAGCTTTTTTGCGCCCTCTCTTTTGGCAAGCTCGCTAAGACCTTGTGCGATTTTTTTGCGATTTGTGAGCGCATAGACACTAGCCCCGCCAAAAACTAAACCTAAAAAAAATCTAATCGGCATAATTTCTCCTTTTAAAATTTTGAAATTTACATACTTATGATTTTTGCTATCATAATTAGAAAAAGTAAAATTTGATTTTACGCTAAAACACCTTAAAATCAAAATTTCAAGGCGTTTTAAACGATAAATTTATCAAATTTTTAGTGTGAAATAATAGAATATTTTTGTATAAAATTAGCTGAATTTATAAAAACGATTTTCATTTAATTATGAAAATTTTAAGAGCAAATATCATTAGCCGTAGAATTTACAAGCGAAATTAGCTCAGGCGAAACCTGCCCAGATAAAAACTCCTCCCACAGCTGGGGCTTAAAAATTTGGCTGTCATAAAAAATCGTCAAAGAGCCAATTAGCGGGTTAAATTTATACTCTTTTATCCCGCTAATACTAGCGATTTTCGCCTTCAATTCCGCCTCACTAACCCCGCTAATCTCCCTAATCTTGGGGCTTACGCGAATTCGCAAACGCCCCCTTGTGTGGGCGATTTTGGTGAAATATTTGGCGAAATTTAAAATATCGTTTTTCTCAATTTGCATTTTTACTTCTTTTTTGGGCGAAAAGCTGTGATTTTATCGCTTACCTCGATATAAGCACCACCGATTAAATCTATGCAGTATGGAATCGCCGGGAAAATCGGCTCTAAACACTGCAAAATCGCCTTTGGATTGCCCGGCAAATTTACGATAAGAGAGTTTTTGTAAATACCGGCCGTTTGCCTCGATAAAATGGCGGTTGGGACATATTTTAGGCTCACAGCGCGCATTAACTCGCCAAAACCAGGTAGCATTTTTTCGCACACTGCCTCGGTAGCTTCTGGCGTGACATCGCGCGGGGCTGGACCTGTGCCACCTGTGGTAAATACAGCGTCGCACCCGTTACCACACATTTCTCGCAAACTTTTCTCGATTAGCGCGCTCTCATCGGCGATTATGCGGTAGTCAAATTCCACCTCGCCCTCTATCCACTCGCTCATTATGCGCTTTATCTCTGGGCCGCCAAGGTCTTCATAAACCCCGCTTGAAGCGCGGTCGCTAATGGTTAAAATTCCTATTTTTACCTTTTTTTGCATATCTTTCCTAATCATCGAAATTTAATCTATCACTTCTAGGCGCAGGTGTTTCGCTCTGAATTTCGCTGTGAATTTCACCCTGCTCTTCGCCCAAATTTTCCTCGTCCTCATCAAGCTCTGGTTGCAAGATCGAGCGCACGCCAGAGTGAGTGATATACTCATAAACAAAAATTTGCTTCGCTATCAAATTTAGCGCCTCTTGCATAGTGCGAAGCGTCTCGCCCACATCCTCAAAGCACGAATTTAATATCTCATTGACGCTGACTGGATTTGGCACGAAACTATCCCCCATAGCGTATTCATAGACCATTTTTTGCGCCAGCTCGGTCGCTTCTTTGACATCGTTTGAGCCGTTTGTAAAGGCGTCGTTTTTGTGTATCGCAAGGGCTGCGGTGCCGCTGAGTAGGACTTTGATTTGATTTAGCATTTGGGTTTTGGAGCGGATTTCGAAATCATCGTTTAAAAATTTATCGTTTAAAAGCTCGATTTTATCGAAATTCATCGAATACCAATACGCAATTAGCGCCTTTGCAGCCTGATAAAAAGCTTGGATTTCTTTTTCGTTTTCGGTTAAAATTTGGCTTTTTTGCACGCCATAAAAGACCTTTGTGCGCACATTTTCGAAGTCTATTAACTCGATTTTATCGCTTCCCCTCTCCAATGCCTTCATAGCAGCCTCATTGACAAATGTCGCCACGCCTGCCCCACTAAATCCCACGCAAAGGCGACTTACCTTGGTTATATTTAAATCAAATTTTTTATCCGCAAGGTAAATTTTTAAAATTTCAATCCTGTCTTTGTAATTTGGTAGTGAGATAAAAATGCGCCTATCAAACCTGCCAGAGCGAAGCAGAGCCTCGTCGATCAAATCGATTTTATTTGTCGCGGCGATGACCATTACACCGCTATTTTCTTCAAATCCGTCCATTTCTGTTAGAAGCTGATTGAGCGTAGCCTCTCTCTCGTCATTTCGCCCAACACCCCTTTTACCGCCCACAGCGTCGATTTCGTCGATGAAAATAATCGCAGGTGCGCACGATTTTGCCCTCGCAAAGAGCTCCCTGACGCGCTTTGCGCCCACTCCGACAAACATCTCAGCAAAACTCGCCCCGCTTTGGTAAAAAAACGGCACGCCAGCCTCGCCAGCTACGGCCTTTGCAATTAGCGTTTTTCCCACACCTGGCGCTCCTATCATCAAAACGCCTTTTGGGAGTTTTATGCCAAATTTTTGGTATTTGAGCGGATTTTTTAGAAAATCTACGATTTGGATTAGCTCGTCTTTGACCTCGCTAATACCTGCAATATCGCTAAATTTCACATCGCTTTTAACTGGTTCAAATGAGTTTGGTGCGAAATTTTGCGGCGCAGTATTTTGGGCTTGCGAAGCTAAATTTTGCCCTTTTTTACGGCGCGAAAGCACGGTTTCAAAATAATAGACAAAAAGAAAAAAAGCAAAAGTGAAAATCACCAAAATCGCGCTGATTGTCATTTCGCCACTATTGCCGTGCGATTTGCTGATAACTGCGTGATTTGCCAGCTCTTTGAGATCGACGATATCGGCTAAAATGCGGTATCTTTTGCCCTCGTAAATGAAATTTAGCGCGCCGTCCTCGATATGGGCTCGCTTGATTAAATCCCTTTGCATAAGCTCGCTAAATTCGCGCTCGCTGATGTATTGCGCGTCATCTTTGAAATACACAATACTAAGCAAAACGATAAGCAATCCCAAAAACACAAGGATCAAATTTAGCTTGTTTGCCTTAAATTTCTGCCACATTTGACTCAAATTTGACTTCATAATCTTCTATCCTTACCCATTTTTTAGATAAATCTTTTTCGCTTTTTATCAAAATTTTATTATAAAACTCATCGTATCCTTCGAAAAATTCGCCGTTTTTGCGCTCTACTAGCACCGAAAGTGGCGATTTGTGAGCTTTGCGAAACTCGAAATTATTTAACGCTACGATATTTTTAAGCATTTTAAGCCTAGCTTTCGCCACTTCGCCATTAATCCTCCCACTCATCGAAGCAGAAGCTGTGCCCCAGCGCGGAGAGAAAATAAAGGCGTGCAGGTGCGTAAGCGGGAATTTTTTGAAATTCTCAACCGCCTCGCCCCAGACTTCCTCGCTCTCGCCTGGGTGAGCGACGATGAAATCAGTCCCAAGCGCAAACCCTCTCTCGCCTAGCTCCAAAAACAGCTCCAAATCCCTAAACGCTGTGTTTCTGCGACGCATAATGCTAAGCATAGTCTGCGAAGTGTGCTGCAAAGCGATATGCAAATGTCGCTCCAAAAAGCTCTCGCCCAAAATTTCGCGAAAACTCTCATCAATCTGACTTGGCTCGATTGAACCCAGCCTAATGCGCTTTATGCCCAAAATCCCGCCAAGCCTTTGCAACAAAGCCCCAAGAGATGTGGCACTATCTTTGCCATAACTTCCGATATTCGTGCCAGTTAGGACGATTTCGCTAAAACCATTTTGGGCTAAATTTCGCGCCTCATTTATAATCAAATTCTCATCGATAGAGCGCGCGCGCCCCCTTACAGAAGGGATTATGCAGTAAGCACACGAAAAATCGCAACCCTCTTGGATTTTGATAAAGGCTTTCGTGTGATTCTCAAAATCGCCAAGCACGCTACTTTCTTTATACTCCAAATCTCCGATATCGTAAAATTTCGTATCTGCTCGCAAATACTCATCGATTTTGGCCTTTTGGCTCATACCAAAAACGCCAAAAATTTGATTTTTTGCTAGCAAATTTTGCCCCTGAGATTTGGCTCCACAGCCTGTTAAAATCACCCTTTTTCCAGACCTATTCATACGCGAAATATAGCCTCTGACATCGCTATCTGCGCCGTTTGTAACGGTGCATGAATTTACCACAATGATATCTGCTTCGCTCTCATTGCCCACAATCTGCGCGTTTTGCACCATTTTTTTGATTAATTCAGTATCGTAAATGTTCGTGCGACACCCAAAGGTCTTAAAATACACCCTCACCTATACTTCCCCCATAGGTGGCTCGTTTGGCTCGAAATTTGGCGCTTTGTTTGCGCCGTAAGTTTTGCCGTTGTAAAGCGTGTAGGCTGGGTAAGCGATTTTGATATCATCTTCTTTTTGTAAGCTTTCTAAAATTTCACTTGAAATATTGCTTCTAAGCCCCAAAGTAGCGTATGAATTCGTCATATACCAAACCGAAATTTGAATACCATAAGGCTCAAAAAAGCTAAAAATTCTAGGCTCCACATTTGGGTTTTTTATGCTGTATTGAGAGCGAAGTTTTGACATTTGCTTTTTGGCGATATCAGTATAGCCTTTCGAATACTTCCTAACTATGTTTTTGATAATATACATAGCTTTTTTGTGATTGCTATCAAATGTGAGTAAGATATCGATGCCGTCCCAAACGGTCTTTAACCCGGAGTGCGTATAATTAGCCAGCAAATCTGTAAAAATGTAGTTATTCGGTATAAATACAACCCTACCTGCGCGTTTATTTTCTCTCCATGTTGTCATCGTAACATCTTCGAAAATCGTCATTCTAAGCACGGAAATATCGATGATATCGCCCACATACACGACGCCATTTTTGCAGACTTTGACGCGATCCCCTACTCTAAATGTGCCGCCAAATACGATTACAAGCCAGCCAAGCGAGCTCATAAACATATCCTTCATCGCAATCGCCAAACCTGCCGAAGCAAAGCCCAGCACGGTGACAAAATGCGTCATATTATCAATATACGAAAATAGCAAAATCAGCACGATAATGGTGAAATTTATGACATTTATGATTTTATTGACAAGGTAGAAATTTTCATCATTTATGACATATCGTTTGGCGATAAATTTGGCTAAAAACGCCAACGCCAAAACTATGCCAATCCATATAAGGATATTTCCAGCGCGCTTGATTTGCGTCGTGATATCGGCAGTTAGCGCGGTGATTTGGGAGTTTATTTTTTTCTCATACACATCATAAGTAGTGCCTGCAAGCTCGTAAGCAGAGCTAAATTCGCCGATTTCATATTTTAAATTTTTGTAATCTTTGATGAGTTTATCATCTGGGGAAATTTTCTCCACTTTGGCGTATAATTCGGCCTTGGTTTCGAGTTTTTCTATCAAAACCTTTAAATTTTCGATTTTTCGTTTTTGCTCCAATTTTTGCTCTTGCAAATTTCGTATCGTCGAAAAACCCGTGATTATCGAAAAGGGATTGCTCACACGCTCTGGCTCTGGGGTCTCTGGCATAGCGACAATGTCCAAAAATGGGCTTTTTTCATACTCTTTTAAAAGCGAGAGTTGCTCATTTACGGCGCGAAGTTTTTTGCCTATTTCGTTGATCTCGTCCGCGTCGCTTAGGGATTTTTGCTCATCTTGCAAGATTTTTTGCTGTTTTAAAAGCTCTTGGTAACCGATGAAATTCGCAAATCTGCTAACCCAAAGATTGTTTTTGATCTCCTCATCAATCGCCCTAATCTGCTCGCCAAGCGGAGCAATCATCGCTACATCGGCACTTTCGCTCGAATTGACATATTCTTTATTTAATCTAGTGGCGGAGCTGTTTTGCTCTGATAAGCTTAAATTTTGCTCTGCTAAATTTTCGCTTAAATTTCCCTCGCCAAAAGCAAAAACAAAAAATAAAAAAAGAGTTAAAATTTTATTCATTGAAACGCTCTTAATGTCGATTTTACGAGATTTTCATCGATATCATCAGATACGAAAAAATCACCAATTCCCTTTGGCATAATGAATTTTATCTTGCCTGAGGCACTTTTTTTATCCAGATAAAACATTTCGTAAAATTTATCTACATTTTGGATTTTATAGCTTAGCGGAAGTCCAAATTTAGCGAGCAGCGCGCGAATTTTCTCTGCTTCGTTTGCGCTTAGTTTGCCAAGTCTTACAGCCAAATCATTTGCCATAACCATACCAATCGCCACAGCCTCACCGTGCAAATACACAGAATAATTCGTCAAATTCTCAATCACATGCGCGAAGGTGTGTCCGTAGTTTAGCACCGCTCTCACGCCGTTTTCGCGCTCATCTCTCGCCACGACACCAGCTTTTATTTCCACGCATTTTGCGATGATATGGGCCACTTCGCTATCGCTCTTCAAATCATGCTCGCAAAAATACTCAAACAGCTCTTTATCAAATGTTACCGCCATTTTCACAGCTTCTGCCACACCTGCGCCAAATTCGCGCGCTGGCAGGGTTGAGAGAAATTTACTCTCACAATACACGGCGCGTGGTTGATAAAATGAACCGATTAAATTTTTGCCAAAGCGGTTATTCACGCCTGTTTTCCCGCCTACGCTAGCATCTACTTGGGCTAAAAGCGTGGTTGGGATATTTATAAAATTTATCCCTCTTTCATAAATACTCGCGCAAAATCCCGTAATATCGCTAATCACGCCACCGCCAAGTGCTATTAGCGTGCTTTTGCGATCTAGTTTGGAGCTAAAAAGTTGCTCTAAAATTTGCTCCACGCTGGCTAAGCTTTTATACTCTTCGCCATCAGGAATCGTGATGATAAATTTCTGCTCGCACTCCAATCTCTCCAACAAATACGAGAGCCAAAGCCCGCTAACCTTGGGGTTTGTGATGATTGCGACCTTGCCAGGAAGTGAAATTTTGGCTAATTCGTCGATAAAAACGCTGTAACTTTTCTCTTTCAAATCAATATCAATTTTCATATTCTAACCCCTTTATTTGCCTTATTGTAGCATAAATTTTGCATTTTTTTACCCCATATCGCATGGAAGAAAAATTTGGTGATTGTGGCTTAGTTTGAAATACATTTTGTCAAGGTCTTTTTTGAAAATTGCTGTCGATTTCGGGGCTAAAATTTTATCGCTAAATGGCACAAACTGCAAGAAATCACTCTCTCCGCTAAGCTCGATTAATGGGTTTTTGCTCATATCATCGTGGATTATGAGCTCTTTTGAGAAAAGCTTTGACAAATTTAGATAATTTTGCACAAACTCGCCACCTTTGCCGCCGTTTTCGTTAAAAATATACAGGTGAATATTCATACCAAGCTGCGAGCTGATATCAAAAACCACGCTTGATTCCTCGTCCATATTCGCTCCGCCATTTACCACCACACTGCGTTTTATCGCCTCTAACTCGCTCTGCCCTAGACTTAAAATCGGCACGCCAAGACTTTGCAAATAGGCTTTATTTTTTTCGAAAATCTCCCTCACGCACACGACCAAACCAGCCTTATTTTCGCTCACATCGCCGTTTAAATTCGAGATATTTTTCTCTTTATAATCAATTAAAATTTCAAATTTTTCATCATCGCTTTTGGCTTTAATTTCCTCGAAACTAGGCGAAATTTTAGGATTTACCACCCTAATGCAAATTTTGTGATTTTGGAGCCTGCTATCTAGATACTCCACCGCTCTTAGCGTCTTATAAATCGAGCTCTCGCTCATCTCCTTCATATCAATTAGCGCATAAATATTTATCCCAAATGGCGATGGAAACTGGCCGTTTTGCTGTTTGACCTGCGCAAATACCGCGCGCAAGGCACTTGGCTCGCCCACAACCAAAATCGTATCGTTTGGATAAATCACCGTGCTTTTCGTGGTGATTATGTAGGTGTTGTGGCGATAAATCATCGGGATTTTGTATCGCTTCGAGCTTAGAGTGCCTACCTTGCGATACGCAAACGAGCTTCCCACTGGGATTTTTACCTCCATTATCTCGCCTCTGCCAAGCCCTACATACTGCGCAAAAACCGGGCTATCTGGCAAACAACCCATAAAACGAGATGAATTTAGCGATAAAACATTTAAAATTTTAATATGCTTTTCTTCTTTATACTCTTGCACCAAATCCCAAAAATCAGCGAGATAAATTTCCAAATTTGGCGCAATTTCTTTAAGATTATTCAAACTCACCCTAGCGTCAAATTCAATGTCCATTATCATTATGCACCTATCGAATTCGCCCTGATTTACTACTAATTTTAGCCTTTCTATGCTTGTAGGATCGAAAATCTCTACGCTGAAATTTTGCATACCCAAAATCCCCTCAGGCACGCAGGAGCTGTCTTTTGCGATGATGAAGTATTCGTGGATAACATCTTTGGATTTATAAATTCTATTTAAAAAATGGCGCGCGAAATCGCCACTTGCTATGATTAAAACTTTTTTCATTTTTATCCATTAAATTTTGATTTTTCAAAATTATATCAAACATGGCTGAAATTTAAGCGTTTTTGCAAACTCTTTCAAAGAATTTTAAGATATAATTAAAGGTTAATTTTCACAAAAAAGAGGCTAAAATGAACGATAAAATCACAATTATCGGCGCAAGAGAACACAACCTAAAAAATATAAATTTGAAAATTCCAAAAAATAAATTAGTCGTTTTTACCGGCCTTTCGGGCTCTGGCAAATCCACGCTAGCCTTTGATACACTCTATGCCGAGGGGCAAAGACGCTATGTAGAGAGCCTTTCGGCGTATGCTAGGCAGTTTTTAGACCGGGTTGGCAAGCCAGATATCGACAAAATCGACGGCCTAACCCCAGCGATTGCGATAGATCAAAAAACCACCTCCAAAAACCCTCGTTCAACCGTGGGAACAATAACTGAAATTTACGATTATTTGCGCTTGCTTTATGCTAGAACGGGCGTGCAACACTGCCACCAATGCGGCAAACCAATCTCAAAAATGAGCTCATCTGATATCATCGCCGAGGTTATGAAACTCCCAAATGGCGCGAAAATTTCAATTTCTGCCCCGCTCGTGCGCGAAAAAAAGGGCACTTTTGCTGATTTGATCGAAGATATGCGAAACAAAGGCTATGTCAGAGCCCAGATTGACGGCGTTTTAGTTAGACTTGACGAAGAAATCGAACTAGCTAAAACCAAAAAACACACAATCAAAGTCGTCATCGACCGCGTCAGTATCAGCGAAGAAAACGCCACGCGAATCGCAAGCGACATCGAAAATTCCTTAAAACTTAGCTTTGGCGAGGTCGAAATAGATATCGCAAATGCCGATGAATTCGGGCTTGCGCACGATCATATCCATTACAGCGAACACATGGCGTGCTTTGATTGCAAAATTTCATTTACTCCGCTCGAACCGCTGACTTTTAGCTTCAACAGCCCCAAAGGTGCGTGCGAGGAGTGCGATGGGCTTGGGATTAAATTTAGCCTAGATTTAGCTAAAATCATAAACGAGGCAAATTCTATCGAAAACGGCGCGATTAAGGTAATGTCAGGGTTTAACAAAAGCTATTATTATAAATTTTTGCTCGGATTTTGCGCGGCAAACGATATTCCCACAGATGTCCCATACGCCGAGCTTGATGAGGCACAAAAACAGCTCATTTTATACGGAAGCGCGAAAGAAGTGCCGTTTTATTGGAAATCGCACAAGCTAATGCGTAAATTCGAGGGCGCAATCAAATACGCCTATGATTTGCTAAAAAACGAAAACGATTTAGACGAATATATGAGCGAAAAAACCTGCACCGCTTGTGGCGGACTGCGTCTAAAACCCCAAAGCTTAGCTGTAAAAGTCGCTAGCAAAGGCCTTGGCGAAGTAGTAAAGACAAGCATAGAAGAAAATGTCAAATTCTTTGGCGATGAGAAAAATTTCGCCCATTTTAGCCCGCAAGAGGCGCAAATCGCGGCGCCGATTTTAAAAGAAATCAACGAAAGACTATTTTTCTTAAACGATGTAGGTCTTGGATACCTGACCCTTGGGCGCGATGCACGCACAATCAGCGGTGGCGAAGCACAACGAATACGCATCGCAAGCCAGATTGGAAGCGGACTAAGTGGGGTAATGTATGTCCTAGATGAGCCTAGTATCGGACTTCACGAGCGCGATACACAAAAGCTAATCAATACACTTAGAAATTTACAGCAAAAGGGAAATTCTGTAATCGTCGTCGAACACGACAAAAAAACCATACAACAAGCGGATTTCGTCGTAGATATCGGACCTGGGGCTGGTAAATACGGTGGCGAGGTCGTATTTAGCGGAAGTGTGGAAAATCTGCTTAAAAGCGACACGCAAACCGCGCTGTATATGAACAATCACAAAACGATTGATTACCAAAAAAATCGCCCGCAAAAGGAGTGGTTAAGCATAAAAAATGTCGAAATCAACAATATCCACGACCTAAGCGCAAAATTTCCTTTGCGAAATTTAGTCGGAATTACCGGAGTTAGTGGCAGCGGCAAAAGCTCGCTCGTGCTTCAAACAATCCTGCCAGCGGCATTGGAGGAGCTTAACCGTGCCAGAAATGTAAAAATTATAAAAAATGCCAAAATTTCAGGTCTGCAAAATTTAGACAAGGTCATCTACCTAGACCAAAGCCCAATCGGTCGCACCCCACGCTCCAATCCAGCCACTTACACTGGCGTTATGGACGAGATCCGCGCGCTCTTTGCGCAGACAAAAGAGGCGATGATGAGGGGGTATAAAATCGGGCGATTTAGCTTCAATGTCAAGGGCGGGCGTTGCGAAAAATGCGCAGGAGAGGGCGAAATCAAAATCGAAATGCACTTTTTGCCCGATATTAGCGTAGTTTGCGACGCATGCGGTGGTTCGCGCTACAACGCCCAGACGCTCGAAATTTACTACAAAAACAAAAATATCGCCGAGGTTTTGGCGATGAGTATCGACGAGGCTTTGGAGTTTTTCAAAGCTGTGCCAAAAATACACCAAAAACTAAAAACCCTCCAAGATGTAGGCCTTGGCTATATCGCGCTAGGTCAGCCTGCAACCACGCTAAGCGGGGGCGAAGCTCAGCGCGTCAAACTCGCAAAGGAGCTTAGTCGCACGGATACTGGCAATACACTTTATATCCTCGACGAGCCGACCACTGGCCTGCACTTCGCCGATGTCGATAGGCTGGTGCAAGTGCTTCATCACCTCGTGGATTTGGGCAATTCGGTCTTTGTCATCGAGCATAATATGGACATCATCAAAAACTGCGACTATCTCATAGATATGGGGCCAGAAGGTGGCGATGGTGGCGGAAAAATCGTAGCGCAAGGCACACCAAAACAGCTGGCGAAAAACTACAAAAAAACGCACTCATATACTGGGGAGTTTTTAAACGAGGAATTTGCGGGGTAAAATTTGGGTGAATTTGGGGAAATTTAGCGTGAATTTTGGAGCGAAATTTGACAAATTTAGTTTAAAATTTAGCGTGAAATTTGCATGAAATTTGCGCTAATTTTCCCAAATTTTCAAATTTAGCCTAAAATTCCTCGGCTAAAAATCTACGATAAATTTCATCTTTGCACGCGCGTGAAATTTCACCGTTTTTGCAGGCATTATCCAAAATTTTCAAAAACTCACCCGCAAATTTTGGCTCATCATAAAATTTCGCTATCGCCTCTGTAATCCTGCCTGGCAAATTCGCAAATTTCGGCGCAAAATTCGCCCTTGGTTTCAAATTTATCTTTTCGATTTTATTATAAAGACAGCTAAATTTACGATTTATTTTGCGATTTTCTATGATTGCGTGCCTTAAATTTCACTGATTTTGGGATTTAAATTTGAATAAAAGTGGTGGTTAGAGGCAGAATCGAACTGCCGACACGCAGATTTTCAGTCTGCTGCTCTACCGACTGAGCTATCCAACCACGAAAAAGGAAAAATTATTTTATTTAAACATTACTTAAATAATGATAAAATTTGAGAAATTCGGCTAAATTCCAGCCAAATTTACTCAAAATTTCCAAATAAAGACAAATTTTAGGGTATAATGGCGCGAAATTACAAAATTTACGAAATTTACAAATTTAAGGATTTTTATGAAAGCGATTTTTTCGATTTATATCCTCGCTCTTGGCGCGCTCATCGGTATCGAGCTTAGCCTTGGCGCACTCACTGCTCCGACGATTTTTTACCCACAAAGTCTCATTGGCGAGGGCGTGCTTAGCCACTTCCAAAGCGGTCAGATGATGAGCGCGATTTTTGTCAAATACAACGCCATTTTAATGCCGTTTTCGATAATTTGCCTAATTTTTGAAATGGTGAATTTCAACAACAACAAATCCCAGCCTTTCAACCTAAAACTCTCAACCCTCATGCTAGCGCTCATAAACCTCATTTTAGCGACACTTTTTGTGCTGTATTTCACAGAATTTATCCTTGACGCGCAAAAGCTAGGCGAAGCAGGCACGCAAACAGCCGAATTCGCCCAAATCCACAAAGCCAGCGAGTGGTGCGCCAAGCTAATGATAATCGCGCAAACGGTGCTGTTTTTCCTAAAAATGGTGCCAAACTTGCGCATAGGCAGAGGCAATGAAATTTAGGATTTATTACGACGATACCGACGCGCAGGGCATCGTCTATCACGCAAACTACATAAAATTTTGCGAGCGGGCTAGAAGCGAGGCGCTAATGCGTGCGGGCGTGGATTTTCACAGCAAGCAGGCGTTTTTCGTAGTGAGCGATTTGCAGGCGAAATTCCTGCGCTCTGCGGTGCTGGGCGACGAACTAGAAATCAAAACCACGCTCAAAGAGCTAAAAAACGCAAGCGCGGTGCTGACGCAAAAAATCTACAAACTAAAAGATATAAATGGGCGCGAATTTGATGAGTTAATCTTCGCCCAAGATGTCAGAGTCGCATACCTGCAAAACGGCAAACCTGTGAAATTCAGCGACGAAATCGTGGAGTTTTTCAAGGGGTTGTGAGGGTTGGCAGGGCTAAATTTTGCAAATTTAAAATATAAAAACTTGCTTTTATCTACCGAAATTTTAAAAGAATTAAAGTGGCTAAAATAAAATTTGATAAAAATATAAAATTCGGCGGGCAAGAATGCCCACCCTACGGTGCTGGCACAGGTGAAAATAAGATTGGTGGTTATTGGACAAAAGACGGAAAAATAGTTACATTTTGGGATTAACATGTTTAAAATAGAGCAAGAATATAAAAAAATAATAGAAACAGAATTCCCACCTGTTCCACAAAACGATGAATTATATGATTTATTTTCTGAACTAGTAGAGCTAGATGGATTTGTTATGGGAACCGTTTTGTCGTTTATAAAACAAGGTAGTTTAAATATGAATATTATTAATTGTGGAGATGAATTTAATAGGCTTTTATCTGATATACATATTAAATCAAAAGAATTAGATTTGCTTGTTGATTATAAACAAAAGTTAGATAAACTAATACATTTGTGCGAACAAAAAAGTAAAATACTATATGATAATGACCTTCGCAATAATGAATAAAGGATTAAAAATGATTAAATTTAATAAATATATAAAATTCGGTGGGCAAGGATACCCACCATACGGTGCTGACCGTTATTGTAAAGGGTGAAAAATGAAAACGCCACTAATTACAATGCGTTTTATTGAAAATTTAAAATTTTTACAAGAAAAAGTGCCAAAAGAAAATATTATATTCTGTGGAGACGATGAATATAATGAATTTTTGTGTGTTAGCTGTGGCGGTCAAATTTATGGCGTAGCATATTTTAACTATGGCACAAATTCCCAAATAAGCTTAAATGTGCGAAAGAATTTACTTTACATAGGTGCTAGTCAAAATTTTATCTGCATAGATATAGACGGCGGCGAAATTTTATTTAATGAAGAGTTGATTTTTCCGTTTTTCGAAATGCTCTACGATGAAAACAGCGAATATCTATGTGTAGTCTGCGAGTGTAACATTATATGTTATTTTGGAAGCAAAGAAGTATGGAGAGTGGATTTTGGCGAAATTATAAATAGTTATGAAATTATAGATAATAAATTATTTGTTAAATGCGTAGATAAAAAAGAATATATAATCAGTTTATTTAATGGAAATATATATGAGTAAATTGAAATCAAATAGTATCGTAGGGTGGGCATCCTTGCCAACCATAAGGTTACCGAAATTTTCGCTAGGCAACTTGCCACACTACAACTAAAATTTCGGCGCAGTATCCAAGATTGCCTCAGCGTGGAATTTTAAAAGCGGTTGCGACAAGCAAAAGCATTCTCGCAACCGAAATTTTAAAATTTTAATACGAATAAACTAATCCATATTTTTCAGTGATTTTTTTCAACTCGCCATTTGCCTTCATCTCGGCGATTACTTTATTTACGAAACTTTGCAAATCGCCCTTGTTTTGAGACATCAAAGCCCCGATTTCATCGCGTGTAAATGGGCTTTCTAGTAGCGGAGCGGCTAGTTTAGGGTTGTTTGCCACATAATACGGCGCCTCAGTGGTCTCTGTGATCATCACATCGGCTACGCCTTTTGCGATTTGCGCTGGGATTTCGGCGTTTTTCTTATGGACGATGATTTTAGCGTTTTTGAAATTTGCCCGCGCAAATTTCTCGTTCGTTCCGCCCGGATTTATCATCACGCGAACGCCCTTTTTATCGATACTCTCTAAGCTTGTAAATTTCGCTGCGTCGCCTTTTCGGCACAAAATCGTCTTACCGCTAGCAAGGTAGCCATCGCTCATTAGCATAGTTTTTTTGCGTGTTTCGTTAATCGTAATGCCAGTAGTCGCGATATCGAAGCGCTCTGCCATAGTATCATCGCTCAGACTTGGCCAGCTAGTAGCGACGAACTCAGGCTCCACGCCAAGCTTCTCGGCGATTGCCTTTGCGATATCGACATCAAATCCCCATAGCGTGCCGTTTTGCTCGCGCACACTTAGCGGTTTATAATCCCCAGTAGCGCCCACTAGGATAGTTCCGCGAGATTTGATTTGATCTAGCGTAGGTTGGTTTAACGCGGGTTGATTACTCGCACAACCAGCGAGCAAAAACAAAAACGAAAGCCCTAAAAAAAGTGTTTTGAAATACTTTTTCATGCAATTCCTTTCTAAAAAAATTTGAAATTTTAATTTAATTTTTGAAATTTACCCTCGCCGACCTCGTAAATTTTGGTATCAAACCTAAGGCCGTTATCGTAAAATTCCTCGCTAAATGCCCGCTCATAGCGGTTTAATGCAAAATTTGAATAAAAATAGTCAAACCCGCTAAGCGCGCTGTATGCAATCCACTCGTAGCGCAAATCCACGCCAAGGCTAAGCGCGCGATGAAGCAGCGAGTTTGAAACCGGCGAAATGGAGTTTGCAAGGTAAAATTTCCCGCCAATCGCGCTTGGAAGCGCACCGATAATCTCGCCGTCAAAGCCAACTTGCGTGGCAAGCAGGTTTTGTGTGTTTAGCTTTTTGTGCGAAATTTCGCCGATTACGGAGAGTATTTTAGAACTAGGCAAATTTAGGATAAAATTCGCATTTTGTGGCAGTTCGCCCTCAAAATCAAAAACCGCATTTCGGTTGCTTTTAATCGTGTAAAACTCCTCGATATTGCGACTATCAAACGCCATATCGTTCAGCACCTGCGACAGCGCGCTCTCATCGCCGATAGCGTATAAATTTTCAGCGAAACGCCCCAGCAGATACTGCATTTGCTCGCTGTAATCAATACCGCCAAAATATATATTATTCGACACGAACCCGCTTAAATTTTGATTTAGCGTCGGCACAAAAACCATACTACTATACTGCGAGTTT
Source organism: Campylobacter sp. JMF_08 NE1 (assembly GCF_027737875.1). NCBI lineage: Bacteria > Pseudomonadati > Campylobacterota > Epsilonproteobacteria > Campylobacterales > Campylobacteraceae > Campylobacter > Campylobacter sp. JMF_08 NE1. The sequence continues at coordinate 240,040 of NZ_JAOVUC010000002.1, forward strand.
TCATCTACTATATCCACGCCAGATCTATTTAATGGAGCGATTATGAGGGCGACATTATCGCGCTCCATAGCTTCAAGTGCCGCTATAATGCCCTCTTCGCTCTCATTTCCTATGTAATAAAAGCGCAAATTCGCCTGCAAATTTCTCTCGCTCACAAATGCCAAAAGCGCATTTGCAATGCTATCTGCGCGCGAGCCAAGGATATTTTGCGCCATTAAAACACCCACTTTAAAGCCCGAATTTTGCGAGTTTTCAATCGTCGCGCTCATCGCATTTGCCACGAGATTATACACCTCGCCTTTCTCGCTGTCTGGGTCCCAGAGCGTGTATCCCTCATCTAGGCTTTTTTGGATAAAATCCTCACCCTCAAACAAAATCTGGGTGCTAGAATTTTCATCATCGCTTATCGTAAAATTTAGATCTTTTAGCGAAATATTTTCGTCATCGTGCGCCAAGCAAAAAACAGCGATTAAAAGCGCAAAAATCGCTCTCACAAAAATTCCTTTATCTTGCGCAAATCATCGTGGAAAAGTGGAATTTGGCTTGGGTTTTGGCTTAGGAAATTTAGATCAAATGTCGGTATAAAGGTAATCCCGCCCTCGCGAAATGGCGTGCCGTGAATCAGCCTGATATCTGGGAGGTTGTTGTTTTTAAGCAAAATTTTAGCGCACAGCTCGCCAAGGCATAGCACGACTTTGGGACGGATTATTTTAATCTCGTCGATAGCGTAGGGAGCGCATTTGAGTATGATTTCGGAGGTGAGTTTTTTATTTAAATTTAGGGCGCATTTTATCAGATACGACGCGTAAATTTCGCCGATTTCCAAACCACAAAGCTCCTTCAAACTAACCCTAAATTTCTCGCCCAAATTCCCACTAAATGGCTCACCGCTCTCATCTTCTGCGTGCGTTGGGCACTGAGAGATTACCATTATTTTGGCGTTTTTATCGCCATAAGGCACCATGGCGTGGGTGCGTGTTTTGGATAGTTCGCACAGCGCGCAGTTTTGCACGCTGTGCGAAAGGCTATCAATATCGCTAAAAAATCTCTCGCCACTAGCAAGGATTCCAGCGTCGATATACCTGTAACCAAACGCCTTGTAGCAAAGCAATCTATGAAGTTTTGAGCCCTGCATTAATTTATTTTCCTTGCGACAAATCCGCGATCAAACCCAGCTAAATCTTTGTAAAATTCAAAGGCAAATCCATGCTCGCTTAGCGTTTCTTGCATGCTTTGCTTTTGGTCATACCCCATTTCGCAAAGCAGATATTTCGTGCGATTTTCACTTAAAAAGATTAGTTTTTTTAGCTTCTCATCGCCCTTCTCGCCGCCGATTAGCGCCAAATTTGGCTCTTTTAGCACCCGCTCATCGAGCTTATACGAGGAAGCGATATATGGCGGATTTGATACGACGATATCGAAATCCCCCTGCACACCGCTTAGGTATTCACAATGCACAAATTCAATATCCACGCCCAAATTTTGGGCGTTTTTGCGCGCTACTTCAAGCGCACTTTCGCTGATATCGGTGGCGGTAATTTGCGCGTCTGGGAAAAATTTTTTAAGGCAAATCGAGATTATCCCGCTTCCAGTGCCGACCTCGCAAATGCGCGGAGTTTTAAAAAGATGAGCCACGCTAAATGCTTTATCGACCAAAATTTCAGTCTCAAAGCGAGGTATTAGCACCCGCTCATCGACGAAAAACTCAAAATCGAAAAATTTGCACTTGTTTGTGATGTATTCAAGTGGCACGCCAGAAGCGTAAATTTCGACACTTTGGCGAAATTTTTCCTCATTTCGCATAGCGTGGTTAAAAAGCATTACAAACTCTTCGTTGCTTAAATTTTCGCTAAATTTCAAAAGCTCCCTTGAAACATACCTAGAATTTGTCCTGCCGTGCGCCCATTTTAACGCCTCGAAAATTTTCATTCTAGCTCCTTGATACGCTCATACAGGCTCGGGTGCGAGTGGTAAATCGCGCTGTAAAGCGGGTGAGAAATCGGAAAAGTTTTGTTTTCGCTACCAAGTTTTTTAAGTGCGCTAATCATATCATTTTTACTCGCATTATCTGCGCCGAACCTGTCCGCGCCAAACTCGTGCATACGGCTAAATTTCGACATCACTGGCTCTAAAAAACTCTGCAAAATCGGCAAAAAAAGCATGATAAAAATCAGCGTCGCACCGCCGTCACGCACCAAATTTAGCGCGTCAAAAACCACATTTGTAGCCAGATTTCCAAACACGCCAAAAATCACAATCAGCATAAACGCCCCAAGCGCGATATTTTTGAGTATGTCGCCGTGTTTGAAATGCCCTAGTTCATGTCCCAAAACTGCCAAAATTTCGCTCTGGCTTAGCTTTTTTATCAGAGTGTCAAAAAGCACGACCTTTTTGCTCGCCCCAAGTCCGCCAAAATACGCATTTAAGCGATTATCGCGCTTGCCTGCGTCGATGACGAAAACCCCACTACTTTTAAAGCCACATTTGCCTAGCAAAATCTCGATTTGCGATTTTAATTCACCCTCAGCTAATGGCGACATTTTGTTAAACAGCGGCGCGATTAGTGTAGGATAAATCAAATTTATCAGCAAAATCAGCCCAAACGAAAAGCCAAACCCATACACCCACCAAAACTGCCCCAAATTTTGCACGCAAAAAACTAGCGCAAAAACCACCAAAAAGCCAAAAATTAGCGTTAGCGCAAGGGCTTTTAGCTTATCAGTGATGAAAATTTTAGGCGTGATTGTGGAAAATCCTAGTTTTTTGTCTTTGACAAAAGTGGCGTAAATTTCAAACGGCAAATCAATCACCCCGCCAAGTATAATGAAAGCTAAAACAAAAACGCTTTGGATAAAGATACTCGCGCCGCCCCCCAAATTTGCGCTGCACCTGCCAAATTTGGCGTAGATAAATTCCTGCAACGCACCCGCACCATAACAAATCCAAAAAATAGCGACCAAAAGCCCAAACGCAAGGCTAAAAATTTCAAATTTCAAATTCGTAATGCTGACAATTCCAGCCTTTTGATAGTCTGCTTCGCTTAAAATCACGGCTGGTTTTTTGGCATTTTCCTTGATGAAATTTAGCTGTAAAAGGGCTAGTGAAATTTTATAAATCGTGTAAATTATATAAATGATTATCAAAAAATAAAGCATAAATTTTCCTATTTTAAATTTTCAGCCAGTGAGAGCACCTCGAAATATTCGTTTTCCATTTGATTTAGTGCGCCCTTTTTCTCTTCGAGCTCTTCAAAAAGCGGTTGAAGCCCTATTTGCTGGTAAATTTCAGGGGTTGAAAGAGCGTGATTTAGCTCTTTGATGCGAGCTTCAAGCTCTTCGATTTTGGCTGGGTATTCTTCTAAAATTTTGTTTTGTTTGTAGCTAAGTTTGGTAGTGGCGGTTTTTTCTTTTTTATTTTCTTTGATTTCGGGCGCAGTATTTCCCACGCTAGAAGCGACCTCGCTTTCATAAATTTCAAGGTCTTTTATCTCGTCTTCATACTCCAAATACTCGCTGTATGGTATATAAATCTGCTCGATTTTGCCCTTTTCAAACGCCCAAAGCTTGTTTGTGATTTTGTCGATGAAATATCTATCGTGGCTTACGATGATAACAGCACCTTCGAAGCTGAGCAAATAATCTTCCAAAATGTTGATTGTAGCGATATCCAAATCGTTTGTCGGCTCATCTAAAATAAGGCAATCATACTGCTCAGTAAAAAGCTTAGCAAGGGCGACGCGGTTTTTTTCGCCACCGCTTAGCACGCTTACTGGTTTATCCAAAAATTCTTTTGGGAATAAGAAATTTTTAAGATAGCCATAAACATGCATATAATGTCCGCGCACCATAATGTGATCTCCGCCGTTTGGGCAAAAAATCTCAATCAAACTCTTATCGCCTGAAATTTCAGATCTAGCCTGATCGAAATAGCCGATTTTAATATCGCCCCTTTTGATCTCGCCCCCGTCAATGCGGGTTTTGCCAATCAGCATTTTTATTAGTGTGGATTTACCTGCGCCGTTTGCGCCGACTATGCCAATTCTTTCCCCTTGCAAAACCCTAGCCGAAAAGCCCTTAAATAGGTCCTTGCCATTTAAAATTTTGCTTACATTTTTGCACTCGAAAAGCATTTTTTTTCGGTTCTCGCCACCTGTGCCGTTGAAATTCCTACTAGCGCGTTCAAGCTCCAATTTCACGCGCCTTATCACACCCGGATTTTTTTTGGCTTCTTCTCTCATGGCTAGCACGCGGGCTTTGCGACCCTCGTCGCGTTTGAGCCTAGCTTTTACGCCACGATGAAGCCACTCTTCTTCGTATTTTAGCTGTTTTAAAAGCGTTTCATGGGATTTTTGCAAGCTAGCTAAAATTTCTTGTTTGCGCCTTAGATAGTTTTCGTATCCGCCATCAAAAAAGCTTAGTTTGCCCTCCTCTATCTCGATACTTCTAGTCGCAAGTTTGTCGATGAAATAGCGATCGTGCGAGATGAAAAGTATGGTTTGCTTCGAATTTAAAAGCATATCCTCCAAAAATCTCACCATATAGACATCAAGGTGGTTCGTCGGCTCATCGAGTAGCAAAATATCTGGCTTTTTTAGCACCAGCGCACCAAGGGCGACGCGGCGAATTTCGCCCCCACTTAGCGTGCAAGCCGAGCGGTTTTCGTAAATTTTAAGCCCAAAATGCTCCAAAATTCGCTCGATTTTATTGTCGATATTCCAGCCGTCTTTGGCGTCGATAAATTTATTTAGCTCATTTTGGCGGGTTAGAAGCGCTTCGTTTTGGGGATCGTTTGAGATTTGTTCTAAAATTTGGTTGTATTCATCAATGGCATCGTAGATTTCTTTGAGTTCGCGTTTTAGGGCGTCTTTGACAGAGAGATTATCGTCAAATTTCGGGCTTTGTTCTAGCATTTGGATATTTATGCCGTTTTGCGTGATGACGCGACCGCCGTCGATTTCATACTCGCCAGCGATGATTTTCATCAGCGTAGATTTTCCGCCGCCGTTTTTGCCGATGATTGCGACTCTCTCGCCAGAGCTTAGGCTGAAATTCACGCCGTCAAGGACAGTGTTTGAACCGAATTTTTTAACTACATCAATCAAATCAACTAATGCCAAAATTTGCCTTTATAGATAAAATTTGTCGATTGTAGTAAAAAAAATATTAAATTTGAATAATTTCTAAATTTAATCTATGAATTTTTCGCTAAAATGCGCTTCTTATTTTAAAAAAAGAGAATTAATGAAGGAAATTTCACTAACAAAACTAAGCCTAGCAATCTATGCGGATATGTTTTTGCGCCTAGTTACCGCGCTGATTAACACCTATATGATAAGCCTTGTCGATGTCAGGCTCGTAGGCGCACTGGGCGCTGGCAATCAGGTATTTTTGCTTTTTATCACGGTTTTTGGGTTTTTGGCTGTGGGTTGCTCGGTCGTGGTCGCCCAAGCTCTGGGGGCTAGGAATAAAATTTTGGCCCTGCGTGCAATACATACTAGCATTACCTTTAACGCCCTAATCGGCGGACTTAGCGGGGTTTTTGTATTTTCGTGCGCCACGCTTTTGCTCCGTGCCTTACAAGTGCCAAGCGAACTACTTGCCGATAGCACGATTTATCTAAAAATCATTAGCATTGTCTTTGCAATCGACGCTGTGGCGATAGTTTTTAGCGCGATAATCCGCGTGTATGGCTATGCAAACTACATAATCATCATCTCAGTAACGATGAATATCATCACGCTAGTGGGAAATTTTATCGCGCTTTTCCAGCCCTTTGGACTGCCATTTTACGGGCTTTTTGGCGTGGGAATTAGCACGATTATCGGGAGGATTGTGGGCGTGATACTTTTCGCGCTAATTGCCGTCAAAATCATAAAACTGAAATTTTACTTTTTAATGTTTTTGAAAATAAAATTTGAAATTTTACGCAAAATTTTATCCGTAGGACTGCCGAGTGCGGGGGAAAATCTGCTTTGGATCACGCAATATCTTGTCGCCTTTGCCTTTGTAGCGAGTATGGGCGAGGCAAGTCTTACGGTGCAGACGATTTATTTTCAGATTTCAAGCTTTATTTTCTTTGGCGGAAGTGCCATTAGCATGGCAAACGAGGTCATCGTAGGCCGCCTAGTGGGCGCAAAAGAGCCAGAGCGCGCGTATTCGCACACCTTTCACGCGCTAAAAATCGGTCTAATCGTCACGGCGTTTTTCATCGCGGTTGTCTTTTTCGCGCGCGAGCTAATCATGAGCGTGCTAAATCTGGGCGGGGCGCACAAAGAAATCATGCGGCCGCTGTTTTATCTAACGATAATCTTAGAGCTTGGGCGCACTTTCAATATCGTCTTTGTCAATGCTCTACGCGCCAGCGGCGATGCGAGATTTCCGTTTTTAATGGGGTTAATCTTTATGTGGGGCGTGTCGCTTCCGGTGGGGTATTTTTTAGGCATTTCGCTTGGAATCGGGATTTTGGGCGTTTGGATTGGGTTTTTGTGCGATGAGTGGCTCAGAGGCGGGGCGAATACTTGGCGGTGGATTAGCAAAAAATGGCAGAGCAAACGATTAGTCTAAATTTGGGCAAAATTTGCGTTTTGGCTAGTTTCAAGCGCGTAAAATACGCTAGGATTCGCATTAGCCCTGATTGCGCCGTGCGTGCTAGTGTGCCGTGGTTTTGGAGCGCGAAAAGGGCGCAGGAATTTATCGCATCGCATGAAATTTGGATTAAAAAAACCTTAGAAAAATACGAAAATTTGGCGTTGAAAGAAAACGAGAGTGAAATTTTAGGGCAAATTTATGAGCTGAAATTTGGCGAGAAATTCGCGGATTTGTGGAATACTACGCCGAAATTTTGCGAGAGTGGCGCGAGTGATAGTGCGCTAAAATTTGACACAAATTTTGTAAGTGATACTGCGCCTAGCGCCACGCCAAACACGAACTCCACGAACTCCACGAACTCCACGAACTCCACGAACTCCACGAACTCCACGAACTCCACGAACTCCACGAACTCCACGAACTCCACGAACTCCACGCCAGCCACGCCAGCCACGCCAGCCACGCCAGCCACGCCAGCCACGCCAAACGAAATTTTGGCGCAAAATTTGGCGAAATTTAACGGCAAAATCGCCGTTTTAGGAAGCGAAATTTACTGCGCAAACGAGATAGAATTTGCGAAATTTAAGAAATTTTTGGCGCTAAATTTATATAAAGATTTGATTAAACTCTACTTGCCGTTCGTGCAAAAGAGCGTCAATCGCCTAGTCGTGCGCGATATGAAAACTCGCTGGGGCAGCTGCAACAGCGCGAAGGGCTACATAAATTTGTCGTTAAAATTGGTCGAAAAAGATTTGCGCTTTGTCCATTATGTCGTGCTTCACGAGCTAACTCACCTCATCTTTGCGCACCACAGGCGTGAATTTTACGACTTCATAGCTGGGATTATGCCTGATTTCAAAGAACGAATTAATCTAGTGAAAAATAGATAATTTGCGCCCCTATTGTCATTGCGAGGAAAGGCGCAAGCCTTGACGAAGCAATCTACGCGTGCAAAATTAGAGATTTTTAAAATTTATCAAAATTTATAATCTTTATTCTGCCTTGTTTAGCTCACTAGTAGCCTTGTGAAGGCTGCTAGAATTTCCCATTTTTGTCTCCTTTTCTAGCTATAAATATGGGTAATAGCTTTTTTTAATGTTATCAATGTTTATTTTTTTAATTCTAAAAAACCACTCTTTTAATTGTTTATAATCATTTTCGCTGAATATATATACTAAACAATATCTACCAAATCTAAGCATATTATACACATGAGGTTCAACATGAAATTCGCTCGCAATACATAATGCAGGAAATGGAGTAAAATTTGAAAAATTATTATTTAATTTAAAAAATATAGCTTTTTTAATACATTCAGCCAAATATATAAAAAACAAAAGCGCTAAAATAATGGGTTTTACAAACCCACATATTAAAACTAACACAAAAAATAAAAAAAAGAAAATTTTTGATGTAGTTATGCCATTTTCTTCACACCAAGCCCAAAATGGTTTTGATAAAAATTTATCCATTTCTTCAATTTTAACAATTCGTTGCAGTTCATTATATTCATAAAATTCTATTGTTTGAGATTTAAATTTTATAAAGTTATCATCTCGCAAAATATGCTTTGTATAAAGAAAATTATATCCAAAAATACAAACTCCAATAAGTATTATAAATATAACTACATTTGCAGGTTCAACAAATTTTTCAGTAATCATTTCATAAATCATAAGTGGAATAAAAGGCACAATACAAGTTGTAAGTAAAAATGTAGAAGTAAAAAATTGTTCGTAATTTTTTATAATAATCGGCTCTTTGTCATAATCCCTCAAATTCTTATTTTTATTAAAAATATCGTTTTTAAAATTTCTGTTTTCCAAATTTAATCCTTTTTATAAAATCTCGGTCAGTATCTGTGATACTAAAATTTTTAAATTCACAAATTTAAACTTACTTCTGAATTTTGAAATTCAAGCAACTAGTAAATTTAAATTTATCAAAATTTATAATCTTTATTCTACCCTGTTTAGCTCACTAGTAGCTTTGTGAATTCTGCTAGAATTACTCATTTTTGTCTCCTTATTAGAAAATTTTTATACTTTTAATACCTTTTATATCCGTATCTAAATTTATATGAAAAAGTGAAAGAAAATATTCTTTTAACAAATCGTGGTCTTTTTGATTAAAAAAGCAAATTGTTGCACCAGCAGTTACAATTCTCCCGCCATCAATCCAACCTATATCAATTACAAATTTCTGTGAATATTCCCAAAAATTTGTAATATTTTTATTTGATTTTTTATAAACCAACATACGAAATAAAACATCATACATAGTCGCTGAAAATACAACGAATATGCACACAAGCAAGCCTATAATAAAATCACTATCGAAAGTAAATAAAAAGCCAGTTATAGAAAAGATTAAAAATGGATAAATAAATACATTTTTTATTCTATTTATCGCATATAAAAATGATGAAAATTCCTTATTTCCAAGCAAACTATAAATTTTGTATATTTTCAAATCGGCATTATAATAAGTTGCTTTTGTATTAGAAAGCGATACACGGCGTTCTTTTGATAAGAAAATAATCGAATAATCAATCAATAAAAGCACTATAAATATCGTAAGCCAAATAAGAATTTTTTCCATTATATCGTTAAAATCTGCATAATTTTTTATTCCTGAAATAGCCATAAAAATTATCAAAGAAATAAGAAAAAATATAGAATTTAAAATATTATGAAAGGCAATTTCTCTGCTATAATCGCGTAAAATCAATGGCTCTTTATCATAATCTCTCAAATTTCTGTTTTTGTTAAAAAAGTCGTTTTTAGAATTTAAATTTTCCAAAATTTATCCTTTTTATAAAATTTCCGTCATTGCGAGACCACGAAGTGGTCGAAGCAATCCAGCAAACAGCGAAAGCTGTTTTCAAATCAAACATTGTTTAAATTTACTGGATTGCTTCGAAGCTTCGCTTCTCGCAATGACACCTAGCTGCAAATTTAAATTCGGTCAGTATCGTTGATACTGAATTTATTAAATTCTCAAATTTAAACTTACTATTGAATTTTAAAATTCAAGCAACAAGTAAATCTAAACTTCTATTTTTCATCATCTCTCCCTCCACTCACACTTCTTACTCTGCTCTGCGATTAGGCTAAGCTTTTTAAGCGTGAAATTTGATTTTAGTATGTGAGCTTGTAGCTCTGATTTGGCTTCTATGGTAGCAATTAGCGAGTTTATCGCTTCAATTTTATTACTAAAATTTCGCAATTACACGAAATTTTGCGTTTTGGAATTTTAAAATCGTAGATTGCCACGAATTTTTGCTTCGCAAAAATTCCCCTAATGACAGATTTAGCAAAATTTGCACTTTGATTACCGCGCAACGGTAAATCGGCGCAGGGTTCATAGGTTCGCGCCAAGCGCGCCTTGCAAAGGCAAAATCACCCTCACTCGTCTTTTTTGCACTCTTGCGGATTGTTGCAGCCACAGCCCTCGCATTTGTTGCAGGAATTTTTGTTTTTCGCAAAGCTTCTTGCTGCCAAAAACAAAAGCCCACCAAGCACCACTAAAACCGCGATTGTTCCGATATTTTGTGTTAAAGTTTGCATATCAAATTTTCTCTTTATAAGGTTTTGCTAGCATTAAAATTATCAGCGCAGCGCACGCGCACGCCACGAAAAGCCCCACTCCCACGCCTTGCGCACCACTAAAAAATCTGCCAAATTGATAAATCATAAGCGCGACCGCGTAAGAAAACAGCGTCTGATACACAAGCGCAAACGCCGTCCAGCGCGCACTTCTCATCTCTTTTGCGATTGTCGCCATTGCCGCTATGCAAGGCGCGCAAAGCAGGTTAAAAGCCAAAAACGCATATCCGCTAAGCGTGTCAAGCCCAGAAAAATCAAGTATCCCAAAGACCGCCACGACCTCTTCTTTGGCTACTAAGCCCATAAGCGTAGCGATTGCGGACTTCGCGTCGCCAAAGCCCAGTGGCGCAAACACAGGCGCCACAAACGCGCCGATTTTGCCGATAAAGCTATCGTTTAAATCAAGCTCTATATCAAAGACAAAGCCCCCCTCGGCGAAGCCAAACCTCGATCCGCACCAAATCAGCACCGATGAGATGAAAATTATCGTTCCAGCATTTTTGATAAACGAGCTAACGCGCTCTTTGACGCTTCGGTAAATATTTTTGAGGGTTGGCATGTGATATGGCGGTAGCTCCAAGACAAAAGGCGCAGGTTTGCCCGCAAACATCGGCGTTTTTTTAAGCATTAGCCCTGAAATCACAATCGCACAAATCCCTAGAAAATACGCACTAGGTGCCACCCACCACACTCCGCCAAAAAGCGCTGCGGAAATGAGCGCAATCATCGGCATTTTCGCCGAACACGGCATAAATGTAGTCGTCATAATGCCCATTTTGCGGTCTTTTTCGCTCTCGATTGTGCGCGTAGCTAGCACGCCGGGCACGCCACAGCCTGTGCCGATTAGCATAGGGATAAAGGACTTGCCACTAAGCCCAAATTTACGAAATGCGCGGTCTAAGACAAAAGCCACGCGCGTCATATATCCGCACGCCTCTAAAAACGCTAAAAAGATAAAAAGCACCGCCATTTGTGGCACGAAGCCAAGCACCGCTCCAACGCCACTAATAACGCCGTCGATGATGAGGCTTTTTAGCCACTGCGCGCAGTTTATGCGCTCCAAAAACTCGTCCATTACCACAGGCAGACCGCGCAGATACAGCCCATACTCGCTAGGATTTGGTAAAATTTCGGCCTCTAAATTCACACTAGCTAGTGAAATTTGCTCTTTTAAATTTTCGTTTGAAATTTGCGAAATTTCACCACTTAGTGCGTCAAAATTTTCGCTAAATGCGCCAAAATCGCCTTCATTGCAAGCCGTTTTTAAATTTTCTGAGGCTGCGCTAAATTCAGGATTTATCAAATCTAGCGCGCCTACGAATTCGCTCGTGCAAATTTTGCTTTGCAAATGTGTGCCAAGAGCCTGCTCGTATTTTTCGCTACTTCCCACGAAAAATCCGTCGCCAAAAATCCCGTCATTTACGGTATCCGTCATCAGCCCGCCCACGCCCGTAACCGAAGTGTAATACACGATAAACATAATCACCGCAAAAATCGGCAAAGCTAGTATTCTATGTGTCAAAACCTTGTCAATATTTTCGCTAGCATTGGCGACAAAATCTGTGTTTTTGATAAAACAGGCGTCTTTTACACGCGCGATATAGTTGTATCGCTCGTTTGCGATAATCCCCACGCTATCGTCATCTAGCTCGGTTTCACAGGATTTGATTTTTTCCTCGATTAGGCTAAATTTGGCTTTTTCGATTTTTAGCTCTTTTAGCACGCTCTCATCGCGCTCGAAAATTTTAACCGCATACCACCTATCGCCCTTTTCGCCCTTTAAAACAGCGTCTTCGATATGCGCTAGCGCGTGTTCGGCTGGGCCACAAAAATCGTGTTTTGGGTGTGGGGCAGGGTTTTTGCTAGCCTCGATTGCTAGCTCCACGCATAAATTTGTGCCGATATTTTTAAGCGCAGAAATCTCCACACACGGCGCGCCAAGGGTTTTGCTAAGAAGTTTTAAATCGATTTTATCGCCTCTTTTGCGCAAAATATCGGTCATATTCACAGCGATTACCATTGGAATTTCAAGCTCCAAAAGTTGCGTGCTAAGGTATAAATTTCGCTCTAAATTCGTGCCGTCGATGATATTTAAAATCACATCTGGATTTTCGTGCAAAAGGTAGTTGCGCGCTACAATCTCTTCTGGCGTGTATGGCGAGAGCGAGTAAATGCCCGGCAAATCGGTGATTATGATATTTTCTTTGCCGATTAAACAGCCCTCTTTTTTCTCGACCGTTACGCCCGGCCAGTTGCCGACAAAGGCATTTGCGCCAGTTAGGGCATTAAAAAATGTCGTTTTGCCACAATTTGGATTTCCTACAAGTGCGATTTTTATCATTTTTACTCTTTAAATTTGCAAATTTTATAAATTTTCGACCTCTATCAATGACGCGTCAGCCTTGCGTAGCGAGAGCTCGTATCCTCTCACGCCTAGCTCCAAAGGATCGCCTAAGGGGGCAGCTTTTTTTAGCTTTATCTCAATGCCTTTTGTAATCCCCATATCCATAATCCGACGCCTCAAAGCGCCGTCTCCGTGGATTTTGACCACCTTGACACTTGCGCCGATTTTTACCTCGTTTAGCCTTTGCATAAATTCTCCATAAATTTCATTATTTAAAGAAATTTTTGATTTTGCTTAAAATTCCCTCGTCATTTTCGCCAAAGCTAGCTTGCAACTCGCGCAAAAGCTCGGTTTGTTTGTCGTTTAGTTTCTTTGGAGTTTGGACGCTGATTTGCACAATCAAATCACCTTTTTGCTTCGTTCTGATATTTGGCGCACCTTCACCGGAAATTACAAATCTATCTTTGTCTTTGCTTCCTACTTTTAATTTTAACTCGGTCTTGCCCTCAGGGGTTGGCACTTCGATACTCTCACCCAAAATCGCTTGGGTGAAAAACACAGGCACTTCGATATACAAATCATCGCCGTCACGCTCGAAATGGCTATCAGCGCGCACTCTAATTAGCACATAAACATCGCCGACCTCGCCTGTTTTAGAGACATTTCCCTTACCAGCTAGACGAATTCTTTGTCCATCATCAATGCCAGCTGGTATGTCAAATTTGACGCTGATTTCCTCCTCGATATATGCCTTGCCACCGCAATCTTTGCATTTTTCTTTTATACTTTCGCCACTTCCGCCACACGCGCTACAAGTCTGAATAAAGCTCATATATCCGCGCCTTGCCATGATTCGCCCAGAACCACCACAAGTTTGGCAGGTGTGTTTTTTCTTGTCTTTTGAGCCTGTTGCGTCGCAGGTAGGGCATGGTTTTTTGATTTTGTATTTGACATCTTTATGCACGCCGCGTAGAGCTTCTTTAAATTCCAAAGTAACGGCTAATTCTGTATCTATGCCGTAAGGATCGACGCTTCGTTTGGCTCTGCTGCCACCTCCGCCAAAGGCTTGCTCGAAAAAGTCGCTAAACATCGAACCAAACCCAAAGGCATCTCCTGCGCCACCACCGCCGCCAAATCCGCCAGATAAGCCCTCTTTGCCGTATCTATCATACATTTTGCGTTTTTCTTCATCGCCTAGGACTTGGTAAGCTTCGTTTATTTTCTTAAACTGCTCTTCGCTCTCTTTGTTGCCTTGGTTGCGGTCTGGGTGGTGCTGCAAGGCTAGTTTGCGAAATGCCTTTTTTATCGTTTCAGCGTCCGCGTCGCGCGCCACGCCTAAAATATCATAATAATCTTCTTCCATTATCTCTCCTAAACTAAAAAGGCTCAATTTTATCTAAATTTGCTAAAATGCAAGTTAAGATTTAACTATTTTACAATATAATGCAAAATTTCAAAATTTTTATAAAGGACGCGTCATGGTAAATGTGCTTATGATCGAAGACGATAGCGAATTTGCTACTTTGCTAAGTGAATATTTGGCTAAATTTAATATCAATGTTACAAATTTCGAAGACCCATATATCGGACTAAGTGCCGGAATCAAAAACTATGATTTACTAATTTTGGATTTAACTCTTCCTGGCATGGACGGACTGGAAGTATGCAAAGAAATCCGCGAAAAATACGATATTCCAATCATCATTAGCTCGGCCAGATCTGATGTCAGCGACAAGGTCGTGGGACTGCAAATCGGAGCAGATGATTATCTGCCTAAACCTTACGATCCAAAGGAAATGCACGCGCGCATTATGAGCCTAATTCGCCGTTACAAAAAAACAATCGAAAAAGAAGAAACCGTCGCTGATAGCGTATTTCGCATAGATGAAAAACGCCATGAAATCTACTTTGGCGAAGAGGCACTCGTGCTAACTCCGGCTGAATATGAGATTTTAGAATATCTCATCAAACAACACAGCTTTTCTGTTTCTCGCGAGCAGCTAGTCTATCATTGCAAGAGCCTAAAAGACAAAGACTCAAAAAGCCTTGATGTCATCATTGGGCGACTTCGCACAAAAATTGGCGATAATTCAAAATCACCAAAACATATTTTTTCAGTTCGCGGAATCGGATATAAGCTCATCGGATGAAGCACTCTTTAATCACGAAAATTACGATATTTTTCGTAACTGCGATAATTTTGGTTTGCGTGCTGTTTATCACATTTGGGCGAATTCAAATGAACAAAGCCTTAGGTAGCATGCAAGCAAACCAAATCAACGCCGTAAATTACCTGCTAGAATCCTACAAACGAAACAACCCGCCACAAGATATCGAAAGCTATTTTTCAAATTTTGGCTTGGAGCTTGTCAAGGATAAAAATTTAGTCCAAAATGTCCTTATTTCGGGCAAAAAATACTTCGCACAAGAAACTGCCATAGGTGAGATTAGCTCGATCGAGTATAACAACACGCTATTTTTAAATATCAAAAACAACTCAATGGTCGTGGTTTTTGAGAGCATTGGCACCAAAAATTTAAACGATCCGCTCTGGGTGGGATTTTTGATTACTATTGTGGTTTTGTTTTCGCTGTATTTGTCGATTTTACGCAGTTTTGCGCCACTAAAAAAGCTTAGCAAAAACATAAAACAATTCTCGCTTGGAAATTTAGAAATAGACTTAAAACAAATTCGCCGTGAAGACGAAATCGGCCAAGTAGCGCATGAATTTAACAATGCGATTATTAAAATTCAAGAGCTTATCCGCTCTCGACAGCTGTTTTTACGCACCATAATGCACGAGCTAAAAACCCCGATTGGCAAGGGCAGACTAATCACTGAAATGCTCGATGACGAGACGCAAAAGACGCGCCTTGTGGCTGTTTTTGAGAGGCTTGAAATTTTGATTAATGAATTTGCAAAAATCGAACAACTTCTATCGAAAAGCTACACGCTAAATTACCAAAAATACCATTTCAGCCTGATTTTAGAGCAGGTTCGCGATATGTCAATGCTAGATAAATGGGATAGCTTAGTTGCCGAAAATATCGAAGATGACGCTATTATCAATGTAGATTTTGGGCTTTTTGCCTTGGCGATTAAAAATTTAATCGACAATGGCCTAAAATATTCCAGCGATCACCATGTCAGCGTGATTTGCGACGAAAATAAAATCAGCGTAGCCAACCACGGAGCCGCGCTTGAAAAATCCTTCGAGCACTACAAACAAGCCTTTATTCGCAACAAAAACGAAAAGGCCACTGGCATGGGGCTTGGGCTGTATATCATAGATAAAATTTGCGATCTTCACAAATTTAGCTTTACTTATAATTATTCAGATAATACACATTATTTTTCTATAATTTTCAACAATCCAGGCAGTAAAAAATGAGTGCAAATGATAAATTTGAAGAGCTAGTTGCTAGCTTCGAAAAGCTCCCGGGCGTGGGCAAAAAGTCGGCTTTGCGTTTTGCGTATTATGTCAGCGTGCAAAATTCAACCCTCGGGCTAAATTTAGCTCACAATATCGAAGAAGCTGTGCGGGGGCTGAAAAAATGCGAAATTTGCGGTGCGATTTGCGAGGACGAGATCTGCGAATACTGCGCCGATGAAGAGCGAGAAAGCGAGAAAATCGCCATTGTAGAGAGCCCGAAAGATATTTTTATCTTTGAGAGTAATAAAATTTTTAATGGCAAATATTTTGTCTTAGAAGACGCTAGCGAAGAAATCATCGATAAACTTCGCGCCATGATAATCCAAAATGGCGCAAATGAGCTGATTTTTGCGCTAACGCCTAGTATAAATTCAGACGGGATTATGCTCTATGTCGAGGATAAACTCTCTGATTTAAATTTGCGTTTTAGCAAGCTTGCCCAAGGCGTGCCAACTGGCGTAAGCTTGGATAATATAGATATGCTTTCGCTTATGAAGGCAATCAACGGGCGCACAAATATATAAATTTAAAAGGAAAAATAGTGAAAAAGGTTCATTTCATAGGCATTGGCGGTATCGGAATCAGCGCGCTGGCTAGATTTTTGCAGGAGCGAAACTACACGATTTCAGGCTCTGATATTTCAGAAAGCCCCACTACGATAAAACTACGCGAAAGCGGTATGGATATCAACACCCCGCACAGCGCAGAGGCGATAAAAGATCAAGAGGTCGTGGTGTATTCAGCCGCTATCAAAGAGGATAATGTCGAGCTAGTCGAAGCCAAAAGGCGCGGTATCAAATGCCTATCGCGCAAAGAAGCCTTGCCTTATGTGCTAAAAGACAAGCATGTATTTGCCGTGGCTGGGGCGCATGGCAAAAGCACCACGAGCGCGATTGCCTCATCGCTGATAAATGGCTCGGTTATCATCGGCGCTATTAGCAAGCAGTTTGGCTCAAATATGAAATACGAAAACAGCGAAAATATCATTTTTGAAGCCGATGAGAGCGATTCTAGCTTTCTTAACTCCAACCCATATGTCGCCGTGGTAACCAACGCCGAGCCAGAGCACATGGATTATTACGATAATGATTTAGACAAATTTCACGCCGCATATCGCGGATTTTTAGAAAGAGCTAAAATTCGCGTTATCAACGCCGAGGACGAATTTTTAGGCTCGTTAAATTTAAGCGCGATTAAGCTCTACCCTTCGCGCGATATTACAGATCTCAAAATGGTTTTGCGTGATCATCAGCCCTATCTTAGTTTCAATCTCAAAGAGCTTGGCAGATTCGAGGTTTTTGGGATTGGCGAGCATATCGCGATCGACGCATCGCTTGCGATTTTAGCCGCTGCGTGCGAGACGGGGCTAGAAAACATACGCCAAAATTTATTAAACTACAAAGGCATTAAAAAGCGTTTTGATATACTTTGCGCCAATCCAAATTTCGTCCTAATCGACGATTATGGTCATCACCCCACAGAGATTGCCGCTACGCTAAAAAGCGCGAAAGAATACGCCGCCTTGCTAGGCATTAGCAAGATTACGGCGATTTTCCAGCCACACAGATACAGCAGGTTAAAGGCAAATTTAGCCGGGTTTAAAGAGTGCTTTGGAGAAGGCGTAGATTTGGTGATTTTGCCTGTGTATGCAGCCGGCGAGAACCCAAACGGCGTGGATTTAAAAGAGGAGTTTAAAGCTCTTAATCCGCTTTTTGCCGAGAGAGTATTTAGAAACGGCGAAAAGATCGAATTTAGCGATATTTTTGGCGTGCGCCATATCATCAATGACGGCCTAGTAATCGGCTTTGGCGCAGGTGATATCACATATCAGTTGCGTGGCGAATTTTAAGGAAAAGTTGTGCGATTTTTGATTTTTATTTTTGCTTTTTTATTCATAGTGGCGATTTTTTTCGTGGATAATAAAATTTTAAATGCAAAATTTAAAATTTTGCTTACTGCGCTGATTTTATGCGTGGGAGGTAGCGCCTATTTTTACGAAAATTTTAGCGCAAATTTTGCTAAAAATTCTCAGCAAATCGTAAATGCCTTTAACGCTGGAAAAAGCGTGAAATGCCGTGGCGAGAGCGTAGAGAGTGCGCATTTTACCTACTCGTTTTCGCTAAATTCCTTCATCGCCAAAAAAGACGCCCCGCACCCATACAACGGCAAAATTTACGAGATTAAAGAGTGCGAATTATGAACATAGACGAGCTGTTTAAAAAACTCGATTTAAGCGAGTATTTGGCGAAATTTAACTCATATTTGGCGCGCGAAAAACCGCTATTTTTGCACGGCGATAGCAAGATAAATTTCGAAAAAATAAATGAATTCGCCAAATTTGACATAAATCCTTGCGAAACTATCGCAAATCTCGATGACGCGCTAATGAGACTAGGCAAACACGCCGTGCTTCACATAAGCGAAATTTACGAATTTAGCAAAATTATCCGATATTTTTTGTATCTAAAAAGGCAAAACTTCGAAGGAAAACTACGCGCGTATCTCGATAAAATCGAAATTCCAGATAGCATAAAAGCCATAAAAGACTATTTTGACGAAAACGGCGCCTTCAAAGACAGCGTCGATGAGCGTTTCATCGCGCTAAATGAGGCATACAAAATCAAGCGCGAAGAGATTAATCAAACCCTAAAAAAGCTAATCTACACAAAATCCATTTCGCCCTACCTAGCCGACACGCAGATTCACTATATCAACGACAGCGAGACGCTTTTGGTGCGAGGCGGATTTAACCACGCGCTAAAAGGCGCAGTTTTGGGGCGCTCGGCAAACGGGTATTTTTATGTCGCACCCGATGCTGTAACCGCGCTCAAATCGGCTCAAAGTGCGATTTTGGACAAAAAAGAAGAAATCATTTTCGAGCATTGTAAAACGATTAGTTCAAATTTCACCAAAAATTTGCCGTTTTTGAAATTTATAAACTCGGCTTTCGATGAGATTGACGGACTTATCGCAAGAGCGCAGATGATGAGGGCAAACGACTACGAAATCGTGCTAGCTGATAGCTCAAAAGATATAGTAATTAGCGAATTTGCACACCCTGCGCTAAAAAATCCTAAAAAAATCAGCGTGGAATTTAGGGGCAAAATTTTGCTGATTACTGGCGTAAATGCCGGCGGAAAGTCAATGCTTTTAAAAAGCATAATGAGTGCGTGCTTGCTAGGCAAATACCTGCTTCCTATGCGAATTTGCGCCCAAAAAAGCAAGATTGGCTCGTTTAAGGAATTTGAGCTAATCATGGAAGATCCGCAAAATGCTAAAAACGATATCTCCACATTTGCTGGGCGTATGGTCGCATTTAGCAAGCTTTTTGGGCGCAAGGATATGATTGTAGGCGTCGATGAAATCGAGCTTGGAACTGATTTCGAGGAGGCTGCGAGCCTGTATAGCGCGATGATAGAGCGCCTCATGCAAAACGATATCAAAATGGTCATCACCACCCACCACAAACGCCTCGCAATGCTTTTGGCAAAAGACGCCAATGTCGAGCTAATCGCCGCGCTATATGATGAGAAAAACAGCGTCCCAAAATACGAATTTTTAAAGGGCATTATCGGCAAATCTTACGCTTTCGAAACAGCTCTTAGATACGGTATAGCGCAAAATTTAGTCGCAGTCGCGCGCCAAAATTACGGCGAAAATAAAGAGAATTTAAACGAAGCAATCTCAAAAGCGATAAATTTAGAGCTAGAATTAAAGCAAAAACTAATCGCCACCGAGCAAAAAGAGCGCAAACTAGACGCCCTAACCGCCACACTAAAAGAGCAAAAAGAAAACGCACAAAACGAGCTAGCTGCCACGATTTCTAGGCTAGAAAACGAGTATTACCACGCTATAAACGAGGCCAAACGCACAGTTAGACTAAATGATACCAAAGAAAAGCAACGCGCTATAAACCACGCAAACGAGCTAGTTAAGGCGATTTCTAAACCTGAGATAAGTGTGAGCGAGCCTGTGGATTTCAAGGTCGGCGATCGCGTAAAATACGGCAAAATCAAGGGCGAAATCGTAAGCCTAAATAAAACTATGGCGATGATTGAAAGCGACGGAATAAGGCTTCGTGTGCCACGCGATATGCTAAAACTAAGTGGAAATCAGCCAGCCCCAGCGCCAAATAAAATCAGCATAAAGGTCGAAAAACCGCGCGAAGCCTCGCTTGTGCTAGATTTGCACGGACTGCGCGCCGATGAGGCAATCACGCGCCTTGATAAATTCATCAGCCAAAGCCTTGTAATGGGCTTTGACGAGGTTATCGTAAAGCACGGAATCGGCACTGGCAAACTAGCCTACGCCGTAAAAGAGTTTCTCAAATCACACCCAAGCGTGAAAGATTTCCGCGACGGAGCCCCGAACGAAGGGGGTTTTGGAAGCAAGGTCGTCAAACTCTAAAATCTGCGCGAAATTTCAAAATTTAGTGTGAAATTTTTGCTTTTATGATATTTGGTATCAGTTAAATTTAATCTACAATCCACTATAATAATATCAAATATCAAAATATAAAAGGTTAGCGATGAAAAATTTCACACCAAATAGCGAAATTTTCGGCTTTGCTGAAAACAAAGATTTCGTGCCAGATATTTTTAAGCCGTTTTGCAAAGAGCAAGTTTGCCAAATTTTTTTGACGCTGTATAATGCAAATCTTGGTAGTGCTTATCAAATCCCGCATAAATTTAGCCGTAATTGCACCAAAATTCATCAAATTTTTGATAAATTTATCAAATTTTCACTCGTCAAAAACAGCCTAAATTTCAAAAAAACAACCAAATTTTGCCTTACTTCAAATTTAATCATTTACTCATTTTTACAGGGCAAAAAGGCTCCACTTTGCGCGAGCTTGCCAAAACTCAAAGTCGCCAAAATCATCGCCCTACTCCAAAACAACGGCGAATTTGGCATTAATTTCGACGCTTCAAGCGGATTTAAAAATTTCGTGTTTGACAAAATTTCATACAAAAACAAAAACTGCCAAATCTCTCTAAATGGCGAGGTTATCGTTATACAAAAGGGCGAATTTCGCCTTGGAATTTTGCCCTTTTTTAGGCAGATTGGCGACGCAAACGGCGCAGGTATTCAAAGCGACATCGCCCTTGCAATCTCGCAAAATTCGCACCTAAATCTAGACACGCTATATCTAGTCTATCCTAGAAGCGAGCATTTTCGCCGTCATATCGAGGTCAAATCCCACTCTTTCGCGCCGGATTTCACTCTCAAACTCGTCCCTTACAGTATAAATAATAAAATTTTTTTGAAAGGATAAAACATGGTAGGAATTATTTTTGGTAGCTCTATGGGCAACACAGAGGACGCCGCAAAGGCGATTTCAGCGCAACTTGGCATTGAAAACGAGGTCATAAATGTCGCCGACATCGCCCCTAGCGAGCTTGGCAAATACAGCTCGCTCATCGTAGGAAGCTCGACTTGGAACGACGGCGAGTTGCAGGACGATTGGGCGAGCTTCGATTTTAGCGCTCTTGAAGTTACGGGCAAAACCGTGGCGATCTTTGGCATGGGCGATAGCGCTAGCTACTCGGACGCCTACTGCAACGCAATGGCGGAATTATACGAAAATTTCGTCGCAAAAGGCGCCGTAATCGTGGGCGCGGTGAGCACTGAGGGATATGAGTTTGACGCTAGCAACGCTGTCAAAGAGGGCAAATTCGTAGGACTTGCCCTAGATAACGACAACCAAAGCGATTTGACAGATTCTAGAATTAGCGCGTGGGTGGAGCAAATAAAGCCAAATTTGGCGTAAATTTATCTAGTTTGAGGGATACTGCGCCGCGAAATTTTAGAATTTTGCGCGCCTTTTTAAATACTGCGCCACGAAATTTAGTGGCGGAATTTTAATCAAAGTGGCGAAATCTCGCCACTTTTAGCTTTAAATTTTAAAATTTATTTTGTGTAAAATCCCAAAATTTCACAAATGTAAATTCTATGAAAATCCTTGTTAGAGTACCACATTTCAGGCTCTTGCGAACTTATGAAATTCTCTTCTTTAAAATACGAAGTATAGAGTTTTTTGCATTTTAATATCAAATTTGCCTCTTTAAAACCGATTAAATCCCGCTCTAACAAAACAGAACTCAATCCGCAATTTGTGGCCTTATCCTCGTCTTTTCCACTGATTTTGCCACAATATGCCAGAGCCTTTTTGTATCCAGGCTCAAAAAACGAAAGGCTCATAAATTCGTTCTCTTCGCTAAATTTAAAAGTGTGGCGTTGCGGGCGGATGTAGATGTGCGCTACCGGCTTTTCCCAAAGATAGCCAAATCCGCCCCACGAAGCGGTCATTGTATTATAGAGCGGGTATTTTTCGCCTGTTCCTGCGCTAACTAGCATCCACTCTTTTCCTACGCTTGAAAACGGCTTTAAAACGCTATCTAGGGCTTTTATATCTGGCTCGTTAAATTTAAAACTCATAAAATTTCCTTTTTTTAAAATTCGCCGAATTTTACCTGTTTTTTGTTTAAATTTGCAAATTTCACGCAATATTATCATTGCAAGGAGCAAAGCAACGAAGTCAATCTACGAGTTTAAAATTTCAAAGGGTAAATTTGCAGAAATAAAAAAAAGGGATTTGGCAAATTCGCCAAATCCCTGTGTGAAGTATCAAACGGGCTAAATTTTAGCCGTTGCGTTTTTTGATAATTTCTTCGCTTACATTTTTTGGAACTTCATCGTAGTGGTCAAATTCCATAGAGTAAGTCGCTCTACCTTGTGTTTGAGAACGAAGGTCAGTAGAGTAACCAAACATCTCTGAAAGCGGGCAGAAAGCGTCGATGATTTTGTTACCGCCACGCTCGCCCATGTTATTTACTTGGCCGCGGCGTTTGTTTAGATCGCCGATTACATCACCCATATACTCTTCTGGGGTTTCTACTTCGACTTTCATCATAGGCTCTAAGATAACTGCGCCTGCTTTGCGTGCGCCCTCTTTAAAGCCCATTGAAGCAGCTAGTTTAAACGCCATTTCAGAGCTATCGACTTCGTGGTAGCTTCCGTCATATACAGTAACTTTGACATCTTCTACTGGATATCCTGCTAAAACACCGCTTTGCATAGCTTCTTGGCAGCCTTTATCGACAGCTGGGATATATTCTTTTGGAATCGCACCACCTTTGATGTCATTGACAAACTCATATCCGCTACCTGGCTCTAATGGCTCTAAGCGCAAATATACATGGCCGTATTGACCGCGACCGCCTGATTGTTTAGCGTATTTGTATTCTTGCTCGACAGATTTGCGGATAGTCTCGCGGTAAGCAACTTGTGGTTGTCCAACCTCTGCATCGACTTTAAATTCGCGAAGCATTCTATCAACGATGATTTCAAGGTGAAGCTCACCCATACCGCTAATGATTGTTTGACCGCTCTCTTCGTCAGTTGCTACACGGAAGCTTGGATCTTCTTGTGCAAGTTTTTGAAGTGCGATACCCATTTTCTCTTGGTCTGCTTTTGTTTTTGGCTCAACTGCGACGCTGATAACTGGATCTGGGAATTCCATACGCTCTAAGATAACTTTGTCTTTTTCGCTAGCTAGTGTATCACCAGTAAGTGTATCTTTTAGGCCGACAATCGCGCCGATTTCACCAGCGTAAAGCTCTTTGACTTCCTCGCGTTTGTTTGAGTGCATACGCAAAAGTCGTCCAATACGCTCTTTTTTGTTTTTGCCAGAGTTGATTACATAGCTTCCGCTCTCTAACATACCGCGGTAAATTCTAACGAAAGTTAGCTGGCCGACAAATGGGTCAGTCATAATCTTAAATCCAAGACCTGCGAATTCGCCGTCGTCAGTAGATAGAACTTCTGCTTCGCTTCCGTCCTCATAAACACCTTTGATAGCTGGAACTTCGTTTGGAGCTGGTAGATACCATACAACAGCGTCAAGTAGTGGTTGAACGCCTTTGTTTTTGAAAGCTGTTCCGCACATCATAGGGAAAAATGCTAGGCTTAGGCAGCCTTTTTTGATACCAGCTTTAATCTCTGCCTCGCTTAGCTCTTCGCCTGCGAAATATTTTTCCATTAAAGCTTCATCAGTCTCAGCAACCGCTTCAATCATTTTGTCGCGATATTCTTGTGCTTTTTCTTTTAATTCAGCTGGAATTTCACCTACTTCTGGTGCGCTTGGGCCTTTTGCATCGTCCCAAGTAAGGGCTTTCATAGTGATTAAATCAACTACGCCTTTAAAGTTGTCTTCTGCACCGATTGGAATTTGAATCGGAACTGGTGTAGCTTTTAATCTATCGCGGACTTGTTGCTCGACATTGAAGAAATTTGCGCCTACGCGGTCCATTTTATTTACGAAAATAATTCTTGGGACTTGGTATTTGTTTGCTTGTCTCCAAACGGTCTCGCTTTGTGGTTGAACGCCACCGACTGAACAAAATACAGAAACAGCGCCGTCTAGAACACGCATAGAGCGTTCAACTTCGATAGTGAAATCAACGTGGCCTGGGGTGTCGATTAGGTTGATTTGGTGATCGTTCCAAAAGCAAGTAGTCGCAGCAGAAGTAATAGTAATACCTCTTTCTCTTTCTTGCTCCATCCAGTCCATAGTAGCAGCACCCTCATGCACCTCGCCGATTTTGTGGCTCATACCTGTGAAAAATAGAATTCTTTCGCTTGTTGTAGTTTTACCAGCGTCGATATGAGCGGCAATTCCGATATTTCTAACACGATTAAGTGGAGTTTTTCTTGCCATAGTTTTCTCCTACCAGCGATAGTGAGCAAATGCTTTATTAGCTTCTGCCATTTTGTAAGTGTCTTCTTTTTTCTTAAATGAAGAACCTTTTGAATTCGCTGCATCAAGTAGCTCGTAAGCTAATCGCTCAATCATAGTTCTTTCGCTTCTTTTTCTAGCAAAAGTGATTATCCAGCGGATTGCCAAAGCTTGTTGGCGAGCTGGGCGAACTTCGATTGGAACTTGATAAGTTGCACCACCCACGCGACGCGATTTAACTTCCATAAGTGGTTTTACATTTTCGATAGCGTCGTTGAAAACATCGATACCTTTGGCTTCGCCGCCTTTTTTGTCGATCAAATCAAGCGCACCATACATAATCTCAGTCGCAACGCTTTTTTTGCCGTCATACATAAGTGAATTAATAAATTTAGTGATTACTTTGTTGCCATAAATTGGGTCAGGCATAACTTCCCTTACGGGAGCTTTTCTTCTTCTCATTTTATTATTCCTTCAAATTTGAAAATTTTACTCAAATTTAACCAAAACTAAGGGTTAAATCTGTCTTAGCTAAACTATTTTTTAGGGCGTTTAGCACCGTATTTAGATCTAGAAACTGTTCTTTTTGCGACACCTGCGGTATCAAGCGCACCACGAACAATGTGATATTTAACACCCGGTAAGTCTTTTACACGACCGCCGCGAACTAGAACAATGCTGTGTTCTTGTAGGTTATGACCTTCACCGCCGATATAGCTAATGACTTCAAAACCGCTTGTTAGCCTTACTTTGGCAACTTTTCTCAAAGCTGAGTTTGGTTTTTTAGGAGTTGTTGTATAAACTCTGGTGCAAACTCCGCGTCTTTGAGGACACTCTTTTAGCGCAGGTGATTTTGACTTTACAGTCACTTTTTTGCGCTCTTTTCTGACCAATTGATTTATGGTTGGCACAGTAAATTCCTTTCATCAAAAAATTTATTAAATAAAAAAGAGATTGATTTTACTAAAAATTTGCTTAAAGGTGGTTGAAAATATGGGAATTTATATTCAAACTCTTAATTTAAAATTCTAGCGGCAAAGAAACTAAAAATTCTATTCTTAATGTAAAATTTATAAAATTCTCTAAATTCCGCAAAAATACTGCGCCGAAATTTTATATTCGTAGATTGCTTCGTCGCTTCACTCCTCGCAATGACAATAGCGAACGCTTCAAAAATTCTTGCAATGACAATGGTTAGCGTATCGGGGCAGTATTTCGTAATGAGATAAATTTTGCGAATTTTAAAATTTCAAGCTACGGGCTAAATTAAAAACTCAGCCCATAGCGTAAATTTGGAAATTTAAAAATTTATATGATTTATAAATTTATAAATTTAATTTTCCTACTCGCTCACAGCTTTTTTGATTTTTTTGACTTCATCAGCTGTATCTTTTGCTTTTTTGGCTTTTTTAGCTGTATCTGCATTTTTGGCTTTATCTTTTAAATCCACAATCTCTTTTTTGACCTTTTTATCGGCCTTTTTTGTGGCTTTTTCTTTTTCTTTTTTTGCGGCAGATTTTAAGTCGCTAGTATCTGTCTTGCCGGTGAGAGTTAGGTCGTCTTTAATAGCCTCAAAGCGCTTCTCGCCGATGCCTTTGATGTTTTTAATCTCGTCGATTGAGTTAAATTTGTTGTTTTTTCTGTATTCGATGATAGCCTCAGCCTTGGCCTCGCCGATGCCAGGAAGCGCCATTAGCTCGTCTTTTGTGGCGGTATTTAGGTTGATCCCAGCGAAAGCTAGGCTTGCAAAGATTGCGGTTGTTGATAGGATTTTAAAGATTTTCATTTTTTCTCCTTTGGGTTAAATTTGAGAAATAATTCTAAATTTTACGCACTTAAAATTTAATAATTTTTTTAAATTTTGATAAGAATAATTTTAAAATTTAGCGATAAAGTTAAATTCGCAAAGCGAAATTTTAAATTTAAAGATAAAATTTATAGAATTTGGAATTTTAAAATTTCAAAACTACAAGCAAAATTTTAAAAATTTCATTGTAATTGATTTAAAATTTGATTGACATAAAATTTTAATTGATTTAAAAAAGCATAAAGAATAAAAACAAAGTCCGCAACGACCTACTTTCCCGACATCCGAGTAACGGAGAGTATCATCAGCCATGATGAGCTTAGCTTCTTGGTTCGGTATGGAGCAAGG
>NZ_JAOVUC010000003.1:0-213914 GCF_027737875.1 Campylobacter sp. JMF_08 NE1
GTGAAATTCTCTGTAAGGGGGAGGGCGCGCTTTTTAGGAGACGCTACCCTCCCCCTTACCAACCCCCACCCCTGTAAAACCTTAGAAGTGGCTAAATTTAGAAAAACTGCGTTTTTCTAAATTTAGCTGATTTTATTTTATGGAAATGCTTCGCATTTCTCGTAACGCCAAATTTAAAATTTAAATCACATGCCTTAAAACTATAAACATCACCGCGGCTAAAAGCGATGAGGCGGGAAGCGTGATAATCCACGCTAGCCCTATTGGCTTCATCAAAGACCAGTTTGTGTTGCCATTGACCACGCCGATTCCCAAAATCGCGCCGATTAGCACATGCGTCGATGAAATCGGAAGCCCTAGCACAGAGGCTACCATGACTACGATTGCGCTAGCTAGCTCCGCGCTAAATCCAGAGGCAGGGTGTATCTCGGTCAGATTCGTCCCCACGGTGGCGATTACCTCTTTTCCTACAAACCAAAGCCCCACGATAAGCGCTACGGCAAACATTACCATGATTTGCGGCGGCACAGGGCTATCGCCGTTAATCGAACCACTCGCAAGTGTATCAAGTATCGCAGCAAACGGCCCTACGGCGTTTGCGATATCGTTCGAGCCGTGCGAAAAGGCAAATCCGCACGCTGTTAAGACCTGCAACCAGCTAAACATCAAAAATGTCGATTTATGCAGATCGGACCTGCGCAAAGTCTTGGCGAAAATAAACATCAAAAGCCAAGTTACCACCGTAACCATGCCGATAATTAGGTAGTTGTGAATATCGCTTAGCCCTAAATCTAAATTTTGCAATCCCTTAAAAATCAGCATTGATGAGATTACAAACGCCCCAATTCCTGCCACGGCTGGAATTCCAAATTCTAGCGCTCTATGCGATTTTAAGCCCTCTTTTTTCCTATCCAAATTTACGATTTTTTTATAATAATCGCTATCTAACTCGCTCGGATCGAAATCAGGGTCTTTCATAGCGTAGATATCGTGATTGACAGCCTCTGCGTAGGCGATTTTTTGGATATCATCGAGCGTTTCAAATGTTTTTTTGTGTAGTTTGCGAAGTGCCTTTTTTTCGCGTTTTATGCGGTCAATGCGAATTTGCGCGTATTTGTTATAATCCAAAATATAGTGCTTAATCAGCCAAAACACACCATACGAAATCAATCCTCCAAGAAGTGGCGATAGCACCCATGAGCTGGCGATTTTGCCGATTTTACCCCATTGCACTAAGCCTAGGGCTGAAATTTCAGGATTATTCATCAAAAATCCAAGCGTTACGCCAGAACCCACAATTCCGCCTACAATCGCGTGCGTGGTTGAAACCGGAAGTCCGTGCTTGCTAGCGAAAAGCAGCCACGCCCCAGCCGCAAAAAGCGCACTCATCATAATATAAATAAAATCGCTCGGGTGTATGTGAGAGCCGCCAAAATCAATAATCCCACTTCTAATCGACGCCGTAACCTCGCCACCAGCAATGATTGCGCCACTTGCTTCAAACACAGCCGCGATACAAAGAGCTTGCGTGATAGTCAGCGTCCCGCTTCCCACGCTTGTGCCAAAGCTATTTGCCACATCGTTTCCGCCGATGTTAAACGCCATGAAAACGCCCAAAAATACGGAGATTACGAAGATTAGCTTATTAGCATTTCCTATAAATCCAAAACCCCAAATAAAAAAATAAATCAGTGCGCCAAGAGTTATGCCGATTAAAAGGAGGTTGATTTTTTGTGTTTTCAAAATTTATCCCCAAAAATTTAAAAATAACCTTTCAATTCTACCCTTTATCCATTTAAAAAAAACTAAAAAACAGGGGCAAAATTTATATTGACATTTTTTATCTTTTTTCTTAAATTTTTATGAAAAAGCTTATTTAAAACGCAAAGTAAGATTTTATAAATCATAAAATGATAAAATTAAGCCAAATTTTCAAATTTAAGGTAAAAAATGTCAAGACTTCCAAACGATTCGTCATATTTAGGCATTTTTATTATGTTTATTTTGGCGTTTTGCGTGTTTTCACTCACCGTGAAATCAAGCTCGATTATCAGTAAAAAACTCGCCAATCGCAATGATGAGAGATTGAAAAATGATTTTTACGAAGCAGGTCCAGAGGCCGTAAAACAGCCAAATTCGATAAATTCACACTTTTACATAGTCGCGGTTTTGTTTATACTTTTTGATGTTGAGATTATCTTTATGTTTCCGTGGGCTGTGAATTTCAAACTCTTAGGCGCGTTTGGATTTGCCGAGATGATTTTATTCATCGCATTGCTTGGCGTAGGATTTGTTTATGCGTGGAAAAAAGGAGCACTTTCATGGCAGAGCACAAAATAGACTACACCAAAGAAAATGGCCTTCCTATCGTGCTCACCACTGCCGATAAGCTGATAAATTGGGGCAGGTCAAATTCGCTGTGGGCTATGACCTATGGGCTAGCGTGTTGCGCGATAGAGATGATGGCCTCAGGCGCTGGCAGGTATGATTTCGACAGGTTTGGGACGATTTTTCGCGCCTCAGCCAAACAAGCCGATGTGATGGATAATCGCAGGCACGCTTACGAAAAAACACGCCGAATTTACCCGCAGACTATACGACGCGATGCCCGAGCCAAAATGGGTGATTTCAATGGGTTCTTGCGCCAATACAGGCGGTATGTTTAACACATACGCTACGGTTCAGGGCTGCGATAGAGTGGTGCCTGTGGATATTTACCTGCCAGGCTGTGCGCCTAGACCAGAGACATTGCAGTTTGCGCTGATGATTTTGCAGAAAAAAATCCGCCGCGAAAGAGCATGTAGAACGCAAAAACCAAAAAGGCTAATTTGATGAGAAAATACACACCAAAGGGCGATAAAAGCGCGAAAAACTACTACAACGATAGATTTTTCGTCCCCAAAAAAAGTGAAAAATTTGACCCGAAAAATTCCAAATTTAGCGATGATTTTGAAAATTTATCAAATTTAGCCAAATTTGAAATTTTAAATGCTTATGTCGAATTTGATACCCTTGTAATTTACATACAAAAAGATGAAATTTTGCCTGCGCTTCAAGCATGCAAAGAGCTAGGATATGAAATTTTATGCGAGCTAAGTGGGGTTGATTTCATAGCTAAAAGCGGCGGAATCGAGGTTTTTTATCAGTTGCTTGACATACACAGAGCGCGCCGTATGAGAGCAAAATGCTTCGTAAAAACCGGCGAGTATCTGCCAAGCGCGACAGGTATTTTTAAAAGCGCGAACTGGGCGGAGCGTGAATTATACGATATGATGGGCGTATGGATTGCGGGCCACCCAAATTTGGGGCGAATTTTAATGCCAAATGACTGGTTTGGCCACCCACTTTTAAAATCATATCCACTCCAAGGCGACGAATTTGCCAAATGGTATGAGGTGGATAAAATTTTCGGGCGCGAAAGTAGAGAATTAATCGGCGAGGAAAACCGCGATTCGGCTATGGTTGATGACAAAGATACCTTTAATTTCTCGCGCATAAATCACGAAACCCCTTACGGCGAGGCTAGACCGAGCAAAGCTAGCGCGCAAGAATACCAAGAAACTGGCGGAGTTCGCTTCATCAAAAAGGCCAAACGCGGCGCACACAAAATCATAACAGAGAGAAAATAATGCAAAAACCGACCAAACTTAGACCATTTTTCGAAAATGCCGAATTTACGCGCGTTGGAGGCAATATGATACTAAATTTCGGCCCCCAACACCCTAGCGCGCATGGTCAGCTAAAATTAGTCTTAGAACTCGACGGCGAGCTAATCGTGCGCGCACGCCCAGAGGTTGGCTTCATGCACCGAGGCGTGGAAAAAATGGCAGAAAATATGATTTATAGCGAATTTGTGCCAGTAACTGATCGCATGGATTATATCGCAGCAAGCGCGAATAACTACGGGTTTTGCGCTGCTGTGGAGAAGTTGTGCGGTATCGAGGTGCCACGCAGAGCGCAGATTATTCGCACGATTTTATTAGAGCTAAATCGCATTAGCTCTCACCTGCTTTTTTTGGGCACGCACGCCCTAGATATCGGGGCTATGAGCGTGTTTTTATACTGCTTTCGCTCGCGCGAGCATGCATTGGATCTCATAGAAAAATACTGCGGCGCGAGGCTAACGCACAATAGTATAAAAATCGGTGGCGTTTTTGTGGATTTGCCTGAGCTTTGGTGTGAGGAAATGCTTAGCTTTTGCGATGAGTTCCCAAATGATATTAAAGAATTTGAAGATTTGCTAGATAATAATAGAATTTGGCTTTTGCGCACCCAAAATGTCGGTGTAATCTCCAAAGAAGACGCCCTAAATTTGGGCTGTTCTGGCGTCATGCTAAGAGCCAGTGGGCATAAATGGGATATCAGAAAAGAGGAGCCTTATCTCATCTACGACGAGCTAGACTTCGATGTGCCTTACGCTAACGCTGGGGATTGCTACGCTAGGTATAAATGCTATATCGCCGAAATGAAGGAAAGCCTTAAAATTTTGCGCCAGTGTGCGGGGCTGTATAAAAGCTCGCCAGCTGGAATTTTAGCCGATAATCCGGAATTTGTAAGCCCTAGCAAAGAGCAGATTATGACGCAAAACTACTCGCTAATGCAACATTTTGTCCTAATTACACAAGGGCTAAAACCCCCTGCTGGCGAGATTTATCACGCTACCGAGACCCCAAAGGGCGAGCTTGGATACTACATTTACTCCACAGGGGATTCGCGCCCGTATCGGCTCAAAGTGCGCACACCTAGCTTTTGGCACTGCGCGCTGTATGAGGAGATACTGCCAGGCCACTACCTAGCCGACGCAGCCGCGATAATCGGTAGTTCAAACATACTTCTTGGCGAGGTGGATCGATGAAACGATACGATTTGCGCCATTTACGGGGAAATTTCCTAAACCGCATGGGGGAAATTTTGAAAAACTCTGCCCCAAACGAGACTATGATTTTTATCTTTGAAATGGGCGAATTCGACCAAATCAAAGCCAGTGCAAACCTCGTGGAAGGGCTAAATTCGACACTTTTAAACTCACTTAGATACAACCAAGCCGACTGGATGATAGTCGCTAGAAAAGGAAAAAAATGAAAATACTAAATTGCGCTTCGTTGCTAAGATTGCAAGCACCAAATTTATGGGAAAAATTTAAAGATGATGAAATTTTAACCCTTTCTGCCCTGCAAGATGAGGGCTATGAAAATTTAATCAAATGCGAAATCGGCGCACAGGGCTATGTTTTGGCGCTTTTATGTATAAATTTGCCAAATTTGAGCGCCACACAGAAGGCGTTTTTTGAGGATTTAGACGATGCGTTTATGAGCGCAGAGAGCAATGTCGGAGACGAGGAAATCGAGGTTTTGAGCGAATTTTTGTGTGGTTGCGAAATCCTCATTATAGATGACGCTCTTATCGACACTCACAGCGATAAAGAAAATATCCAAACATTTTTATCGCTTTTGCAAGATGAGTATAAATTTAAAATTTTGCGCCTAAATGGCGAGGAATTTTGCCCACAAAAGCAAAATTTAAGCGAGCTAAAAGAGCTTGAAAACTTCGACGGCGCCGTGGTTTTTAAACACAGCCTCGATGATAAATTCGTCGGTGGGGCGTATTTTAGCATGGTCGCAAAGATCAAAGACGGCGATATGTGCGAGATAAGCACGCCAAATTTTAGCGTAAAACGCAAATTTGAGTTAGACGCAAATTTAAAAGGCACGGTCGCAAGACTTGGTTTTGGGGGAGAAAATTTCAGTGGCTATGACTTCGAAATAGCCAAAATAAGCAGGGTTTAATGGCAAAAATTACAATCGACGGGCAAATTTGCGAATTTAGCGAAGGGCAGAGCATTTTAGAAATCGCGCGCGAAAACGGGATTTATATCCCGACTCTATGCTACCTGCATGGCGCAACGCCCACGCTAGCGTGCAGACTGTGTATGGTCGAGGCCGATGAAAAGGTAGTATATAGCTGTAACGCCAAGGCAAAAGATGGCATGAGCGTGATCACAAACTCGCCAAATTTAAGCAAAGAGCGCAACGCCATAATGCAGGTTTATTGCATAAATCACCCATTAGAATGCGGTGTATGCGATAAAAGTGGCGAGTGCGAATTGCAAAACCTAACCCAGCAAATGCGCGTTAGCGCTCAATCCTTCGCCGTGGTTGATAGCGCGAAAAAAATCGAGGATTGGGGATTTTTGAGCTACGATCCTAGCCTTTGCATTGTGTGCGAACGCTGCATAAAAGCCGCCAAAGATCGCCTTGGATTTGAGGCTTTTAAACTAGTAGCGCGCCAGAGCGAGCCACTAAGTCCAAATTTAAAAGATAGCATGCCAAAAGACGCCTACGCCGTGCTAAATAAAATGCAAAAAAGCCTAATCGCGCGCGTTAGCGATGATGATGATTGCGTAAATTACGGCGAGTGCGCGGCCGCGTGCCCTACTGGCGCGCTAAGCGTGAGTGCGTTTAAATACAGCTCAAATGCTTGGGAGCTTCGCAAAATACCAGCCTCCAACCCGCACACGAGCGATTGCGAACTGCTTTTTTACGAGGTAAAACGCACTTCAATTTCCGAGCCAAAAGAGAAAATTTACAGAGTTACTAGCGATATAAATTTTGCCCCTCTTCACGCCGGGGCGCGCTTTGGCTGGGATTTTTCAAACGAAAATGCGCGCAAAGACGAAGTCAAATTTAATGAAATTGTAGAAAAAATAAAAACTGGCGTTATCAAAAATATCAAATTTAACAGCTTTATTACAAACGAGGAAGCGCGAATTTTAGAGCTTTTGCGTGAAAAATTTGACCTAAATTTGATAAACTTTGAAGCCAAAAGATATCAAGATTTTTTGCGAAATTTTAGCGAATATAGCGGTATGAAATTATACAGCGGGAGCGAACAAGCCGTGCGAAATAGCGATTTTATCGTGTGTGCGGGCAGTTTTTTGCGCTCGGACGCGCCAAATTTGGCTTATGCGCTAAATAACGCCCTAAAAGTGCGAAAATCGCGCGCTCTGTATTTTCACGCCATGCGTGATAGCGGGCTAGACGCATTTGGCAAAAATCTCATCTCATGCCAGCACAAGGCGGGTTTGGAAGCGCAAATTCTGCTATGGATTTTACAAAATTTTGGCGCACAAATGCCAGAGTGGCTGGATAAAAAACTGGGCGCAAATTTTGAAATTTCAGGCGAAAATAAAATTTCAAATTTCGCAAAAAACCTAAATTTAGACGAAAACGCCCTCCGCGAAATTTGCCAAAACGCCCAAAATCCCGCCCTAATCATCGGCGAGGATTTTATCAAGCACCCGCGCGCTGGTACCCTTGCGAAATTGCTTGGCATGGTTGAGCGATACACGAATTTTAGCGTCTTAATCATACCGCCTCGCACAAATAGCCTTGGCGTGGCGCTAATCTGCAACCTTAGCGAAAAGGGGGCTGGCGAGATTTTAGGATACAACGAGGACGGCAATTTTAAATTTGGCGTGAGTGAAGCGGATTTGCACGCGCCTAGCCTAGTGCAGCAAGAGGGCACATTTACCAATTACGACAAGCGCGTAGTGCCGACAAATGCGGCATTGGCATACGGCGGATACGAGCTAAACGATATCGCAAACGCCCTTGGCATTAATGCCACTTTTGCGATTTCATACACGCCAAATTTGGGCGAATATTTCGAAAAAATCAAATTTGATGATTTAGAGAATTTTTACGACAACTGCGGGGAAAATCACCGTGGATACGCTCTGCAAAACCGCCAAATTTCGCCAAATGCTGATAAATTTGACATTTTTGTTTCAGATGAGATTTGCGCTAAAAATGGCGAAATTTTAATATATGAAGCAAACCCGCTTCACCACTTTAACGCATTTACTGGCATTAGCGCAGGTCTTGGCGAAAGTGGCGCGATATTTATGCACCCAAGCATTGCAAAAGAGCTAAATTTAGCTCTAAACGATATGGTAAAAATCGAGTGCGAGAGCGAAAAAATCGTAGTCAAAGTAAAATTTGACAATGAATTTTGCGGAATTTATTTGCCGTATTTCGACGCAAAAATCCCTACGCAAAATATTTTTGTAAATTCGCGCTACAAGGCCGTGAAAATCGAAAAAATCGGAGGCAATAATGAGTGAGTTTGCCCTAAATTTCGCATTTACCTTTGCCAAATGTCTAATCATCATCGCTCTAATCGCCACAATGGCGGGCTTTGCGACATATATCGAGCGCAAGGTCATCGCCTATATGCAACGCCGATTAGGTCCTGCTATCGTGGGGCCTGCTGGCGTGCTTCAAGTTGTAGCCGATATGATTAAACTAATCACCAAAGAAGATACAATTCCAACGCATGCAAATAAGTTTCTTTATAAAATTTCGCCGATTATCTCAGCAGCAGCTGCGCTTGTGGCTATTAGCGTAGTGCCACTTTTGCCTGAATTTAGCCTTTTTGGGCACACTATTCGCCCGATTATCGCTGATATAAATGTCGCGCTTTTGTTTTTGCTTGGAGCTAGTGCTGCTGGCGTTTATGGGCTAGTTATCGGAGGTTTGGCAAGCTATAATAAATACGGCCTAATCGGCTCATTTCGCGCGTTTTTACAGCTAATTAGCTTTGAGGTTATTAATGCTTTAAGCTTAATTCCGATTATTATGATTGTGGGCTCACTCTCACTGATTGATATCGTAAATACCCAAAGTGGCGGGATTGAGAAGTGGTTTGTGTGGAAAGAGCCTGTGTGCTTCGCGCTATTTTTAATCGCTTCGTTTGTGGAGTGTAACCGCACGCCACTTTGCCTTACCGAGAACGAAACCGAGCTTTTAGCAGGGGCTAGCACGGCGTATTCTGGGCTAAGGGGCGGTATGTTTTTCATCGGCGAATACGCCAATATGATAACCTACTCTGTCGTAATCTCGCTCATATTTTTTGGCGGATACAATAGCTTTTGGTTTATTCCTGGCTGGGTGATGATAGCCCTTAAAGCGGGCTTTTTCTTCTTTTTGTTTTTATGGAGCAGAGCAGCATTTCCGCACCTGCGCCCAGACCAGCTAATGGCGCTTTGTTGGAAGGTTTGCATGCCACTAGCGCTACTTAGCATTTTAATCACTGGCATTGTGATTTTATAGGAAAGATTATGGGAATTTACAAAGAAATCGACAAACGAAAACCACTTTTAAATAACAAAGACAAATTTAGAGAATTTTTAATTCGCACATTTAGGGGCGAGCTTTTTGTGGGGCTTTGGGTCGTGCTTCGCCAAATGCTAGCCCGTGGCAATACACACACTCTAATCTATCCGCAAGAAAAATTTGATTTGGGATTAAGGTATCGTGGCGTGCATAGGCTAATGAGACTGCTAGAAAGCGGAAATGAGCGCTGCATTGGCTGTGGGCTGTGCGAAAAAATCTGCGTCTCAAATTGTATCGCCATGCAAACTAGCCTTGGAAGCGACGGGCGCAAAAAGGTCGAAAACTACTCCATAAATTTAGGCAGGTGCGTGTATTGTGGGCTGTGTGCTGATGTCTGCCCAGAAATCGCAATCGTGCATGGAAGCGAATACGAGCTAGCAAGCGAACAGCGGGCGTATTATGGATTTAAAGAGGATTTTTTAAGCAGGGGCGAGGATTTGTGCTTGGTAGAATCAAATAAAGAATTTGAGGGCTATGGAAGCTTGGACGCGAACGCGGGAGTGCGCGTGAAGCGCACGCCTACTGCGTATTTTAGCGATGAAAAGGAGAGCTTATGATAGAGGCTTTTGCGTTTTATTTTTTCGCAATCCTTACCTTAGGGCTTTTTAGCGTGAGCGTGTTTTCGCGAAATTTGCTTTATGCTATGAGCGCGCTAGCTGGTGGCATGATATTTTTGAGCGGATTTTTCTTTTTGCTTGGGGCTGAATTTTTAGGCGTAGTGCAAATCATAGTCTATACGGGCGCAGTAATGGTGCTGTATGGGTTTTCGCTTATGTTTTTTGACGCTAGCAAAAATGTTAAAGAGAGCGCAAAACATGCCAAAATTTTCTACACCTTAGCCGTTTTTATCGCGCTTTTGCTAGTGCTAATCATCTCAGGTGCGCTCATCGCAAATGACGCGCCAAGCCTTAAAATCCCAAATAGCGACAATATCCAAGCTATCGGAACTCTGCTTTTTACGAAATATTTGCTGATTTTCGAGGTGGTCGCCATAATGCTACTTGTGGCGATGATTTGCGCTATCGTGCTAACTCAGAAGCAAATGGATATTTGCCAAAGCTACGAAGAGAGCGCGATAAAGGAGGAAGCATGAGCCTAAATCACTATTTAATCGTGGCAAGTCTTATGTTTGTTTTGGGGCTTGTGGGGGTTATGAAAAGGCAAAATTTAATAATGCTATTTTTCTCAACCGAAATTTTGCTAAATTCTGCAAATTTAGCCCTTGTGGCAATCGCTAAATTTCACCAAAATTTAAATGGCGAAATTTTCGCCCTTTTTATCATCGCAATCGCTGCTAGCGAGATTGCCGTGGGACTAGCGCTTTTGATTTTGTGGTATAAAAAAACAGGCAGTATCGAAACAGATAGTTTTGTAAATTTTAAAATTCCACGCGGAGAAAAAAATGCTTGACACTATGTTTTTTTGGCTATTAATCGCACTTTTTGCCCCGCTAGTTTCGGCAATTTTCGCTGGGATTTTTATCAAATTTAGGGATAAATTATTCGTAGGCGTCATCTGCTCGTGCCTAATAGTGCTTAGCACAATCGCTTCGCTGTGGCTAGTGGAATTTGTCCTGCAAAACGGCGGTATGGACATTGCGCTAGCAAATTTCATAAGCGTGGGCGAACTAAATATAAAATACGGCGTGATGATTGACTCTCTTAGCACGATTATGGCGATTACCGTGGGGATCGTAAGCTCCGTGGTGCATATTTATTCGATTTATTATATGCAAAATGACCCGGGATTTGCCAAATTTTTCGCTTATCTTGGACTTTTTGTCTTTTCAATGCTAGTTTTGGTGCTAAGCGATAATTTTATCGGGCTTTTTATCGGCTGGGAGGGCGTGGGGCTTTGCTCGTGGCTACTAATCGGCTTTTGGCACGATAGGGATAATAACAGCTGGTGCGCGAATGAAGCCTTTATCATGAACCGCGTAGCCGACCTTGCCATGCTACTTGGAATTTTTGCGATTTATCTAAATTTCGGCTCATTTGCCTATGATGATGTCCTAGCAAATGCTAGCAGTGCCGATAGGGGCGCACTTGCGCTCATTGCTGCATTGCTTTTCATCGGTGCTATGGGCAAAAGCGCGCAGTTTCCATTTCACACATGGCTAGCTGACGCTATGGCAGGACCGACGCCAGTTTCTGCTCTAATCCACGCTGCGACTATGGTTACGGCTGGCGTTTATTTGGTGATTAGAGCAAATTCTATCTTTGCGCTCGCCCCTGATGTGGCGCAAGCTATCACCTATCTTGGAGCGTTTGTGGTGATTTTTGCCGCGTCAATGGCGTGCGTGCATAATGATCTTAAAAAAATCATAGCCTACTCTACGCTCTCACAACTTGGCTATATGTTCGTAGCAGCAGGGCTTGGGGCGTATGCTATCGCGCTTTTTCACCTTGTAACTCATGCGTTTTTTAAATCGCTTCTTTTTCTTGGGGCTGGAAATGTAATGCACGCTATGGCGGGCAAACTAAATATCCAAAAAATGGGCGCGCTGGCTAAATTTATGAAACCTAGCCTTGCGCTTATGAGTATCGGTTCGCTAGCACTTTGCGGATTTTATCCATTTTCTGGATTTTTCTCAAAGGATAAAATTTTAGAAACTGCCTTTGCCAGTGGGGCGCACTTTATCTGGGCGGTTTTGTTTTTTGGCGCGATTTTGACTACATTTTATAGTTTTAGGCTTTTAATGCTTGTCTTTTTTGGCGATAAAAAATACGACCACCACCCGCACGAAGCGAAGTCTTATGCCCTGCTTGCAATGAGCGTTTTGGCAGTTTTGGCGATAATTTGTGGCTTTTTCGCGCCTGAGTTTTACGGCTTTGTGGGCTATGTCTTGCCAAGCTTTCATAATGAAATTTCGCACAACACCGAAATTTTACTAATCGCCTTAACGCTAGGTGCTATTAGCGTTGTGGCAATCGCTACAATTTTTGCGTATAAAAACGCAAAATTTAGCCCAAATTTGAAAAATTCTAAAATTTACAAAATTTTAAGCGCGCAGTATTTCATACCGCAATTTTACGACATTTTCATAGTGGGAAGCTATAAAATCATAAGCCAAATTTGCGCCAAAATAGATAGCGCGATCATTGATAGCATTGTAGATCTAATCGCCAAGGCGCTACTAAAAATGGGCTTTGCGCTCCAAGGCGCAAACGACGGGACAAATTTGGGCGCAAATTTGAGATTGATGATTTTTGGCTTTTTTGTGCTTTTGGTTTTAGTATTTTTGATTTAAGGTAGATTATGGAGCATTTTTTAAGTTTAATTATATTTTTCCCAGCCGTCGCTGGGGCGCTTGGGGTTTTTATCGATGAGCGGAGCATAAAAACTTATGCTGTGATGATGAGCCTGATAGAATTTGCGCTTTCGCTCTTTTTGCTGGCATATTACGAGGGCGGGACCTCGTTTAGCACCTCGGTAAGCATAATTAGCGCGTATGGGATAAGCTATTTTATCGGCGTAGATGGGATTAGCCTATTTTTGGTGATTTTAAGCACGCTAATGACATTTTTGGCCCTAATTAGCCTAAGCATAAGAGAGAGGGTTAAAAATTTAATCATCTCGGTTTTGTTTTTAGAAATGACGATGATTGGGGTGTTTGTCGCGCTTGATGCGATATTATTTTATATATTTTGGGAGCTCTCTCTTATCCCAATGCTCTATATCATCGGCGCGTGGGGAAGCGGGCGCAGGATTTATGCTGCGGTGAAATTTTTTATCTACACATTTTTTGGCTCTATGTTTTTGCTCGTGGGGCTAATCGCAATGGCGTATTTATACTACAAATCCACTGGCGAGTTTAGCTTTAATCTCATCGCATGGCAGGGGCTAAATTTGCCAATAAATGCGCAAAATTTGCTATTTTTGGCTTTTGGGATTGCTTTTGCGATAAAAACGCCGATGTTTCCATTTCACACTTGGCTACCTTACGCGCACGGACAGGCCCCCACAATCGGCTCTGTTTTGCTAGCGGCTGTTTTGCTAAAAATGGGAACTTACGGCTTCGTGCGATTTTCATTGCCACTTTTCCCTGATGCGTGCGTGCATTTCGCCCCTTTAATGTGCGTTTTGGCGGTAATTATGGTGATTTATACTAGCTTCATCGCATTTGCGCAAAAAGACATAAAACAAGTCGTCGCTTATAGCTCTATCGCTCACATGGGCGTGATAATACTAGGCATTTTCTCGCTTGGAAGCGAGGGCGTTAGCGGGGCGATATTTTTGATGATTAGCCACGGAATCACCTCTGGCGGGCTTTTTATGCTTGTGGGATTTATCTATGATAGACGCCACACAAAGCTGCTAAGCGAGTTTGGCGGACTTGCCAAAATTATGCCAGTTTATGCCTTTTGCTTTGGCGTGGTTTTATTTAGCGGGATTGGACTTCCGCTTACGATTGGATTTGTGGGCGAGTTTTTAAGTCTGCTTGGCATTTATAAAATCAGTTTTTCGTATGCGCTTTTTGGTGGATTTGGTATAGTTATGGGGGCGATTTATAGCTTAAATTTATACAAAAAAACATTTTTTGGCAAAATTTGCGTCGAACAAAACAAGAACTTAAAAGATTTGAAATTTAGCGAAATTTCAAGCATTGTTCCGATTTGTGTTTTGTGCATTTTCCTAGGTGTCGCGCCAAATTTTATGCTTAGTCGCATTTCGCCAAGTGTGAGTGAAAATATCGCTCTCATGGCGCACAACGCCCAAAATTTAGCCACCAAAAACTATATAGAAAAAGCAAATTTCAAGGCGGTGATAAATGCAAAATAGTCTTTTAAATTTAGCCGTAATCGTGCCAATGGCGATTTTGTGCGTGTTTGCGCTACTGATTTTAGCACTTTGCCTTTTTGGGCGCAAATTACCCCAAAACTTCTACGCCATAATCACACTTTTAGCCCTTATTTTGGACTTTGGCTTCGTTTTTGGATACAGCGGGGGTGCAAGAGGCTTTTTCGATATTATGTTAGTTGATAATCTAGCAATTCTTGCAACCCTCATAATTTTGGGTTGTAGCGTGTTTTATATCTGGCTAAGCCTTGGGACTAAAAGCGCGCACGAATACAGCGTGGCGGAGTTTTTCGCCATTTTTCTTTTTATGATTTTAGGGTATGAATTTATGGTATCAAGCGAAAATTTAATGATGATTTTCGTTGGATTAGAGACCTCATCGCTAGCACTTTATACACTCATTGCCATGCACAACCGCGCGCGCTCTGCTGAGGCTGCGCTCAAATACTTCGTAATGGGCGCGCTAGGTTCAGCGTTTTACGCATTTGGCGCGGCGCTATTTTTCCTAATCACAGGCTCGTTTGAAATTTCGCAAATCGCTATGATTGCGCAAAATTCAGGCCTTAGCACGAGCGCGGCTCTGTTTGGCGCAAGTGCATTTATGATAGCTTCTATCGGCTTTAAGCTATCGTTTATCCCATTTCACGCATGGATTATGGACGCTTACGAGGGCGCTAGCTCAGCCCTTAGTGGCTTTATGTCCGTCGCGCCTAAAATCGCGGCCTTCATTGTAGCAATTAGGCTTTTTGAAGCATTGCAAAACATAGGCGTAGCGTGGCTTAACTCGATTTTATACGCAATCGCCGTGCTTACAATGAGCGTGGCAAATGTCATGGCACTAGTCCAGCACGATGTCAAACGCATGCTTTCTTACAGCGCGATTAGCCACGCTGGATTTGGGCTTTGCGCCATAGTTATCGGCACGACGGAAGCAAATTTAAGCCTTTTTGTTTATTGGGTTTTATACGCAATGGCGAATTTAGGTGCGTTTGCTGTGCTTTGGAGCGCAAGAGAAAAAAGGGATTTACACGGCGTCGGTAGCGAAATTTGGAGCCGTTTTGAGTATCCATACGAGAAATTTAACGGCCTTATCCACGCATTTCCACTGCGCGCGATTGCTCTGGCTATTTTTATGCTGAGCCTCGCTGGGATTCCGCCGTTTGGGCTGTTTTGGGGCAAATTTTACTTGCTTGGCTCTGCTATTAGAGGCGAATTTTACGGCTTGGCTGTGATAATGGCGGTAAATAGCGCGGTTGCGCTGTATTATTATCTGCGTTTAATCGTGTGTATGTTTTTGTGCGAGGCGGACTTTCGCTCGGCTAATTTTCGCGCCGCACTGCGCCAAAGTAGCGCGCCGATAAATTTCGCCGTGGCTTTATGTGCGGTTTTGTGCGCTATAATGCCGTTTCTTGTGGATTTTATAAGTAGTAGTATGGGTAAGGTTTTGCTTTAAATTTAAAATTTTGGCTCAAATTTGAGCCAAAATTTAGTGAATTTGTGGGCAAATTTTACTCTGCCACCCTAGTTTCGTTTGGATCCATTTCGATGATTTCCCATGGTAAGCCTTGGCGATTTAGCTCGTCCATAAATGGTTTGGCATCAAATTCTTCCATATTAAATACGCCTTTTCCGCTCCATTTGCCAGTTGCTATCATCATCGAGCCAATCATCGCAGGCACGCCTGTGGTGTAGCTAACAGCCTGTGCGCCAGTCTCTGCGTAGCACTCTTCGTGGTCGCAGACATTGTAAATATAAACTTTTCGCGCTTTGCCGTCTTTGAAGCCTTTTATCACGCAGCCGATATTTGTTTTGCCTTTGGTGCGTGGTCCTAGACTTGCAGGATCTGGCAAAAGTGTTTTTAGGAATTGAATCGGCACGATTTTCATGCCGTTATGCTCGACTTCGTCAATGCGAAGCATACCGACATTTTCTAGGCAACGCATGTGCGTAAGATAACTTTGCCCAAAGGTCATAAAAAAGCGAATTCGCTTTAAGCCTTTGATATTTTTAACCAAACTTTCCATTTCTTCGTGATAAAGCAAATAGCTATCTTTCACGCCGACACGCGGATAGTCCCATTTCATCATTATTTCAAGCGGTTTTGTGGTGATCCACGAGCCATTTTCCCAGTATCTGCCATTGGCTGATACTTCACGCAAATTAATTTCTGGGTTAAAATTTGTCGCAAACGCGTATCCGTGGTCGCCTGCGTTGCAATCAAGTATATCAATCTCATTTATTTCATCGAATAAATAATGCTCGGCATAAGCGCAAAATACATTTGTAACACCCGGATCAAATCCGCTTCCAAGAAGTGCGGGAATCCCTGCGTTTTTAAAATCATCATTTTTCGCCCATTGAAGTTTGTATTCAAAGTGCGCGGTGTCTGGGTGCTCGTAGTTTGCGGTATCGATATATGGGATTCCCGCTTTCAAACAAGCGTCCATTAGTGTGAGATCCTGATACGGCAAAGCCACATTTAAAAGCAAATCTGCCCCGATTTCTTTGGCGAATTTTGCCACGGCTTCCGTGTCATCAGCATCGATTTTGGCTGTCGCGATCTCTACGCCAAGGCGCTCTTTTATAAATTTAGCAATCTCATCGCATTTGCTTTTGGTTCTACTAGCAAGAGTTATTTTGGTAAAAACCCCAGAATTCATCGCACATTTCACGGTTGCTACGCGGCTTACTCCACCTGCTCCGATAATCAAAATATGGCTCATTTTTCTTCCTTTAAACAAAATTTGCAAATTCTATCAAAAA
The DNA here is from genome assembly GCF_027737875.1 of Campylobacter sp. JMF_08 NE1. Classification (NCBI taxonomy): domain Bacteria; kingdom Pseudomonadati; phylum Campylobacterota; class Epsilonproteobacteria; order Campylobacterales; family Campylobacteraceae; genus Campylobacter; species Campylobacter sp. JMF_08 NE1. Next base: position 16,737 of record NZ_JAOVUC010000003.1, read on the forward strand.
CGCACTTAAAAGCTAAATTTTAAACAAAAATTCCGCTATCAAATACGCCATATAGACCATTATCACGCCCACCACGCTATCTATGATCCGCCATGCTTTTTCGTTCGCAAAGAGCCCAGCAAGCGCCCTAGCAGCGTATCCTAAGCTAAAAAACCACGCAAAGGATACCAAAACCGCCCCGCAAAAAAACCAAATTTTTAGCTCGCTTGGCACGGGAGCTGATGTCGAGCCGATAACGACGATAGTATCCAAATAAACATGCGGATTTAGCACGGTTACGGCTAGGGTTTTTAAAACCACCGGAAGCAGTGAGGCATTTTTGGCGTTTTTGATTTTAGCAAAGTGCGAGCCTTTGTATGCGCTACGAAATGAGGCTAGCGCGTAACTTAGCAAAAACAAAATTCCACTCACACCCAAAATCAGCGTCAAAAGCTCGTTTTTAGCGAAACTCTCGCCCACGACAAAGACGCCAAAGCCCGTAAAAACGATATCAAGCAGGGTGCAAAGCGCGCAAACGACGAAAATATAGCTTTTGGCTAGGCCTTGCGAGATGACAAAGATATTTTGTGCGCCAATCGCCACAATCATCGATAGCATGAGCCCAGCCCCGCGCAAAAATGCGCTGGTGATGGCTGGGTCTATCATTTGCGTTTGCCGTGTTTTTTAGAATTTGCGCTAGGCTCTTCGGGTTCGTTTTCAAAGCCCATTTTAGCGCGCAAAATTTTATTTATTTCATAGATTGAGGTTTCGTAGATATCTGGCATCGTAGCCTCTGTATCAGTATAAAAATGCAAGAAATTATAAGTATCGTCCAAATCCAGAGCGCGCTTGAATTCGAAATTTAAAAGCTTAACCTGCTTTTTGCCAGCGGTGAAAGTTTTGACATTGATATTTTTAATATCGGCGAATTTAAACTCACACTCGCGCTCATTTATGACGATTTTTAGGGCGTCATCAGTGATTTCGATATATTTTTTGCTAAACATTTTTTTCAGACAAAACAGCGCGCTCACGGCACAAGTCGCTGACATAAAAAGCGCGATCCCGCCATATCCGATATGATACAAATATCCGCCACAAACTGCCAAAATAAGGGCAGCGACTAAGGTTGCTCTAACTGGTTTTTTATTTTCGTTTATTATCATTTTTACCTACTTAAAATTTGTTTTATATGTTCGTAAATTTTATAATTAAATGCGTCGATTGCGCGCGATTTTGACAAATTTGAGCTACTATTTTGATAGGTCAAATTCGTAGTGTAATCCTGCCAAACCTTGCCATTTTTCACGCTGATTAGCAAGCCAACCTGCGCGTCATAGAGCCTTTCAGGCACATCATCATACCATGGATCATAAAACATCGGAAATCCCATACCTACGCCCCAGTGGCTGTGTCTATGACCTCTGCCGCCACCAAAACCAAAGCCAAAACTAAACCTAGGCCTTGCATAATAATCCCCACCAACGCTTAGCAAGCGAAAATAATTTATATTTCCACCCACCTTAATCGTGGCGTCTTTTTCGTTTTTTACTACCACAAATCCGTCTTTTACCAGATACTCGCTCACAGCCGAGGTTAGATTTAAATCACTCGTGCTGGTGTTTGTAAAACTCACGCTGATGAATTTTTTCTCTGGCATTTTGGTGATAAAAATCGGCTCGCTCGTGCGCACGATCCCGCTATTTACCGGCGCTTTTGCGCAACCTGTAAAAAACGCAAAAATACAAATCGTAAAAACGCTTAAAATTTTAATTTTCATCAAATTTCTCCGAAAAAATTTCAGAGATTGTAGCAAATTTAGGATTAAGAATTTATAGAATTGAGAAATTTTGGGAGATTTCTCTCCCAAAATTTTATAAATTTGTGCCCCGAGTAAGCACGCGTTTGCGATAAACTTCCGAAACTTTCGTGCTATCTCCGACTAAAAGCGCATTTGTGCAACAAATCGCCGCGCACATTGGCACCTTACCCTCAGCTATACGGTTTTGGCCGTATTTGTGAAGCTCAGCACTAGAAAATGTCTCCTCGGGTCCGCCTGCGCACATTGTGCATTTATCCATTGCGCCTTTTATACCAAAAGCGCCATCTCGTGGGAATTGCGGCGCACCAAACGGACACGCATACAAGCAGTATCCGCAACCGATACATTTATCTTTATCATGCAAGACAATCCCGTCAGCCCTGATATAAAAGCACTGCACCGGACAAACCTGCGCACACGGCGCGTCTGTGCAGTGCTGACATGCGATCGAGCTAGCCACCTCTTTGCCAGGGACGCCCTCATTTAGGATTAAAACCTTGCGTCTATTAATGCCCACAGGGACTTCGTGCGCATTAGAGCAGGCCACTTGACAGCCATAGCATGCGATACATCTTTGGACATCTACATAAAATTTCATTCTTCCCATTATCTACTCCTTACGCTTTTTCCAAACGGCAAAGTCCGGCGTTAAATTCCGAAATTTGCGTATTTATATCAAAGCCGTAATTCGTGATAGTGTTCGAACTCTCACCGATGACATAAGGTTTCGCCCCCTCTGGATAGCGCGAGCTTAGATCCACGCCCTGCATAATTCCAGCGAAGTTATACGGCAACACTATGCGATCTGGCGTAACAGAGTGCGAATATATACATTTGACCTTGATTTTCGTGCCTTGTGGCGAGTGTATCCACATCATCGCCCCATCAGCTATACCATAATCTGCCGCTAGTTTTGGATTGACATGGGCAAACATCTCTGGCGTGATTGCTGCAAGGTATTTGCTAGTGCGCTCTAACATACCAGCACCGCTTAAATTTACAAGTCTCATCGAACTCATAATCGTAGGGAAATCCCTGCTCCAATCCTGCTTTTTCTGCTCGCTGATAAATTTAACCTCGACACGGAAATTTTTAGCCTGATCGTCAAATGTAGGGTATTTTTCTACCAAATCCCAGCGTGGAGAGTGCAATGGCTCTCTGTGTTTAGGGATAGGATCGGCAAACTCCCAGACTTTCGCCCTAGCCCTTGCGTTTCCACAAGGACAAATTCCAAATTCACGCGCTTTTTGGTTGATAATTCCGCTATAATCATCACTCCAACTAGGCCCCATTTTTGCTTTTTCTTCCTCGCTAAGCGTGATTCCTAGCATTTCTTCGATATTATCTTTTAGCAAATGCGCATGTCCGCCAGAAATTTTCGCTCCCGGCAAAGTTATGCCCTCGCCTGCTAGCTGTGAAACGCCGTCGTGCTCTAAACCAAAGCGATTTCTAAATCCCATACCGCCCTTTTCATAAGGTTTGCTTAAATCATACAAAATAGGCGTGCCTGGGTGCTTAATGTCCCAGCAAGGCCACGGAAGTCCGAAGTATTCGCCCTCGACTTCGCCACCAATTCCCATTAGCGTATCAGGATCGAAAAATTCCCAGTTTCTTTGGTGTCGTCTTAATCTCTCTGCGGTTCTGCCTTGTGCGCCGATACTATGACCGCACCTTGCGATCTCGTTTGTAGCGTCATCTGGCCAGATGAAAGGCTCGTTATCGGCTTTTACCTGCTTGATTTCGCCATTTACGACTTCCATTTTCATACCGCGAGTGTATTCATCATAAAAGCCAAATTTTTTGGCGAACATAAACATTATCTCGTGGTCTTCCTTGCTCTCATAGATTGGTTTGATGACCTGAGTGCGCCACTGACCAGTTCTGTTTGTAGCCTGCAAATGCCCCTCTGTCTCAAACTGCGTGCAAGTAGGAAGGACATAAATGCCGTCCTTCCTATCGCTTAAAATCGCGACTTCGTTTAAGAAAGGCTCGGCTACGACAAGCATATCTAGCTTATCAACAGCTTGTTGAATTTTGGTCAAATGCGCCATAGAGGTGATTCCTGTTCCTTGAACCCAAAGCACGCGTAAATTTCCGCTTGAATATGTTTTTTCCTCTTTTAGCACGCCTTGCCACCATTTAGAGAGCGAGTAACCTTTTTCATTACGCCAAGTTATCTCTTTCTCGGCATTTGGATCGACATGGAAATACTCATCAAAATTTGTTCCAGCAACTTTTCCGCCTTGTTTTGGCTCTTTAATGGTCGTAGCGAAGCGTTTGACAAATGTATCAAAATCCACGCCCCAGCCCTTGCAGTAGTGTTTCCACGCCGCATCGCCTAGTCCATAATACATTGGCAAAGTATCAGCCAAATCGCCCATATCGGTTGAACCTTGGACATTATCATGACCACGAATAATATTCGTTCCACCGCCCGGTTTGCCCATATTTCCTAAAACTAATTGCAAAATAGAAAGAATTCTAGTATTCGAGCTACCAACAGAGTGCTGAGTGATACCAAGAGCCCAAATCAAAGTAGCTGGCTTGGTCGTAGCAAACATTTTTGTAAATTCGAGCAACTCTTCAATCTTACAGCCTGTAACATTTGCTGTCTCTTCTGGCGTCCATTTTTCGGCCTCTGCACGAATTTCATCGATTGCATAAGATTGATTTGCGATGACATCTTTATCTTCCCAGCCATTTTTGAAAATCAAATGCAACATACCATAGACAAATGCAATATCTGTGCCAGGGCGGATTCTGATATACATATCAGCCTTGGCCGCAGTTCTAGTAAATGCGGGATCGACGACGACGATTTTCGCGCCGTTTCTATCTTTGGCTTGCAAAGCGTGTTTCATACCACCAACTGGGTTTGCCACGGCTGAATTTGCACCGATGAAAAGTATCATTTTTGAGTTTGCTGCCATATCACCGAAGTGATTTGTCATAGCGCCATAACCCCATGTATTCGCCACACCGGCGACTGTTGCGCTATGTCAAATTCTAGCAACATGGTCTATATTATTAGAACCCCAAAATGCTGCAAATTTTCTAAAATAAAATGCCTGTTCGTTGCAAAATTTAGCTGAACCTAGAAATTCTACGCTATCTGGACCATCTTCTTTTCGCACTTCTAGCATTTTTGCTGAAATTTCATTAACTGCTTGCTCCCAGCTTATGCGTTCCCATTTGCCACCAACTTTTTTAAGCGGGTATTTTAAACGCATTTTTGACTTGGTTAAATCGATTTGATCGATTCCCTTACAGCAATGGCTTCCCTGCGAAATCGGGTGATCTACCGCCATATCTTGGCGAATCCAAGTGTTTGTGCTCTCATCGACCTGTGCGATGATACCGCACCCTGCCGAACAAATCGAGCAAACCGTCTTTTTATAAACCGAATTTGGAAAAGGGTTTTTAATCTCTTGCTCCGTCGCCTCGCGAAGTGTGTCGTTAGCTCCAAACGCACTTACGCTAGCACCGCCCAAAGCAGCGAGTTTTAAAAACGACCTTCTGCCGATCGTATTTTCACTCATAATCTACTCCTAATACGCTACTTTGTAGTATTTTTGCCACGCTTCACTTTCAAAGTAAAGCACCTCTTTTTTTGGTGATTTTCCGCGAACTGTGTTTGGTTGGGGAGTGTCTTTATCACCGTTTGCACTAGCTACGCTAGCAGCTATACCTACGGCACCGACGGCGCCGACTTTTAGAGATTTTTTGAGAAAATCTCTGCGTTTGCTTTGCATAATCTCTCCTTTAAAAGGAAATTTTATTTTAATCTTTGTCGTAACGCCTGCTACATATCTTAAAATAGCTGATATTAACGAAAAGTTAATAATAAAGCGGTTAAAAATAAAATTATAATTTAAGATTAATTTTATTTTAAGAAAGGCTAAAATTCGGCGAATTTAGCCGAATTTCGCCAAAATTTTAGCGAATTTACTCGTCAAATTCGAAATTGTGCTTCGCGTTTTTGAAATTTCCACGATAAAGCTTAGCATTAATTGATTCTTTGGCGATATTTTTATCTTTTTGCGGTTTTGGCAGGGCCAAAAGCGAACGCTCCAAAGCGAAAAAACTCTCCATAATCCCAGCCAACGCCCTAAAAAATTTCGAACTCTTATGCTCTTTTAAAAGCCCCATAAAATGGTCGCAAAACTCATTTATCACGCTTGCAAAAAGCTCGGTTGAAAGGAAAATATTTCCGTTTTGCGCCTCCGCCTCATCGCGCAAAAGCGAAGATTGCAGATAAAAAATAAATCCCACGAAATCCTCGCTATCCTTGCAAAGCTCGCTGTTACGGCGAAATTTGCTCTTTTTAAGGGTGTTTGTGATGAGGATTTTCATTCTGCCCTCGTCCCTGCCCTCGTCGTAAAAACTAGCCGTCGTCGGGACATTGACAAAAGAAAAATCAAACAAAACATCGTTTTGCTCGCGCCTAAACTCCTCAAAACTAAAATTTTGCAAAATTTCAAAATTCCCAGTGTCGCTTTCGCTAATCGGCGATGATTTCAGAAATTCGAGTTGCTCTTTCCACAGGCTAAATTTAGCCCCGTTTTCGTAGAAAAAAAACGGAATTGCGAAAAATTCATAATAATACGACCTAGCCTTAATCAAATTTAAATCCATTTTCAAATCTCCTCTTGCATTTGCTTTAAAATCATAATTTTCGCCTTGCAATCAGCGCAACAAAACAGCGTTTTTGCCTTATCCGCGTCGTCTGCGAAGTGCGCGCTCATCAAATTTGCGATTTTCATAATCGCCTTTTTTGTGGCAAATTTTTTGCCACACTCGATACACTCAAACAGCTCGTCGCGGGCTAAAATTTGATACTCGAAAAACTCTTTTTTAAGCTCTACGCCACACAAATCAAGCGCCATTGTGTCCTTTTCGGCGCAACTTCGCACGCAGTAATCGCACCCCACGCAAAGCGAAGCGTTAAATTTGAGCGAATTATCGCTTTTATCGGCAAAAAGCGCGCCTGTGTTGCACGCGCCCGCGCACGATAGGCACAGCGTGCAGGTTTGCTCGTTTATGCTGATTTTAGCGTGGCTTTGCGACGCGCCGTTTGCAATCACGCCGTAATCGCCCTCGCCCACCATAAATGCCATGCGAGCTGAGAAAATTTCAATTTTGCTCAAATTTGTCTCATTTAGGCTAAATTTCCATTTTTGCCCGCTTTTAGCCAAATTTAGCGCAGTTTCAAGCCCCTTTTTATCGCTAGCCACAAACACTCCCTGCACGCCATAAATCTCCATTGTAACGCTATTTATGAGATTTATCGCATCTTTTGTAGCTTCGCAAATCTCGCCCTCAAAAAGCACAACCTGCGAGCCTGTTTCTTGCATTATGCTAAGCAGCGAAATTTCATCTAGCTGAAATTTAGCGAAAATTCCAAATGGAAGCACACCGCATGGCAAACTCACGCCCGAAATCTCGCCAAAACTCGCCTCATGGGCAAGAAGCGGAATTTTGCCGGCGTAGAGTTTTGCCATTTGGCTAATCGCAATCGGTGGCTGTTTTGACGAGCTAATCGCGCCTGTGGGGCAGATGCTCACGCACATACCACAGGCTATGCAATCAATATGCGAAATTTCAAGCTTGCGATTTTGCTCATCTTTCAAAAGTGCCACGCTAGGGCAAACCTCCACGCATTTAGCACACAGCTCCACTCTCCTGCCCTCGTATTGACAGAGGTTTGCGTTAAATGAAATGTTGTTTTTGTAAGTGTAAATCGGCGATTTTTCGGATACGAGAGCTAGAATTTCATCATCATTTAGCCCTGCGATTTCATAGCAACCACTTTGGCGAAGTTGATAGCTTTTTGCATTTTCTACTAGGAAAAAATCGGCCTCAACCTCGTATTCATCGGTGTTACTTAGCACGCTTACACTCAAATCCCCAATCCCACCATAGACGAATTTCACCTCAGCGTGTCTTAGGCAAATCACCTTGAATCCAGCGTTTTTGAGCGCATTTACACTGCTTTTGCGCTCATTATCGCTTACGAAAATTATATTTTTTCCCACTGGTTTTTGATAGACATTATCCGCGCCATAATCAAACATCACCGCCTTTGCTTCGTATAAAATTTCAACATTTCTAGCGATTTGAAGCATTTCATCGTTTGTGGAATTTATATAAAAATTTATCTCTGGCGCGTAAATTTCAGCCTTTAAGCTAGGCGAATTTGCCACGACAAAGTGTTTTTCGCTATCAGTGCAAACCTCTATGCTATCGCCTAAAATGGCCTCTTTTACCCCCTTAGGGCTAAATCCATATTCGCTCATTTTCTATCCTAAAAACAAAATTCGCATTTTTTACACTCATTTTCTAAACAATCGTTAAATGTAAATTTAAACTAAACATAAGTTAAATTTGTAATTTTTTTGGCATGTTAAATTTTAATAAAAATAGTGATAAAAATGGTCCGTAAAAACAAAATTTATAGGATTTTTTAAATGCAAATCAAACTTCCCAAAGTCGATAAAATCGCAAATAGCGCGGAATTTCACGGACTTTTGAAGCCCGTGGTTTTACGAATCGCAAAAGAGGTCATAAACGAATTTCGAACCAGCCTAGTAAATGGCGAAAATTCGTGCGCTAGCGAAGAGCAAATCATCGCGCAAATCAAATCCCGCTACGAAAAATTCGCAAATCTCGCACTTCGTCCGCTTATCAACGCAACTGGCGTCGTGCTTCACACAAATCTCGGTCGTAGCGTGATTTCGCCTGAAATTTTATCTCGCGCGCAGGGGGCGATTTGCGCTTATTCTAACCTCGAATTCGACCTATATAGCGGGACGCGCGCCAATCGCTACGATTATACTAGCGCGCTTTTGGCTGAGCTTTTTGGCGCTGAATCCGCACTTGTGGTAAATAACAACGCAGCGGCTGTGTTTTTGGTGCTAAATACCTTTGCTAGGGGGCGCGAAGTCGTGGTAAGTCGTGGTGAGCTAGTCGAAATCGGCGGGAGTTTTAGGGTAAGCGAGGTCATGGCGAACTCTGGGGCGATTTTGCGTGAGATTGGCACCACGAATAAGACTAAAATTTCGGATTATCAAAACGCCATAAACGAAAATACGGCAGTTTTGATGAAAATTCATCGCTCGAATTTTGAAATTTCAGGTTTCACGCAAAGTGTGGAAATAGGCGAAATTTCGCGTTTAGCAAAATTTGCGAGCGAGAAAAAGGCTGAATTTTACGAGAAAAAAGAGCCGGAATTTAAAATTTGCGAAGAGGAAAAATTTAGCGAAATCATTGATTATTACGATCTTGGAAGCGGAAGCGTGAATGATTTAGGCTCAAATTTAGCTAAAAACGAGCCAAAAATTGGCGAAATTTTAGCCTCCGGGGCTAGGCTAATTAGTTTTAGCGGGGATAAACTTTTTGGAAGCGTGCAGTGTGGAATAATCCTGGGCGAGAAATCCTTAATCGAAAAATTGCGCAAAAATCAGCTTTTGCGCATGCTTCGCGCCGATAAAATCACACTTGCGATTTTAAACGAAACGATTAAGGCTTACATTAACAAAGAATTTTCGCTAATTCCTACGATTGATCAAATTCACTTGCCCCTTAGCGAGCTTGAAAGGCGCGCGCAGGGTGTTTTGGACGCGCTAAAAAATACTAAATTTCAAGCAAGCCTTATTCGCACAAAAACCTTTGTGGGTGGCGGAAGTCTGCCTTGCAAAAACTACGATAGCGTCGCTTTGGTGCTTAGCCAAAACGCTAGCCCAGAGGAAATTTCGGCGAAATTTAGGGCGCGCGGGATTATCGGGCGCATTGAAAATGATAAATTTTTGCTTGATTTTCGCGCCATTTTAAAACACGATTTGCAAAAACTAATAAAAATTTTAAAGGAAATGTATGAATAGCGTCATAATCGGCACAGCAGGGCATATCGATCATGGCAAAACCGCACTCATAAAGGCGCTAAATGGCGTCGATGGCGACAGGCTAGCAAGCGAGATTGAGCGCGGAATCACGATTGATTTAAGCTTTTCAAATTTAAAATCAAAAAACGCAAATATCGCATTTATCGATGTTCCGGGGCATGAAAATTTAGTTAAGACTATGATTAGTGGGGCGTATGCGTTTGATTGCGCGCTTTTAATCGTCGCTAGCGATGACGGGCTAATGCCCCAAAGCAGGGAGCATATCGAAATTTTATCGCTTTTAGATGTAAAAAGCGTGGTTTTGTGTATCACAAAGTGCGATCTCACAGACTCTGCACGCCAAAGCGAAGTTAAAAAAGAGTGCGAGGAATTTATAGCCAAATTTTCAAATTTGCAAATTTTAAATACATTTTTCCTAAGCGCAAAGACAAATTTAGGCGTTGATGAGCTTAAATCTTATCTATTTAACATAAAGCCAAAACCGCGCAAAAACGGGGGAATTTTGCATTATTATATAGATAGAATTTTCACTTTAAAAGGCATTGGCACGGTGGTAACTGGCTCGCTTATTAGCGGGGCGATTTCGCGTGGCGAAAAGCTTCTTTGCGCAGATTGTGGCAAAATTTTAACCGCCAAAAGCCTGCAAATCCACGATACCGACACGCAGGTTGCGTATGCGCCAAACCGCGTAGCAATCGCGCTTGATGCTAAAACTAGCGAGTTAGAGCGAGGCTATATCCTCACTAAAAAGGGCTTTTTTAGGGGATTTAACGAAGCCGATACGCTCTTTCGTGGCAAAATAGCGCATGGGGAGGATGTGAGCTTTTGTGTGGGCTCAAAGCAAACGCCGGCAAAAGCGCGCATTATCAAAGAGCTTGATAGCGGCGAATTTTTGATAAATTTCAAATTTGAAAAAACTATGTTTTTGAAATTTGACGAGCCATTTGTATGCTTGGCAAACTCTCGCGTGTGTGGGGGCGGAAGGGTGCTAAATGCGGTCATCGAGCCAATAAAAAAGGCAAATAAGGCAGAGTTTTTAACAGCACTTTTGCACAAAAATTTCAAAAAAGCCTTTGAAATTTTAAGCAAATTTCACCGCCACGGATTTGGGCTGTTTTCGGCGTATCAGAGATTTGATATGGATTATGATAGCGCAAAGGCAATCGCTAAGACGATACCAAATACATATTTTGACGAAGCGACGCTGTGTGTGTATGATAATAGCGCGATTGGCGATATCAAAGAGCTGATTAAATTTATCATAGACAAAAACCCGCACGCTGTATTTTCCCCAACCTCAATCGCCCTAAAACTCTCTTGGGCTAGCGAAAGCTTAGCCTCCCTCGTGCTTAGCGAGCTAGAAACAGCCGGCGTGATAGAAAAAACCGGTGGCGTGTATATCAAAAAAGGGGCGAATTTACAGGATTTAAAACAGAGCTTGGAGGGCAAAATTTTTGACATCATCAAAAAAGGCGGAATCGCCCCGCTTGCACCATATAATATCTACGAAATGCTCGATATCGACCGCGTCAGTGGCGATGACGCTCTGAAAAAACTAACATATTCTAAAAAGGTAGTTCGCCTAGCGCACAATCTATTTGTGGAGGCTGGGAATTTAAGCAAGATTATCAAAAAGCTTTATGATTTGATAAAAGAAGCTGGTTTTGCCGATGTGGCAAATGTCAAAGAGAGCCTAAATTTAAGCAGGAAATTTGCGATTTCTTACCTAGAATACCTCGATAATCTAGGCGATATCATCACAATCGATAATAAACGCTACTTAAAAAAATAAGTTATTTACAAATTTTGGCTAAAATCGTTGGATTTTTTAAAAAAGGAAGAAAATGAAAAAAGTTTTACTTTTCTCGCTTGCGGGCGCGCTAAGCCTAAATGCCGCGCTTAGCGATAGCGAAATTTTATCTATGTATGGCGGTTTGCCAGCAAATTTAAAAATCAGCGTGGCTGAGCGTATGCCAGTAGAGGGACTAAAAGATATTCAAGCTGTGATTTTGAAAATTTCAAATGGCGAAATTTCACAAGAAGAGGTGATTTTCACTAGTGGAGATTTGGTTTTAATGGATGTAATCGACCCTAAAAAACAGATTCTTTACAAAGATCAAATCAAACAATCTAGACTTTCAAAAGGGGTAGCAAGCGTCTATAAAAGCGAAAACAAAGACAATATCATTACCCTTGGAAATGACCCTAAAAAGCCAACCTTGCTAATGCTAACTGACGCTGAGTGTCCGTTTTGTCGTAGAGAGCTAGCCGAAATCGAGCGAACGCTTAAAAGCAACAATGTCGAGATCGTAATGACATCAGTGCATGGAGATAGCGGTCATGCCAAATCAGCGCTGATTTACAAAGAGGTCAAATCAGCCAAAACTGACGCCGAAAAAATCGCTGTTTTGCGCAAATACTATGCCGAAGATAACAAAGCAAACGCTTCAAGCGTAAGCCCTGAGGAACTAAAAAGCGCAAAAGCTATCGCCGATAAATACTTCTCATCTGGCCTAAATTCAGTGCCATTTATCATCGAAACTTCGAAATTAAAATAAATTTCAAAATTTATACTTCAAATTCCACGCTAAATTTACGAATTTAGCGTGGTGTAAATTTTAAAATTTCATTAAAATTTAAATTTTGGAAATTTTAAAATTTCCAAAATTTTGGGTATATTATTTAGATTTTTTTGTAGAATTTGTAGGGTTTAGGTTGCGATCTATTATGCGGACATTTGCGTTAGAGCGGATTCTATCATTAAATTCCTCGACCATTTTTTTGCGTTTGTTTGTCACATAGGCTTCGATTGCCTTTTCTTGCACGCTTTCAAAATCAGCCGTTTGCACGCCCTTTTTGTCATTAACATAAAACATCTCATATCCGTTTGCCGTAGGGATAACTGGCGAGAATTTGCCCTTATCCACGCTTGTGACGATGTATTTTAGCCCTGCGTCCATTTGATTGGCTTTTAGCGTGCCACGCATGACATATACATTACCAGGGCGGGCGTTTGGATTGCGTTTGATAGGGTTTAGAGCGCTCTCACTTTTAGCGATATAGCGAGTTAGCGTAATGCTATCAAAGGTCGTGAATAAAGACGGATTTTGCTCGTAAAATCTGCGCACATTTTGTGGTGTTACAGTGCGTTGTACATCGGCAAAAAGCGGCCCATAGAGCTTTTCTTCTAAAATTCCGCGACGCACATTTTCTCTAAACGCCTCTTCTGACATTTTTTGCTGTTTTAGCGCCTTTTGCAGCTGTTCTAGACTGAGCTTGTTCTGCTCGGCAATCATTTTTATGCGGTTATCTATTTCGGCTGGGCTTACGGTGATTCCTCTGCGCTTAATCTCAGAATCTTGCAATTTTTGCTTGATTAAAATTTCCATTGCAGCTTGCGGGCTGGCACCTGTGGCCTTTTGGACTCTGGCTAATTCGTAATTCGTAATCGGCTCGTTTTCTACGACAGCCACGACGCTATTTACGACATTTGCGTTTAACGCGCCAAAACCTAAAAGTGCAACAACGGCTAGTTTTTTTATCATTTTCAACCTTTATTTAGTCTTTTTGCTTTATAATCCCACGATTATAACATTAAAAAGTAAAATTTTAAAAAGGAAATTTATGATTGTAACTCGTTTCGCACCAAGCCCGACAGGGTATTTGCACATCGGCGGATTAAGAACCGCGCTGTTTTCATACCTATACGCAAGAGCAAATAACGGCAAATTCTTGCTTCGCATTGAAGATACGGATTTAAAAAGAAATTCGGTAGAGGCTGCAAAGGCTATCGAAGAGGCGTTTAAATGGTGCAGTCTAGACTACGACGGCGAAATCGTCTATCAAAGCTCACGATTTGATTTATACAAAGAATATGTCCAAAAACTCCTTGATGAGGGCAAAGCATACAAATGCTATATGAGCAAGGCTGAGCTAGATGCGCTAAGAGCCGAGCAAGAAGCCAGAAAAGAGCGCCCAAAATACGATAATAGGTATCGCGATTTCACAGGCACTCCACCAGTTGGTATCGAGCCAGTAATCCGTATAAAATCGCCACTTGACGGCACAATTGAGTTTAGCGACGGAATTAAGGGCGATATGAAATTCGAAGCCAAAGACATTTTAGACGATTTTATCATCGCTAGAAGCGACGGCACGCCGACTTATAATTTCACGGTCGTTATAGATGATGCACTAATGGGCGTTACAGACATCATCAGAGGCGACGATCACCTATCAAACACCCCAAAACAAATCGTGCTTTATAACGCGCTTGGATTTAAGGTTCCGAAATTTTACCATGTCGCTATGATAAATGGCTCTGACGGCTCAAAACTCTCTAAACGCCACGGCGCGACAGATGTCATGGAATACAAAAAAATGGGCTATCTGCCACAAGCTCTGCTAAATTTCTTAGTCCGCCTTGGCTGGTCGCATGGGGACGATGAAATTTTTAGCATGGACGATATGAAAAAACTCTTTAATCCTAATAATATCGGCAAAAGTGCAAGCACATTTAACCAAACCAAACTTGATTGGCTAAATGCGCATTACATTAAAAATTTAAGCACCACCGAAGCCTGCGCCCACCTGCTAGAATTTGGCGTAGATATAGTCCAACACCCTAAAAAAGAGCTTATCGTTAATCAATACAAAGAGAGGGCAAAAACCCTAGCCGAAATGGCGAACGGAATCGCAACCTTAATCAATCCTTTAAAAATTTATGATGAAAAAGCGTATAAAAAGTTTATCAACGAAAATTCGATAGCCTTACTCGCAAAATTCCAAGAAATTTTAACCTCAAATTTCGTTGCAAGCGAAATCGAGGCGAAGACAATGGAATTTTTGGAGGCAAACGAAGTGAAGCTAAAAGATTTAGCCCAACCTTTGCGAGTCGCAATAACAGGAACAAGCGTAAGTCCGTCGATATTTGAGATGATTGAAATTTTAGGTAGCGACGAGGTTAAAGCTAGAATTTCTAGCTTATTACAGAAAGGAATTTAAATGGCACAAAATGATTTGAAAGAAAGGGCATTAGAGTATCATATCGGTGGAAAAATCGGCATAAATGTCAAAACTCCATGCGCGAAACCAGAGGATTTGACCCTAGCATACACACCGGGTGTGGCCGAGCCTTGCAAGGTGATTGAGGCCGATAATGAGCTAGCATACAAATACACCAACAAATCAAATCTTGTCGCAGTTATCACAAACGGAACGGCCGTTTTAGGGCTAGGAGATATAGGCGCAATCGCAGGAAAGCCAGTAATGGAGGGAAAAGCGGTTTTGTTTAAAAAATTTGCTGGCGTAGATGCCTTTGATATCGAGATCAACGAAACAGACCCTAAAAAAATAGTCGAAATTTGCAAGGCTATCTCGCCGACATTTGGTGGAATAAATTTAGAGGACATTAAAGCTCCTGAGTGCTTTGAGATCGAAAAAGAGCTACAAAATGCCGTCGATATCCCTGTCATGCACGATGATCAGCACGGCACGGCGATGATTACAGGTGCGGGATTAATCAACGCAGCCTACATCAGTGGCAAAAAAATCGAAGATATGAAAATCGTAGTCTCAGGCGCAGGTGCAGCAGGTATTGCGTGCGCGAAACTCTATAAAAGTCTTGGCGCAAAAAATGTAATTATGCTCGATTCAAAGGGCGTAATTCATACTGGCAGAAGCGATTTGAACCCGCAAAAAATGGAATTTGCTATCGACACAAACGATAGAAGCCTAGCAGATGCGATGAGGGAGGCTGATATGTTTCTAGGTCTTAGCAAACCGGGCGTCGTAACGGCCGAAATGGTAAAATCAATGGCGCCAACGCCGATAATTTTCGCTCTGGCTAACCCTGTGCCTGAAATCTACCCAGATGAGGTGCATGCCGTGAGGGACGATGCAATCGTAGGCACTGGTAGAAGCGACTTTGCTAACCAAATCAACAATGTTTTGGGCTTCCCATATATTTTCCGTGGTGCGCTAGATGTAAAGGCCAAAAAAATCACCGAAAATATGAAACTAGCCGCTTCTCGCGCTATGGCGGAGCTAGCCCGTGAGCCAATCCACCCAGATGTGCTAAAAATGCTAGGCAAGCCTGATTTAAAATTTGGACGAGATTATGTCATACCAAATCCATTTGATCCGCGCGTATTTGCTATCATTTCTGCCGCTGTGGCAAAGGCTGCGATCGATGATGGCGTCGCAAGAGTAAGCGATTTCGATTTCGAGGCTTACAAAAAATCTTTACAATCAAAATAATCGAAATTTCCCGTTTTCGGGAAATTTCAAAATTTAAGGTATTTAAAAAATGCAAAATTTCGAAAATTCATCAAATTTAGCCCTACTTACTGACTTTTATCAACTCACAATGATGCAAGGATATTTTTTCTTAAAACCGCACGAAGTCGCAGTTTTTGATATGTATTACCGCAAAAACCCATGCGGTGGCGGTTACGCGATATTTTGCGGTATGAGCGAAGTGGTGGATTATATAGAGAATTTGCATTTTAGCAGTGATGATATAGCGTATTTGCGCTCGCTTGGGAGTTTTAAGGACGAATTTCTAACCTACCTTGAAAATTTCAAATTTAGTGGCGAAATTTACGCTGTCGATGAGGGCGAGGTCGTATTTCCACACGAGCCACTAATCCGCGTCAAAGCAAATATCATCGAGGCGCAGTTAATCGAAACTGCGATTTTAAACACCATAAATTTCCAAACCCTAATCGCCACCAAAAGCTCGCGCATAAATTTCAGCGCAGGAGAGGGTAGCGTAATGGAGTTTGGACTTCGCAGAGCGCAGGATAAAAGTGCTGCGATTTTTGGCGCAAAGGCCGCTATAATCGGCGGTTGCGTGGCTACTTCAAATGTTTTGGCTGCCAAAATTTTTGACATACCAGCTATCGGCACACACTCTCATGCGTGGATCGGAAGCTTTCCTAGCGAAATCGAGGCCTTTCGCGCTTACGCCAAAATCTACCCAGACTCCGCGCTTTTGCTCGTCGATACCTACGATACGCTAAATTCCGGCGTGCCAAATGCGATTAAGGTTTTTGAAGAACTTCGCGAGCAAGGCCACAAACCGCTTGGAATCCGCATTGATTCTGGCGATTTGGAGTATCTGACCAAACAATCTCGCAAAATGCTTGATAACGCTGGATTTAAGGACGCCAAAATCACAGCCAGCAACGATTTGGACGAATACGCGATCGATCAGCTCAAACTTTTCGACGCTAAAATCGATAGCTGGGGCATTGGCACGAGATTAATCACAGGTGGCGATAGTTCAAGCCTTGGCGGCGTTTATAAGCTAAGTGGTATCGAAAAAGAGGGCGAAATTTTGCCAAAGATTAAAATTTCAAACGACCCACGCAAGATAAACAACCCCGGCTACAAGCAGTTTTTCAGGCTCTATGACAAAGATAGTGGCATGGCATTAGCTGATTTAATCACGCTTGAAAATGAAAATATCGACGAGAGCGCACCGCTTGAAATTTTCCACCCACTCTACACCTACAAACGCAAAAAACTCGAAAATTTCAGCGCAAAGGCTATGTTAAAGCCTGTGTTTGTCCATGGTAAATTTGTCGGCGAGAAAAAGTCCGTCATGCAAATCGCCGAATTTTCGCGCAAGGCTAAGGCGAAATTTTGGTGCGAATACCTGCGAAATATCCACCCACAAACCTACAAAGTAGATTTATCGGCTAAGCTCTGGGAGACGCGAAAATCACTGATTGATGAAATAAACGCAAATTTAGGCAAATCGTAGAAAATAGTAAATTTTTATTTACTTTTGAAATAAAAATTTTGACTATAATTGCGCGTTTGCAAGATTTCTTGCGTAAAATTTCATTTTAAAAGGATAGAAAATGAGCAAAATTCTCTCATGCGTGGCTGCGCTTTTACTTTTGGCAGGTTGCGCCTCAAAACAGCTTCGCCAATCCCCAGAGGACGCGATTAACGAGCAAAACCACACCGCAGCGACTGCCAAAATGGAAGTGCTAAATTTCAAAACCGAAAATGGCAAAAAACTAAGCCTAGCTTCAAACGATTTGTTTGACACAGCGGTTTTAACCGATAGCGAGGGCAAAACTCACAACCTAACTCGCCAACGCTCAGCTAGCGGAATTTACATGGAAAATGACAAAGGCGTGAGTATTCACTTCAAAGAGGGTGGCGAGGGCATAGTCGAGTTTAGCAAATACAACTCACTCTCAATCTCACAAGTCAATTAATCCAAATTTTGCCACTTCTTTGGTGGCAAAATTTATTAGTTTTATTAATTTTAAAATTTTAACTTTTTCTTACAAAAATAGTAATATAATTTACGAATTTTAAAATAGGAATATGGATGCGATTTGGCAAGATAGATTATTTAAATTTACTCCCTTTTCATGTGTATTTAAAATCTCTACCTTTGCCAGCGCATACCAAAAAATTCATAGAACTCAAAAAAGGCGTGCCTAGCAAGCTCTGTCGCGATTTGCGCGCAATGCGTGTCGATGCGGCCGTGATTTCTAGCATAGAATCCCGCCACAAAAAATACTCCACCCACCCTCTTGGCATAGTCGCCCAAAAAAAGGTAAAAAGCGTGCTCGTGCGTAAAAACACCACCCCGCGCCTAGATCCAGCCTCGATGAGCTCAAATATGCTCTCGCGAATTTTAGGCATTAGTGGCGAGGTCATCATCGGCGATAACGCTCTGCGCGCGATTTTATCGCAAGGGGAAGAGAAATTTTACGATTTGGGCGAAATTTGGCACAAAAACACAAATTTGCCATTTGTTTTTGGAATTTTATGCTCGGTTAAAAATCACGAAATTTACGCCAAACTTACCGAGGCGTTTTTGCGCACTAAGGTCAAAATCCCGCAATATATCCTCATCAAATACGCTAGAAGCAGAGGGATTGCCGAAAAAGACATCTTAGAATACCTCCAACTCATAAGCTACAAAGTCGGCGCGCGCGAGAGGCGCGCACTTAAAATTTTCCTAAGAAAAGCAAGCAAATTTAATTATAAACCAAACTAAGGAGGAGATATGAATAGTTATGTGGCAGGGTTGTTAAACAACCTAAAAGAGCAAAATCCGGGCGAAGAAGTTTTTATACAAGCAGCGACTGAAATTTTTAACTCTCTTGCTCCCCTAATCGAGCGCGAAGAAAAATACACAAAACACAGAATTTTAGAGCGAATCACCGTGCCAGAGAGAAGCCTAAGCTTTCGCGTAGTCTATACAAACGATCGTGGCGAGCCTTGCGTGCATACGGGATACCGCGTCGAGTTTAACTCAGCGCTTGGCCCATACAAAGGCGGTCTTAGATTTCACCCTAGCGTAAATATGGGTGTTTTGAAATTTTTAGGTTTCGAGCAAATTTTCAAAAATTCACTCACAGGTGTTAATATCGGCGGCGGCAAAGGTGGCGCAAATTTCGATCCAAAAGGCAAAAGCGACGGCGAGATTATGAGATTTTGCCAAGCATTTATGTTAGAGCTTCACAGGCTTATTAGCGAAAATACAGATGTCCCAGCCGGCGATATCGGTGTGGGTGGTAGAGAAATCGGATACCTATATGGCGCATACAAAAAAATCACTCGTAGATTCGACGGAGCCTTGACTGGAAAAGGCCTAGCATGGGGCGGAAGCCTAGCTCGCACGCAAGCTACTGGATACGGCTCAGTGTATTTCGCACAAGAAATGCTAGCTAAAAAAAGCGAAGCACTTCGTGGCAAAATCTGCGCAATATCTGGCGCAGGAAATGTCGCAATCTACACAGTCGAAAAACTATATCAATTAGAGGCAAAACCAGTTACTATTAGCGATTCTACCGGCTTTATCTATGATCCAGATGGCATTGATTTGGCACTTCTAAAAAAGCTAAAAGAGGAGCTTAGAGTAAGCCTTGCAGAATACACCAAAGAACGCAAAAACGCCAAATTTACCCCAGTTAGCGAGTATCCAAAGGGCAGAAATGGCGTATGGAGCGTCAAATGCGACGCAGCCTTCCCAAGCGCTACACAAAACGAGCTAAGCTTAGAGGACGCCAAAACCCTATACGCAAACGGATGTCGCCTTGTATGCGAGGGGGCAAACATGCCTAGCACGCTAGCTGCGATTGATTTTATGTTAGCTCAAAAAGACTTTTTATTTGGCCCTGCAAAAGCAGCAAATGCTGGTGGCGTGGCGACAAGTGGCTTAGAAATGATGCAAAATGCGCAACTTGAATCATGGAGTTTCGAGGAGGTCGATGGCAGGTTACACGAGATTATGAGACATATCTTCCGCACTAGCTATGAAACCTCGAAAGAATTCGGCGATGAGGGCAACCTTGTGCTTGGCTCAAATATCGCAGGTTTCCGCAAAGTAGCCGATGCGATGATAGATCAAGGCTATGTTTAATAGCTAAATTTCGCTAGGATTTCCCTAGCGAAATTTTAAAATTTTAAAATTTAATGCTCAATTTTATTGCTTAAAAGTGTAGCGATAGATTTCGTGCGTTCGTTCGAATTTAGCGCGATTTGTATGCTCATAGTAAGCGGCACAGCCAAAAACATACCCCCCACACCAAAGACAAATCCCCAAAGAAGAAGACCTCCAAGCACGCTTAGTGTCGAAAGCCCCAGTCCCTCGCCCATAAAGCGCGGTTCGATGATATTTCCAATGACGACATTTACGATAAGATAGATTGCCACGACCCAAATACTCACGCTTAAATCCATTGTCGCCAAGGTTACAAAAAGCGTCGGAAAAACGGCGATTATGGAGCCGATTGTAGGGATATAATTTAGCATAAAGGCTACAATCCCCCAAAGCGCAGCATAAGGCACTCCAAGTAGCCACAGACAAAGCCCGATTAGCGCACCTGTCGTGGCACTTGAAATCGTTTTGATAAGTAGATATTTTTTCAGGCTTGGGGCAAATTTTTTCATAAATTTATGCATACCGCGGTTGCGAGCGGAAAAATATTTGATTTTCGCATCGATTACCGAGCTTTCAAAGACCATGAAAGAGACCAAAATAAAGACAAAAAACCCGGTGCTTACAATTCCGCCTGTTTTTTTCGCCACAGCTGTGGCGCGAGATACCATTTCAGAGGGCTCAGCACCGAGGCTAGCTAGATCAAAATCAATGCCGTAATTATTCAGCCGCTCTTGCGCGCCACCTAGGACCTGGTTAAATTTCGCCCCCAGCTCTGGTAACTGCGCCGAAAACTCTCTGACCGCCTTAAATACGATATCGCCCATAAATCCCATAACGCCAAGAAATCCCAAAACCACGATCAAAAAGCTAAACAATCGCCCAACGCGCAGTTTTTGGATAGATAGCATTAGTGGCGAAATCAAAACCGTGATAAAAATCGCTAGCAAAAACGGCACGATAATCGAGCCAGCGGCTTTAAGTCCTGCTATGATTATCACCACGCAAGCAGCCGAGATTAGGGACATTTGAAGTTTCATTGTAATCCTAAATTTTGAAATTTGTTCTATATTTTAATAAAAATTTGTAAATTTTAGATGTTTTGCAAAGTGGAATTTACCCGTAAATTTCACGGGTAAATTCGGCTAAATTTAATCAGCGCACACCGCATTTGGCTGGATTCTCGTCTCGCCAGAGTATGATGAAATCATCAACGCCTCGCCATTAGCATACTGGCACACGCGACCTGCTTGTGTCGAGCTTTTAAGCGATTTGCCCTCTTTGTATGTGATTGTCACGGCGTCGATTACCTTGGTATCGCTTAGCATAGGCGCTAAATTTATCGGCACAATCTGCAAATCCCAACATAGCAACAAAATTAAAACCGATTAGAGATTTTTCGTAGTATTTTCTTTATGCAGAAATAAAAATCTCGTTACATGTTTGGAATTTTAAATTTGATTTTAATGAAGTTTAAAGAAAATTAGCACCAAAAATGGTGCTAATTGTAAAATTTTGTTATTTTTTCTCTTCGTGTTTAATCGCAGCGTCGCCTGACTTGCTTAGATAGTCATACTGACCTTTTGCCATATTTCTAGTGGCTTCACTCTCAGCTCTAATGCTATCTGTATGAGCGTCAAGGTTATTTAGCTCAGCCTTGGCAAAATCCTCGGCCTTAGCAGCACGCGCTTTGCGCATTGCTCTTTTTTCTTCAAGTTCTACACGCATATTCTCGATTTCGATTTCGCGTTTGAGATCCTCATATTCTTGGTCGCGCTTTTTATCTTTCATATAATCTTGATACATACGCTCCTCTTTGGCCTCTTTTTTCGCCTCTTTTGCTCTAATGGCTTCAAGTCTAGCTTTTTCTTTCGCAGCAGCTCTTGCTTGCGCTTTTGCAGCTGCGGCTCTTTCTTGTCTTTGACCCTCCATTTCGGCTTGGCGCAACGCCTCCAAATCAGCCCACGCACCAGTGCAAAGCAAAGCTGCGAAAAGTAAAGTAAATTTTTTCATTATTTTTCCTTTGGACAAACAGCGTTTGGTTGAATTCTAGTCTCTTTTGTGCGAGTTGAAATCAACAGAGCAGTTCCTTCCTTAAACTGACACATACGACCAGCTTGTGTTGAAGTTTTTAGTTTTGTGCCTTGTTTGTAAGCAATCGTAACACCCTCGACGACAACTTTATCTTTTACCATTGAACCAGCAGCATATCCACCAGCTGCGCCCACGGTGCCACCAGCTACCGTGCCACCTGTTTCATGGCGTCTGCCACCCATTTTGTTACCCAAAATCGCACCACCAACTGCGCCTAAAAGTGTGCCGATGCCTTGCGCTGTGCGTTTTGCTTCTGTATTATCCACAGCGACTTTTGCCGGCATAATTGATAGAATTTGCACGGTTTTAGCGTCTTGTTGAGTGTTTAGGTCATTTACATCATAAACATCAGAACCAAGCGTATTTGTATCAACGCAACCTGTCAATGCAAGCATAGCAACTATGCTCAAACTAATAATTTTTTTCATAAAAAATTCCTTTGAAAATAAATGAAGTTCCGTGATTATACCCCCACCCAACTTAAATTTAATTGATTTTTTTTAGTTAATATTAATATTTTGTTTAAATTTATTTACCTTAAATTTTCGAAATTTAATCACGCCAAATTTAACCCTAAATCGTTATAATTCTTGCAAAATTTAAAAAAAGGAAATTTATGAGAAAATTTCTAGTTTTGGCTGGTCTTTTGGTGCTTTTAGCGGGGTGCGGAGAGGAGAAAAAAAGAGGAAAACAGCGCTTAGCTAACACGAAAAAAATGATTCCATAGAGCTAGAAATTTCGCGCGAATTTGATAAAATCGCCGCCGCAAACTCCGCAACACCGACAAAACCTATAAATTCTACCACGCTAGCCATGCCTGATACGCCAGCTGTTTTTGATGCGAGCAAAGATGGCTTAAATGAAATTGCAAGCACGCCAAAGACGCTAGAAGCGCCAAATTTCACGCAAGAAAAAAGCGCGCCGAGTGTTTCTAATGAGCCAAATACAAAAAATCTCGCGCCAAGTGAGCCTGAGATGGCAGAGGCGCCAGCCACTTCCACGCAAACGATAATTTTATCGGCTCCAAATCAAAATAAAAGCGAACAAGAAAACGCCGATAAATGCCAAAACGCCGAAACTATCGCGCTAATCAAGGCTAGCAAAAAAGATTTGCCATACAAAAACGGCGTTGTGATTTATAGCGACATAACCTGCCAAGACAACCTTTTGACGCACTACTATGAATTCGACCTTCCGCCAGAGGCAATGGAAAAAATCAGCCAAATCGAGGACAAATTGCGCTCGAATTTGGTTTTAAAAAGTGGCGAGCTTTTGGAGCTTTACTGCAAGGCTGAGGAGCTAGCCGAATACAGAGATAACGAAATCGCCATGGAGTGGCGCTACACCCTGCCCGGGATTGATGCTAACCTAGCTTCTATCGTAATTTCACCGAGCGATTGCAAGTAAAATTTAGTGAAATTTAATAAAATTTAAAAGGAATTTAGCCAAATTTTGGAATTTGGCTAAATTTTGGATTATCTATTTAGAAGTTTTTTCGCTTCGTTTGCGACATTTAGATCGCTAAAACCGAAAAGTTTGAATAGCTCGCCAGCTGGTGCGCTCTCGCCAAAGCTCTTCATACCTAAAATTTCATCGGCGAATTTATACCATTCTAGCGCACTTGCGGCCTCGACGGCTAGGACTTTGCCTTTGAAAATTCTAGCCCTGTATTCTTCACTTTGTTCGCACAAAAGCTCGAAACAAGGCGCACTGACGACATTTGCTCTGATATTTTCGCTTTGTAAAAGCGCGGCGGCTTTTAGGCAGATTCCTACTTCGCTACCACTAGCTACTAGCGTAATATCGGCGTTTTCGCACTCTTTGATCAAATACGCGCCGTTTTTTGCCTCGCCAAATACAGCCTTTGGCAAAGCTTCCAAGCCTTGGCGTGAGCAAACAAAGGCAGCAGGGGCGTTTGTGGCCAGTGCTGCGCGCCAGCATTCTACATTTTCGTTGCCATCAGCTGGACGGAAGGTGTAGAAATTCGGCATTGCGCGGAAGGTTGAGAGTTGCTCGATCGGCTCGTGAGTCGGGCCGTCCTCGCCCACACCGATACTATCGTGAGTGAAAACGAAATAGTGCCTTAGACTCATAAGCGCCGCCATTCTAGCGCTGTTTTTGAGATAGTCGCTAAAAATAAAAAATGTCGCAGAAAATGGGATAAATAGTCCATATCTAGCGATTGCGTTGTTTATCGCAGCCATTGAGTGTTCGCGGATCCCGAAGTGGAAATTTTTGCCATACGGGAAGTCGCCAAAGCCCTTTAATTCGGTCTTATTAGAGGCCGCAAGGTCTGCGCTTCCGCCTATGAAGCTAGGAAGCGCGGCCGCAATTGCGTTTAAAATTTTGCCATTGCTATCGCGCGTGGCGACCTTTTGACCGCTAAAATCAGGGAATTGTATAGCGTCAAAATTTGGATTTTGAAGCGAGTTTAATAAATTTTTCTTCTCTGCGCTTAAATTTGCGATTTTTTCGTTCCATAGTTTCTCAGCCAAATCGCCCTTTTCTACGGCTGCGCGAGTGGCGAAAAGCACATCTTCACTCACGCTAAAACTCTCATCAGAGTTAAAGCCCAGTGCCTCTTTGGCTCTTTTTATGAGATCCTCACCCAAAGGTGCGCCGTGAGTTTTGTGGCTACCTTCTAGCTCTAATGCACCCTTGCCGATAGCGGTATTTGCGATGATTAGGTATGGTTTTGTTTTGTTTTTGGCCTCATCTAGGGCAAATTCGATTTGGTCGAAATTGTGTCCGTCTATGCG
The DNA here is from genome assembly GCF_027737875.1 of Campylobacter sp. JMF_08 NE1. Lineage (NCBI taxonomy): Bacteria > Pseudomonadati > Campylobacterota > Epsilonproteobacteria > Campylobacterales > Campylobacteraceae > Campylobacter > Campylobacter sp. JMF_08 NE1. The sequence goes on from NZ_JAOVUC010000003.1 coordinate 41,706, forward strand.
AGCCACCTCAAAGCCTTGTGCTTCGAAGCGAACCTTGATATCCTCGTCCCATGCAATCGAAGTTGAGCCATCAATCGTGATTTTGTTGCTATCATAGATAATGACGAGATTATCTAGGCTATGGCAACCTGCCAGCGCGCATGCTTCGTAGCTGATACCTTCCTCTAAATCGCCGTCCCCGCAAAGGCAGTAAATTTTATGATCGATTACCTTTGTGTTTTCGTCATTTAGCAAATTTGCAGCGTATTTTGCCGCCATTGCAAAACCCACAGCGTTTGCCACGCCTTGACCTAGCGGACCTGTGGCGATTTCTACGCCTGGGGTTGTGATTTCTGGGTGGCCTGGGGTTTTGGAGTGAAGCTGACGGAAATTTTTCAAATCTTCCAGCGCGATATCATAGCCACTCAGATAGAGATAGCTATACACCAAAGCACTTGCATGACCGCCGGAAAACACTAGGCGATCGCGGTTTAGCCAGTTTGGGTTTTTTGGATTATGCACTAGCTTTTCCATAAGCACGCTCATCACATCGCTTAGCCCCATAGGAGTGCCCGGGTGGCCAGAATTTGCCTTTTGGATCATATCCGCACTCAAAAATTTAATGGTGTTTGAAATTTTACTTCTCATTTTTATCCTTTCAGATATTTGTTTATCAAATTTGATACTAAATTTTGTAAATTTTCACTCTCATCGCTCATGCTTTCTTCGATTTGCGAAATGAGTGAGTTTTTATACTCTTTGGCGCGTTCGACGCCGAGTAAATTTGTAAAAGAATTTTTATCTGTGTCGTGCATAGTAGGCTTTCCTGCGATTTGGGAGCTTTGCGTAGCGTCGATGATGTCATCTTGTATCTGAAAAGCTAGTCCCAAATTTAGCCCGACGCCATAAAATTTCCTCGCCTTTTCATCGCCCAAACCCGCAATAACAGCGCCTAGTTCAAACGAAGCGGCTATTAGGGCGCCTGTTTTGTGAAGGTGCAAAAATTTTAAATCTGATATTTCTAGGTGTTTTTTCTCAAAATAACAATCAATCGCTTGACCCAAAACCATGCCCGCTGAACCGGCATTTTTGGCTAAAATTTCAACGCATTTTACCTTAATTTCTGCGCTTAAATTTGACTTAGAAATCACCAAAAAAGCGTCAGTATTTAACGCGTCGCCCACGAGTATCGCTGTAACCTCATCGTATTTTTTGTGTATGGTTTGATGAGCGCGCCTAAAATCAGCATTGTCCATAGCGGGTAAATCATCGTGGATTAGCGAGTATGTATGCACCATTTCTAGGGCTTTTGCGACAGGCAGGGCGTCTGCAAATTTTTCTTTATTTATAGCAGCGACCACGCCAAGAAGCAGTTGAGCGCGAAAATGCTTCCCACCAGCACCCAACATATAATTTAACGCCTCTTCGAAATATGGGTGAAAGCTAGGTGCGTGAAGCGGATTTTCGTGCAAATACTCTTTAAATTCCTTTAAAATTTCCATTTTTATTCCTAATTCGCGCCAAATCCGCCTAGTCCGCCAAGACCACCTAGCATGGCAGTTGCGGCGTTTTTCTTTTCGTTTTCTATGAGTTTTACGGCGTCATTTATCGCTGAGATTAGCAAAATTTGCAAGCTGTCTTTATCCTCCAAAAGGCTATCGTCGATCTCCACATCCAAAACCTCGCCAGCGCCGTTGATTTTGATAGCGACCATACCAGCGCCGACTTTGACGCTAAATTCTTTTTTGGCGTTTTCTTCTTGGATCTGCTTTGCCTTTTCTTGCATTTGCTCGATCATTTCGCCCATTTTGCTAAAATCCATTCCCTCAAACATCTCTTACTCCACAATCTCATTTTTTTCATTTACATGCACGATTTTTGGCCTGAATTTTTTCGCCTCGTCTGGCTTCATTTGTGCATAACTTACGATAATGATGACATCGCCTACGCAGACTTTGCGCGCAGCCGCGCCATTTAGGCAAATCTCGCCCTTTTTCTCGCCCTCGATGATATATGTGCTAAATCTCTCGCCATTGTTGATATTTAAAATTTCAACCTTTTGAAACTCTATCATGCCACTGGCTTTTAAAAGCTCTTTATCAATCGTAATCGAGCCGACATAATTTAGATTTGCGTCCGTTACACGGGCTCTGTGAATTTTGCTTTGAAGCATTGTTATTTTCATTTTTGCTCCTTTAAAATCTCTAAAACGACATCTTTATCGCTAAATGGATATTTTACACCCTTTATCTCTTGGTATGTTTCATCACCCTTGCCCAAAATCACGACCACTTCGCCATTTTGCGCCAAATTTATCGCCTTTTTAATCGCCTCTTTGCGATCTACGATTTTTGTGATTTTTTCTTTATCTCGCATACCCTCTTCGATTTGGGCGATGATTTTTTCGGGGTCTTCGCTTCGTGGATTATCACTAGTGATGATTGCAATTTTAGCGAAATGCTCCACCATAGCCCCCATTAATGGGCGTTTTAGAGGATCTCTGTCGCCACCTGCGCCAAAAACCACGATTAGTTCGTTATCTTTGAGCGCATTTAGCACCTTTTCGATCCCATCTGGCGTGTGTGCGAAATCCACGATGACAAGGGGATTTTTGGCTACTACTTGCACCCTGCCCTCAACCCCTGCGAAATTCGACAAAGCCCTTGCGATATCTTTTTCGTTTTTATTAGTTAGCATTTTAACTGCGCCAAAGGCTGCTAGGGCGTTGTAAAGGTTAAATTCGCCGATTAATTCACTAGAAATTTCAAACTCGCCATTTGGAGTTTTTATCATAGCGTCGATTGCGCCTTTTACGCTGTAAGCTAACACACTAAAAGTAGCTGGATTTTTCACGCCATAAGTTAGGGCGTTTTTTAGGTTAAATTCGATATGGCCGTCGTCTTTGTTGATAAGCTTTGCGCTCTCATCGGCGAAAAACGAGCTTTTTACCGCGGCGTATTCGCTCATAGTTTTATGATAATCCAAATGGTCTTGGCTTAAATTTGTAAAAATTTTAAGCGCGAAATTTAGCCCTTCAATGCGGTTTTGCGCGATTGCGTGAGAGCTAACCTCCATGACGAAAAATTCGCATTTTTGCTTAGTTGCTTCTAGCAAATAACTCATCGTTTTAAAAACAGAGCTTGTCGTAAGCCCCTTTTCATCGATTCTTTTATCATTTATGAAAGCCCCCCTGGTGCCACACAGCCCCACAGAATACCCCAAATCCAAAAGCATAGAATAAATCAGTGCAGCGGTCGTAGTCTTGCCGTTAGTTCCGGTAATACCTACGATTTTGATACTCTCATCAATCCCTAAAAGCGCCTTTGCTTCGCCAATAGAAATAATTTGTGCGCCGTTTTGCTCGGCTTGTGCGCTAAATTTGGCATTTGCGCTAGTTTGCACAAAATAGCACCCGCTCTCGCACTCGCCCGAATTATCGGTGATAAAACTATTTTTAATCCCTATTTTCATTTTTTATCTTTTTTATAATCTCATCTAGGCGCAAATCCCCAGCGAAATGCTCCGAACTCGCCTCGATATAATTAATGCAAATTTCATCAAATCCATTTGCAAGCAAATTTTGCAAAAACTCGATCATCTCGTCTTTGTTCTCAACCGCGATTTTTGACGAGAAAATCACGCTCTCAAAGACATTTTTAAAGCTTCCGCTCTCCTTTACAACACGCATGAAATCTTTGTATAAAATCGCGTCTATCCCCTCAGCCTCATCTGAAAATTTCTTTGAAATTTCAGCATTTTTCTTAACAATTTTTTCGTTAATTGAGTTTAAAATTCGAAACAAAACGCTAGGTTTTGGCTTAGGTTTTAGGGTATAAAATTCATACAGCATCAAGGCCTCTTCTGGCTCGCTAAGCCCCAAATCGCAAAGCTCGATTAAAAACAAAAGCTCATCGCTTGGTTTTTGCTCTTGCGCTAAGGCAAAAAATGTTTTAGCAAACTCAAATTTGCCAGATTTTAGGGCGTTTAGCCCTTTTGATTTATAGCTCAAAATTCTCGCCTTGTGGGATATTTACGACGCTAAGTTCTGGGTGGATATCCATACGAAGCTGTCTTTCTACGCCAAATTTCAGCGTCTGTCCGCTAGCAGCGCAACCATGACAATGTCCTGTGAGCGTAACATACACAACGCCGTTTTTAATGCCACGAAGCTCCATATCACCGCCGTCGTTTTGTAGCATTGGGCGGATAGTATCGAGGCTAGCCTTAACAGGGCCTAAAAGCTCTTCATCGCTAAATGGTATCATTAAATTTCCTTTGAATTTGCTCTTTAATTGCTTTTTGGCGCGTCTTTTGCCATGATTTTATCGCCTAGGGTTTGTAGATTGCTTAGGCTTTTTAGGTGGAAAAATGCTAGCTCCAAATAGCCTTTGCGCGCAAATTCGGCTAGTTTTTTATCATCTAGGCTCAAAAGTTTATCGCGGTTTAGTATCAAAAAGCCGTTTAATAGCGTAATCGTCTCGCCGTCTTTTTGGATATTTAGCTCTTTTGCCTCCAAAACACCAGCCTCTTTTAGCTCTTTTGCAGCCTCGCTAGTAATGGCGTTTAGCTCCCAATAGTTTTTCATTACGCTTTTCAAATTTTCCAAAAACTGCGTTGGTTTGCCCTCTTCAAACAGCGCCTCGCCCTCGCCTTTGATTTGTTTGGCGTCCTCATCGAAGCAAATCACCATGCGATCTTCGATTTTGGCTAGGAAAAATGGGTAGTTTTGGATAGCTGATGGCACCATGCCTTTGTAGCTTTTGTCGATTAAAAGGTTTTTTGAACGGCCTAGAAGTGCTACCATTTTTGGCTCAGGTTCGTTTGTAAAAACGATGACTAGTTTATCAGAACACGCTGGAACCTCAGGCGCGATTACAGGCACAAACGGCTCGTTTGGAATCGCGTCTGCGTGGTATTTTAGATCTGCATGTTTTACGCTATCGAGTATAACTGGTCTCATGATTTGTCCTTAAATAAAAAATATCCCGCGATTATACTAAATTTAGGATTAGAATAAAATTTATTATGGCGCGAAATTTGCGAATTTAGCGTTTAAATTTTTAATTCATTACAAATTTAAATTTAAACGCTTTGAATTTATTATTGTAGGGATTTGGTCTAGGTGATTTCAGGCAAAACAGCGAAATTTGCTTAAAATCCTAAATTTTCGTTGATCAAAATCACTTCGTATTCACAGCCATACGGCGGATAGTAAAATATGCTAAACCCCCTACACATGCGCTCTTTGCTCTTGCAATCGTAGCATTTATCCCCGTTTGCCACACATGGGGTTTTTGATTTAAAGCGATTTGTATTTTTCACGGCGGCTATGTTTCTAGCCCTGCTCATCGCGCTATCAAAATCTGGCGCGATTTTGTTTTTACCCACGATGAAATAGACCTTTTTGTGCCCGTAGCAAATCGCTGCTATGCGGTTACCGGTGCCGTCGATGTTGATGATTTCGCCGTCTTCTGAAATGCCATTGACAGACGAGATATAAACATCGGTCGTAAGGGCTTTTTTGCGCGTTTCATCGACGCTGAGATTTTTGTCAAGTAGCCAGTGCCAGTAGGTTTCGTTGTGCTCTCTAAGACTCTCATATAGCCCCATTTCCTTGACACTCATCGAACCGCCAAAGCCCACGCTGACATCGTGGATATAGATATTTAGATACTCCACAGCCTTTTCTTTGCTCTCAAAAGCGCTGACCTTGTAGCCTAATTTTTCCAAATTTTTGGTTATTTTGTCGAAATTCATACCTGCCCCCTGAAATAAAATTTGGTTATTTTATCAAAATTTGCAAAAATTTAATTTAAATTTTGTGTGTTAAATAAGTAAATTTAAAGCTAAATTTGGATAAATTTGCCATTTTTTGCAACTAACTGCGTGAAGAAGTGTTTTCAAAATCACCGCTATTTTGAAAACAGTTGGTTTGATACTTTCGCCTGAAATTCGTTAAACCTAAGTGCAAGTTGCATTAAGCGGAATAAAATTTTAGGAGTGTAGGATGAAAGTTCGTCCTTCTGTTAAGAAGATGTGCGACAAATGTAAAGTCGTCAAACGCAAAGGTGTTGTCCATGTAATTTGTGACAATCCAAAACATAAACAAAGACAAGGATAAGTTATGGCTCGTATCGCAGGTGTTGATTTACCAAAGAAAAAAAGAATTGAGTATGGCCTAACTTATATCTATGGTATAGGTCTTTTTACTTCAAGAAAAATTCTTGATGCCACTGGCATTTCTTACGACAAAAGAGTTGCTGATCTAAGCGAAGATGAGGCTGCTACAATCCGCAAAGAGATCCAAGAAAACTATATGGTTGAGGGTGATCTTAGAAAAGAAGTTGCGATGAATATCAAAGCTTTGATGGATTTGGGTGGTTATAGAGGTTTAAGACACAGAAAAGGTCTTCCTGTTCGCGGCCAAAAAACAAAGACAAATGCTAGAACCCGCAAGGGCAAACGCAAAACTGTCGGCGCGGCAACTAAATAAGGATTAAGAAATGGCAAAAAGAAAAGTTGTTAAGAAAAAAACCGTTAGAAAAAATATAGCAAAAGGTATCGTTTATATCTCTGCTACATTTAATAACACAATGATTACAGTTACAGACGAAATGGGAAATGCTATCGCATGGAGCAGTGCTGGCGGACTAGGATTTAAAGGCAGCAAAAAATCAACTCCATACGCAGCTCAACAAGCAGTAGAAGATGCGCTTGGCAAAGCAAAAGAGCATGGCATTAAAGAAGTTGGTATCAAAGTTCAAGGTCCAGGTAGCGGTAGAGAAACTGCTGTAAAGAGCGTGGGTGCTATTGAGGGTATTAAAGTTACATATTTCAAAGACATTACTCCTTTGGCTCACAATGGTTGCAGACCACCAAAACGCCGCCGCGTATAATAAATTTAGGAGAATATAATGGCTAGATATACAGGACCAGTTGAAAAATTAGAAAGAAGACTAGGCGTTGATTTATTTATGAAAGGCGAAAGAAGACTAGCTGGAAAAAGCGCTCTTCTAAAAAGACCTTATGCGCCAGGCCAACACGGACAAAGACGCGCTAAACTTAGCGAATACGGCTCACAATTAAGAGAAAAACAAAAAGCTAAATTTATGTATGGCGTTAGCGAGAAACAATTCCGCAAACTATTCGCAGAAGCTGCTCGTCGCGATGGAAACACAGGTGCGATTTTAATCCAACTATTAGAGCAAAGACTTGATAATGTTGTTTATAGAATGGGTTTTGCTACAACTCGCCGTTTTGCAAGACAACTTGTAACTCACGGACATATTTTAGTCGATGGAAAAAGACTAGATATCCCATCATACAATGTAAAAGCTGGACAAAAAATCGAAGTTATCGAAAAAAGCAAAAACAATCCTCAAATTTCAAGAGCGGTTGATTTGACAGCTCAAACAGGTATCGTTGCTTGGGTCGATGTAGAGAAAGAGAAAAGATACGGAATTTTCTCACGCGTTCCAGAAAGAGATGAAATAGTTATTCCTGTCGAGGAAAGATTTATCGTAGAGCTTTACTCTAAATAGTAGGTGAAACATGAGAAAAATTACAACATCAGCTCATATGCCAACTGAATTAAAGGTTGAAAATGTCAGCGAAAATGTTGCTAAAATCGTAGCATATCCTTTTGAGACAGGATACGGCGTCACTCTGGCTCACCCTTTAAGAAGATTGCTATATACTAGCACCGTCGGATTCGCTCCGACTGCTGTCAAAATCGAGGGTGTAACCCACGAATTTGACAGTATGAGAGGTATGCTCGAAGATGTTGCTGCATTTATCATAAATTTGAAAAGCCTAAGATTTAAAATCAAAGGCGATTCAAAAAGAGAGGTTGTAGAATACAGCTTCAAAGGACCAAAAGAGATTTGCGGAAGCGATCTTGCCAACGATTTGGTCGATGTAGTAAATCCTAGCGCATATTTGGCTACTATTAACGAAGATGCCGATTTGAAATTTACTCTAATCGTAGAAAAGGGCATTGGTTATGTTCCAAGCGAAGAGATAAGAGACACTCTTGATAGCGATTATATCGCGCTTGACGCTTTCTTTACGCCTGTTACAAAAGCAGTGTATGATATCGAAAATATCCTAGTCGAGGATAACCCAGACTTCGAAAGAGTAGTATTTACGATCACAACTGACGGACAAGTAAGCGCAATCGACGCATTTAAAAATGCGTTAGAGGCTATGTATCAACAACTAAGCGTTTTCAAAGGCATAGTAAATATCAATATTTCTGATACTTTGGGAAAACAAATCCCTACAAATTCAGAATTTGCTAAATTATTTGAAAGCATTAATAGTTTGAATTTAAGTGCAAGAAGCTTTAACTGCTTAGAAAAAGCCGATATTAAATTTGTCGGTGAAATCGCTATTATGAGCGAATCAGAGCTAAAAGACCTTAAAAATTTAGGTAAAAAATCTCTTGAAGAGATTAAAGGCATTATGGAAGAAATCGGTTATCCATTGAGTAATGATAAACCAGAATTTTTAAGCAAAAAAGATAGCCTTAAACAAAAGCTTGAAGAGCTTAAAGCACAATCAAAAAATTAAGGATAATAAATGAGACACAATCACGGATATAGAAAGCTAGGTCGCACTTCGTCTCATCGTGCTGCACTGCTAAAAAATTTAACTATCGCACTAGTAAATAGCGGCAAAATCGAGACAACGCTTCCTAAGGCAAAAGAGCTTAGAAGTTATGCTGAAAAACTAATCACAAGAGCTAGAAAAGGCGATAGCGAAGCTCATAGATTTGTTTTCGCTGCATTACAAGACAAAGGCGCAACAAACAAACTAGTTACCGAAATCGCTCCAAAATACGAGGGCGTAAATGGCGGCTATACTCGTATCATCAAAACTCGCGTTCGCCGTGGCGACGCAGCCGAGATGGCATATATCGAGCTAATTAGCAAATAATCAAAATTCGGGAGAAATCCCGAATTTTAAATTTTAAAATTCTTCAAAGTTCCCTTTAAATTTCAACCTTTAAATTTAGATTTTAATCCCAAATTTACGCAAAATATTGTAATATTTCGACTTTTAAAAGCCTCAAAAATAAAAAAAGGAAAAAGTTGCAAATCCAAAATGATTTTTTAAAAAAACTAATTGATTTAAGGCACAAAATCGCCTTTGGCCTTATCCTTATCATCGCCTGTGCGCTAATGGCGTATTCAAAGAGCTTTATGACAATCGCCTTTGGAATTTGCATTTTTATCTTTGCGATAAATTTGCTAAATCAAGCCCTAAGCGGTCTAAGCATAATCGAAAATTTCTTACACAGCGTAACTTCTAGCAAATTTAAAAGCTTCCTTTTTGGGTTTATTACGACCTTTATCATGCAATCAAGTGGCCTAGTTAGCGTGCTTGCGATATCGTTTTTAAGCGCAGGGCTAATCGGGCTTAGCGCTGGGCTAGCTATCATTTGCGGGGCAAATTTGGGCACAGTTTCTGGCGGCTGGCTCTTTGCACTGGGGCTAAAAACCCAAATCGCATACTACGCAATGCCCCTGATAATCCTAGGCTCACTCTTTTTATTCACCAAAAATCAAAATTCCAAAAGTTTTGGCTATTTTTTATTTAGTTTAGGGCTTTTGTTTTTAGGAATCCACTATATGAAAGGCGGATTTGAGGAAATCAAAGACACGGTCGATCTAGCAAAATACGCTATGAGCGGGTTTGGCGGGCTTTTGATTTACACATTTGTAGGTATTGTCATTACGATACTGACCCAGAGTTCGCACGCCACACTCGCCCTTGTCATCGCAGCTCTTGGCGCGTCGCAGATAAGCTACGAAAACGCAATCGCAATCGCCATTGGCTCAAATATCGGAAGCACAATCGTGGCAGTCATCGGCTCACTTTCGGCGAATTTCGACGGAAAAAAGCTAATGCTTGGCCATGTGATTTTCAATGTCGCCACGGCTGTTTTGGTGATCGCACTGATAAAATACTTTGTGCTTGCCACAGACTGGGTGAGTGCGTATGTGGGGATAAAAAGCGATGATTACGCGCTCAAACTCGCTGTTTTTCACACGATTTTTAATGCTTTTGGGTGCATGATTTTTTATCCGCTGATTTCAAAACTTGAAATTTTACTAAACAAAATCATCACCGGCAAGGTCAAACGCGCCAAAATCATCAAGGCAAAATTTCTCGATGAAAACGCGCAAAAGGTGCCAAATACGGCATTTATCCTGCTTATCAAAGAAATGGGCAGGTTGTATTCTAACACCGTCTCAATCGTGGCAAAATCAATCAGCATTAGCAAAAATGACCTTAGCTCGGAGCTTGGCTCGGCTGAGATTATCGCCAAACGCTCGAAGCCAAAGGAGATAAATTTCGACGAGCTTTACGAAAACCGCTTCAAAGAGCTTTATTCGCAAATCACAGACTACCTCATCGGCGCTAGCGCAAACGCCAAAGACAGCGATTTGACGCGCTTTATGAATATCCGCAGAGCTAGCCTGCTTCTAGCCGAAACGCTAAAAGATGTCAAACTAATCCAGCCAAATATCTTTAAATTTATGAGCTCATCGAACGAGCATATCCGCGCCGAATACGACAAACTGCGCGCAAAAATCGTAAAAATGCTTCGAATTATGGAGAGTTTGCGCGATTTCGAAATTGATAGCAAAGAGGGTATGAAGGAGCTTAGGGCGCTTTTTGAAGAATACCGCAAAAGCGCGCTTGCACCCGATAAACTTCTAGCTGGGAAGCTGATTTCGAATAAAATGGCGACCTCGCTGATGAACGATATGGAAATCGTCAATGAAATCACTTCAAGATTGCTAAAAATCGTGGAAATTACATTTAATTACGGCAAAGAAAACGATGATTTTGAAATTATCCGCGATAATCTGCGCCCAAAAGAGGCGTGAAATTTCGCTTTTATGTCAAATTTAAGTAGTAAATTCGCGCCAAATTTAGCCCCTTTTGGCAAAGGGGCATTTGGATTAATCCGCCAAATTTATCGTATCGATAATCTCTCTGGCATGGATTGCGTAGTCGTTGGCAAGGGCTTTTTGGAAAATTTCGGCTAGTTGCTCATACGAGCCATCGCCTCCGCCGAAAAACTCGCTGTCGCCGAAATTTCGCTCGTTTGTAGAGATTGTTTTATTATAAATCGGCTTGCCGTTTTTTAGAATTTTAAGCTTCAAATCGTAGCTGATAAATGGCTTTGCCGTCACATCGAAGCCGTCTGCGCTATAAAAGCCAAATTTAAAATCGCTGATTTGCGGGACGACTAAAAGCGCGCTAGGGCTTATGAGTTTTTCATCATTTACGAGATTTGCGCGGAGCAAATACGAGCCGATAAATCGCTTTGTCTCGCCTCCGACAAACTCGCCAAGGCTAAGGGTTAGATCCTTTTTTTTGCCAAGGCTAGTTGAAGAGATGAAAGTTTGCTCGCTCATAATATCAGCCGGGATATAAATTTGGGCTTCCTGCATTGCGTTTGCGACTAGGATATTTTCATCATACGGGGCGACATCTGCGCCGTTTTTGAACTCGGCCTTGTGCGCGCAACCAGCAAAAAGTGCGCAAACAAGGGTAAAAGAAAAAAGCTTTTTCACGAAATTCCCTTTATTTTATCACTTTTACGACATCGTCAAATGCACGGCGTAGTTTTTTAGGCTGTGGATTTACGCGGTATCCAAACGGAAGCACGAGTGCCACGCGGCGGTCGTTTGGCTCGTATCCTAGCACCCTTGTTAGTTCAAGCCTATCATCTATCCCCTCGATTGCGCAGCTATCGATCCCACGGCTTGCGGCCTCGTTCATCATGGTCATCGCTGCGAACATACACTGAGCGTGCGACCAGCCAAATAGCAATTCATCGTCGTTTTTGAAATTTGCATTTAAAAATTCATCGTAGAATTTCACCCTCGCCTCGCGCTCTTCTGCGCTTTTGTCCTCACGACGAGAAATCATTTTGGCGATATATTCGCTACCGTTTTTGAGCTCAGAAATTTTCGCCATGATTACGACAAGGCGCGCTGAGGTGGTGATTTGAGGCTGTTTCCAGCAAAGATTGCAAATTTTTTGCTTCATTTCATCATTTTGTATAACCAAAAAATCCCATTGTTCAAGCCCAGTCGAGCTTGGAGCTAAAATTCCAGCTTCTAGGATTGCTCTGAAATCCTCGTCTGATATTTTTTTGTTTTCGTCAAAAATTTTGCATGCGTGGCGAAAATTTAAAATTTCTGTATGTGTCATACTCTCTCCTTATTTTAGTTTGATTATGTAGCCATTGGCGAAATTCTCAAAGCTAGCGTTTGATTCGCCACTGATTTCGAGGCTGTAAAAGCCCTCATCTCTGGTGATATTAATGTCATAAAACCCGCCCACATTTACCATAAATCCGGCCTGACTAAGCTTCATTTCGTCTCTAAAAAGCTCGATTTTTGCAAATTTGCTTTTGTTTGTGTCGAGGGATTTAAGCTCATCTTTTGTGATGATTTCGAGACTATGATTTTTGATAACGAACTGCAATTTATCGTCAAATTTGATCGTTTCTAACGGCAAATCAAGGCGTGGCGTAAAGTATGGCTTAGGCATAGAAATACCGCCGTTTTGCTCCAAATTTGGGTCATTTGAAGTAACAGAAACATCTAAAATTTTAGAAAGCGCAGGTTTAGCTCGCGCACTTAGCATAAAATCATCTCGCCAATCCACAGAGCGATTTATGTCGATGATTTTTTCCTGTGTTGCGCCATTTTCGTCGCTATAACGCACTATGATTTGCTCGATTACCTTGGCGTTTGAGGGGAGCGAAAACAGCTGCGAGGTGAAGTCATCTGGCGGGATTATGGGCTTTATGACTTGAAATTTAGGCGCACTTAAATTTTGCTCTGCGCTTGAATTTTTGTCTTTGTTTGTGGAATTGGCGTCTAAATTCGCGCTAGAATTTGTATCAGCCAGCAGTAAAACTGCGCATAAAAAGGGTAGTAAAATTTTCATTTAACCAAATCCGGATCTAGCAATCTGCGCTCCAAATATGTCTTTTGAAGCTCGGCATTTTCGCTTTTTAGCCTCTCGATATCCGAAAACAAAAACGCCTTTTGCTTTTGCAAATCGCGCAAAACCTCCAACGAACGCTTGCCAAAAAGCACATCGTATAAGAAAAATCCAGCATAAGCGATAGCCACTAACCCACAAAGCGCAATGGCGATCTTTTTAAATGGCGATTCGATTTTTCTGAAATTTCTAGGTTTGCTAAATTTTGGCGAATTTTGCGAATTTTGCGAATTTTGTTTTGGCGCAGTATTCGCTGTGCGAGCAGAATTTGCGCCCAAATTTGGCTTTTGCGCCGAATTTGCGCTAAATTCTTGCTCGTAGAAATTCCTGGCTAAATTTTCACTTTTGCCCTCTTGCTCATCGTAAAATTTAGCCCCGATTTGGCTTAAAATTTCGCTATCATCGCCAAATTGTGCGCGCTGGGCGTAAGAGCCAAGCTCGCGCGCACCACTACCCTTTTTTTTAAAAAGCATTATAGTTTGTTGCCTAAAAATTCGTCGCTTTCGCACTCGATTTCAAGCAAGCGGTTGTATTTTGCGTTGCGCTCGCTTCTTGAAGTAGCGCCTGTTTTGATTTCGCCTGTATTTAGCGCGACCGCAAAATCAGCGATAAACGCATCTTCGCTCTCGCCGCTTCTGTGGCTCATAATGCAACGATAGCCGTTGCGTTGTGCTAGGCGCACAGTTTGCATGGTTTGGCTAACAGAGCCAATTTGATTTGGTTTAATCAAAATCGCGTTTGCCACGCCTTTTTTGATACCTTCTAGCAAAATTTTCTCATTTGTTACAAACAAATCATCGCCCACGAGTTGCACTTTTTTGCCAAGTTTTTCGGTTAGCTTTTTCCAGCCGTCCCAGTCATCTTCGCTTAGACCATCTTCGATTGAGAAAATTGGATATTTTTCGCACAAATTCGCGTAGTATTCGATTAACTCTTCGCTTGTGAATTCTCTGCCTTCTAATTTGTATTTTCCGTCCTCGTAAAGCTCGCTAGAAGCGACATCTAGGGCGATTTTGATCTGCTCTCCTGGTTTGTATCCAGCCTTTTCAATCGCGCTCATAATGATTTTAATCGGCTCTTCGTTGTCTTTTAAATTTGGCGCGAAACCGCCTTCATCGCCCACAGCTGTGCTATGACCTGCATCATTTAGGATTTTCTTTAAAGTTTGATAAATCTCGGCTGCTGCGCGCAAAGCGTCGCTGAAATTATCGAAACCAAACGGCATAATCATAAATTCTTGAAAATCCACGCTATTGTTTGCGTGCGCACCGCCGTTTATAATATTAAACATAGGCACAGGCAAAATACTAGCGTTAGCCCCACCCAAATAGCGATATAATGGGATATTTAGGCTTTTTGCAGCCGCTCTTGCAACCGCCATAGAGACGCCCAAAACAGCATTTGCGCCTAAATTTGAGTAATTCTCAGTGCCGTCAAGCTCTAACATAGTATCATCGATAAATTTTTGATTATACGCATCAGCTCCCACGATTGCCTCAGCGATTGCTTCATTTACATTAGCGACCGCTTTTAGCACGCCTTTTCCGCCAAATCTCGCGTCTTTATCGCGTAACTCCAAAGCCTCTCTTTTACCTGTGCTTGCCCCACTTGGCACTACTGCGCTTGCGACCGTGCCGTCGCTTAGCTCGACTGTGGCTTTGACTGTCGGATTACCTCTGCTATCTAAAACCTCGATTGCATACACATTTTCTACGAATACCATTATTCTTCTCCTTTATCATCATCGCTGGAATCGCTTAAATTTACGCCTTCGCTTCCCATTTGTTCTTTTATTTTGCCTAGAATTTCATCAGCCACGCTCGGGTTATTTTCTAGGTAAATTTTAGCATTTTCTCTGCCTTGACCAAGCTTCGTATCGCCATAGCTAAACCACGCGCCACTTTTATCGACAATGTCGAGTTTGACGCCATAATCAATTAACTCGCCGACTTTGGAAACACCCTTGCCAAACATAATGTCAAACTCAGCCACCTTAAACGGCGGAGCGACCTTGTTTTTGACCACTTTTACCTTCGCGCGGTTGCCGATTGGTTCCTCGTTTTGTTTGAGTGTGGCGATTTTGCGGATATCGATACGCACTGATGAGTAAAATTTCAGCGCATTTCCGCCTGTGGTGGTCTCTGGCGAGCCGTATCCTGTCATACCGATTTTCATACGAATTTGGTTAATGAAAATCACCGTTGTTCCCATTTTATGCACGACGCCTGTGAGTTTGCGAAGAGCTTGGCTCATAAGGCGGGCTTGAAGTCCTACATGCTGATCGCCCATATCGCCGTCGATTTCGCTCTTTGGCGTAAGTGCTGCGACGCTATCTACAATTATCAAATCAATTGCGCCACTTTTGGCTAGGGTTTCGACGATATCAAGGGCCTGCTCGCCAAAGTCTGGTTGGCTTACATATAGATTGTCTGTATCTACGCCCAAATTTGCGGCATATTTGACATCTAGCGCGTGCTCAGCATCGACAAAAGCGCAAATTCCGCCAGCCTTTTGGCACTCGGCGATGATATGAAGTGTCAAAGTAGTTTTACCAGAGCTTTCTGGTCCGTAAATTTCGATAATTCTGCCCTTTGGCACGCCACCGATTCCAAGGGCGATATCAAGGCCGACTGAGCCTGTGGATATCGCGTCGATCGCCTCGACTTGCTTATCGCCAAGGCGAACCAAAGTGCCTTTGCCAAACGCTTTGTCAATCGATTTTAGCGCGGCGTCAAGGGTTTTTTTCTTTCCTTCGTCCATACTATTCCTTAAAAAAAATTTACCGCTGATTTTAGCAAAATAACTTTAATAATAGGTTGTGTTATATGGCGAAATTTAACCCTTTTTTGTTATGATTGCACAAAATCAAATTTAAGGTAAGATTATGAAAAACATTAGCGTTGCTCACTCGCCCGATGCGGACGATATTTTTATGTATATGGCGATAAAATTTGGCTGGGTAGGTTCTTCGTGGCTGAGATTTTCTAACCACGCGGACGATATTCAAACGCTAAATTTGGCAAGTCTTGCTGGGACTTATGATGTTTGCGCGATCTCTTTTGCATTGTATCCAAAAATTTACGCTGATTATGCTTTGCTTCGCACAGCTGTGAGCTTTGGCGAAGGCTATGGTCCAAAACTGATAAAGAAAAAAGGCGTGAAGCTAAAACCGAATTTCAAAGTCGCCCTAAGTGGCGAACACACGACAAATGCGATGATTTTTCGCATTGCCTACCCAAACGCTAGAATTGTGTATAAAAATTTCTTGGAAATCGAAAATGCCGTGCTTAGTGGCGAAGTCGATGCAGGAGTGCTGATACACGAGAGCATTTTAGATTTTTCTAGCGATTTGTGCGTAGAGCGCGAAATTTGGGACATTTGGAGCGAGTTAAATGGCGAAAATTTACCGCTTCCACTTGGCGGTATGGCGCTTCGCCGCTCACTGCCACTCACAGACGCGATAGAGTGCGAAAGGGTGCTGACTGATGCCGTGCGGGTCGCTCACGCAAATAAATCTTTGCTATCAAAAATGCTAATTGAGCGAAATTTGGTGCGGGTTGATGATAAAAAATTAGAAAAGTATCTAGGGCTGTATGCAAATGAAAATTCGATTTCAATGAACGAAACGCAATTAAAAGCGGTGCAAAAGCTTTTTGATTTGGGCTTTTCGCATGGCTTTTATAGCGAACAAATTTGCGTAAGGGATATGCTGATACCAAGCGAGTATAAGGAAATTAGGAATTTGTAGAATTTTAAAATTTCGCAAAAATACTGCCCTGAAATTTTAAATTCGTGGCAATGACAAATCGAGTGTAAATTTTGCCTAATTTGTCATTGCGAGCGAGTGTAACGAGCGAAGCAATCCAGCCACGCCGTCAGGCGTTTTTTTTGAGTTGTAATTTTTTAATATATCATAAAAAATAATTTAATTTATAATTTAAGAATTTATATTTTTTTAATATAATAATAAAGTTATTTATACAAAAATTCATAAGGAATTTAATGAAAAAAATTATCTTAATTTTAATGTTTTTTTTGACAAATTTCATTTTTGCGCATAGATTAGACGAAATGATGTCAAATCATCTACAATCAATAGATTATACAAGTTGCAAAAGTTCTTCTCAATGTGTTTGGAATATTTTTGTTAATTGCGAAAAAGAAGAGTGTGAAAAAAGAAAGCAAGAATTACAAAATTTTTATGATGAAATTTTAGAAGAAGATATTTTAAATTTGGATATTGATGATGAAGATAAAGTTTTTTTAGAACTTGAAAAATCTTTTGTAACAAAGGATTTTTCAAATCTAAAATCAATGCTCGATAAAAATCCAAATTTAATAAATCAAGATTTGTTTTTTACTACAACAGAAGTGCCAGTGGCTCAAATGTGGGCTACACAATCTTTTGATAAAGAGCATTTTTATAATGTTTTAAATTTGCTTTTAAGTTATAAGCCAGATTTAAATAGTGGAATAAAAAATGAAAAACACACATTGTTTGGTTCTTTAATCGTATATCCATTTGAAAATAAAGATAGAATTAAAATTTCAGATATGCTTTTAAAAAACGGTCTTAATATAAATAAACAAAGTGTATATCTAGGAAAAAAACATAAATATCCAGAAAGCAATGTGCTAAGTATAGCTTTAATGTCTGATAATTTCGAAATGTTTTCATATTATTTAAAAAACGGAGCAATTGATGATGTAGTGCTATTTTTTATTTTTTCACATCCTATGTATAAATATAGTGATGAATTGAGTTTATATTGGAAGAATGGAATTGACGAAAACTATGAAAAACTTATAAATTCATTGGAATTTAAACAAGCACAAAATAATGGAATAAAATATTTGCAAGAATATCTAAAATATAGAAAATTAAATGAAGAAATAGAAAAAACTTTAATTTCTTCGGTTAAATATGTCGCCTTTACAAATAATCTAAACGCCTTAAAAATTTTGATTGATAATGGAATTTTGGAAAACGAAAAAGCTAGAAATATATTTGTCAATTTTGCAAAAAATTACGATAGAAATGAAATATTAGATTTGATAAATAATAAAACAAGGCATTAAATGGAAAAAAAATATCAAAAAATCGACTTTGCGAAGTATTCGTCTGTGAAAATCGGGGGAGTAATAGAGATTGAAATCTTAGACGAAAACAGCGAATTTAACGGCTTTGTCGTGGGCGGGGCAAATAATCTTTTAATCTCGCCAAATCCGCCGAAATTAGGAATTTTAAGCAATAAATTTGATTTTATCACGCTTGATGGCGACATTTTAAAAATCGGCGCAAAAACAAAAAGCGGTAAAATTTACAACTTTGCAAAACGGCAAAATCTAGCAAATTTCGAGTTTTTAAAAAATATCCCCGGCACTTTGGGCGGTCTAATAACGATGAACGCTGGACTTATGGGTTTTGAAATTAGCCAAAATTTACTAAGCGTTCGCACAAACAAGGGCGAATATGGCAAAGACGAGTTAAATTTCGCCTATCGCCACAGCGAAATTAACGGCATTATTTTGGAAGCCAAATTTAAAGTTTCGCGCGGTTTTGATGCACCCCTTAGTGAAGCAATCGCGCAAAAAAGGGCAAATCAGCCAAAGGGTGCAAGTTTTGGAAGCTGTTTTAAAAACCCAAATGGAGATAGTGCAGGTAGGCTCATCGAGGCTGTGGGTTTAAAGGGCTTTCGTGTCGGCGGGTGCGGATTTAGCGAGATCCACGCAAATTTTCTTATCAACTACGGCGACGCGACATATTTTGAGGCAATCACGCTCATAAATTTAGCCAAAATGCGCGTAAAAGCCGAATTTGGCGTGGATTTACACGAAGAAGTGGTGATTTTGTAACGCGTGGTTTGCGTGCGTTTGCGATAAATAAATTTTAAGCGAATTTGCGATATAGGCTAGCCAAATTAATCACGGAGTTTTTCATGACTTGCAAGCACGATTTTTATAGCCATAAACCTATTATCCCAAGCCAAGCGTCGCACTCGCACAGCCACTCTCATGGCAACTCGCACAACCACGAGCATTTTCGCGACCACGCTCACTCGCACCACGATCACAGCCACGCAGTGGGGGCGAACACAAACAAAAAAATGCTTAAAATTTGTATCGCAATTACGATTTTTGCGATGATTTTTCAATTCGTTTATTCTATCATTACAAATTCTCTCGCGCTTTTAAGCGATACTTTGCACATGTTTAGCCACGCGTTTGCCTTGACTTTAAGCTATTTTGCGGTGAAAATTTCGGAATTTAGCGGTGGGAGCGAGCGGACATTTGGATTTTTTAGAGCTGAGATTTTAGTCGCTTTTGTAAATTCTATTATGAGTTTTGGGTTCGCCCTTTTTATCGTGTATGAGGCTGTGTGCAAACTGATAAACCCTGAAAGCATAGACGCAAAAACCCTTTTGGTGGCTGCTTTTATCGGACTTGTAGCAAATGCGATAAGCGGGCTTTTGCTAATCAAAGCCGATATGCAAAACATAAATATAAAATCCAGTTTCATACACATGATGAGCGATTTGCTAAGCTCGGTTGGCGTTATTTTGGGTGCTGTGATTGTGTATTTTACGGGTGCGTTTTGGGTGGATTGCGTTTTGGCTATGATGATTGCCTTTGTGATTGGAAAATGGTCATATTCTTTGGCGAAAGATAGCGTAAATGTGCTTTTAGAGACTTCGCCGATACCTATACAAAGCATAAAAAATGAAATTTTATCGCATGAGTTTGTGCTGGATACGCACGATATTCACCTCAGCGAAATTACGCATAATTTTTATGTTTTGACGGCTCATATCGTAATCCAGCGTGAAAATTTAGATAAATTTTCGCAAATCATCGGTGAATTATCGCAAAATTTAAGGCAAAATTTGCGTATCGCACACTGCACTTTTCAGCCAGAGTGGAGTTGAAATTTGTATTAAATTCGCGCGAAATTTAACATTGAACGATTTCTTAAATTTTAGGCAAAATTTTGAAATTTTGCAAAAACACTAACCTTGAATTTTAAATTCGTAGATTGCTTCGTCGCTATCGCTTCTCGCAATGACAGATTGGGCATAAAATTTTAAATTTATGCCCAATGAATTTTACTGATAGTTTTATTTACTGACCATCAGAGACCCATTTTCCGCTGATACCCTTTACGGCGTCTGCTACTTTGATTTCCACATCGCCGTTATCTATATCTATCAGGTGATAGCGGTCGTTGCCCATATCCATTTCCTTCATATACGAAAGCTGTCTAAGACCATGGCGAGTTTCTATGCGCTCGACAAGATCGTGCTTTGATGACTCTGGCAAGGCATAGACGAGATCAACTGATGCCTGATCTGCTGCTAGGATATCAAGCGAGGCGACGATGCCGATATCTGGCGTTACGACAGGGGCTGCGGCAGTTCCTTCGCAGTCGCAAGAAACGCTCATATTGCGCAATACATTTATAAAGGCGATTTTGTGAGCGAAATATGTCGTTATTGCTTTGGTGGATTCACTCATGCGCTCCATAAGCTCTTCTTCGCTGATACTCCACTGACCTTTACCCTCTGCGGAGTGGATCCATTTTTTGCCTATTCGTCCGTCAGCGCAACCGATACCAATATTTTTATTCGAACCGCCAAATCCCCCCATCATGTGTCCCTTGAAGTGAGTAAGGGCAAGAAACGAATCATAATCAAGGATATTTTTTCCCATAGACATTTCGTTAAACCATTTGCCATGCGGGACTGGTAATAACGCTGTCCCGTTTTCATCTATTATATCTACCCTAGAAAAAGTCCAGCCATTTGTTTTGAGAGTTTTGCGGTGATCTTCTGTGTTATACCTTGCGCCTGCGTAATATGTGTTTGTCTCTACAATCGAGGCATTAGAAAGACGAGAACTCATAAGCTCCTTTACCCATGGGCGTGGAATAATATTTGGTCCGTGTGGCTCTCCGGTATGGAGTTTGACCGCAACTTTTCCGACCAATACGCTTTTGATTTTATCAAATATTTTAGTAAGTCCTGCGGGAGAGAGATCCCTTGTAAAATATACATAAGACTCAGGCCCTTTTCGCTGATCATACGGAATATAGCGTTCTCCGCCGACACCAGGGACTGGGGGTTTAGACGCGCTTGTTCCCTCTTTTTTCTCTGCTGCGCTAGCATAGTTTGAGAGAGCACCAAGTGCCGCTGCGGCTCCTGCCATTTTCACAAATTTGCGCCTTACAATATCTTCCATAGTCTATACCTCTCTTTCATAAATATTATATAGTTCTATTATAAAATAATTCAGTTAATAAAATATTTTTGCGCTTCGGCCTTATCTTCAAACGGCGTGGCTATAAATTTTTCATTTTCAATGATGACTTCGTAGCTTTTGCCTGGTTGAAATTTCATATAAGTTAGCGCGAATTTCGCCGCCAACTCCATGTCATCGCCACTAGCACCGCGCGAAATGAGCGAGTATGCACCTACGAGTGGCTCGGTAAATTTAATGCGAGTAAATTTAGGATTTTGGATATTTCTTAGGCGCGCATTATCGTCTTCGTTGCGTCCGATTATCATTTTTGCACCACCGCTTAGGCGCAAATGACGGCCAAATTTTAAAATTTCAGCGTCCTGCGTGGTTTGTAATTTTTCAAATTTCATCATATCTTTGATTTTATCAGCGTAGCTTTGGATCGTAAGCAAACACCCGCCAGCTGGCGTTTCGTAATCATCAAAGCCAAATTCCCCCGCTAACTCCATTTGGCGCGTTCGCCCCCTGCCACTGATATCTAGCAGTTTTTCGCGATCGACCCAGCCGTTGATTTCAGGCGCGCTTGGTGCCATTAGTTTCGCGCTTAGCGGGCGCAAGATTAGGTTATTTTCATCACTACTTAGTTTGCGCACCTGCGCCATTGCAGCGGCCCTTTGGCTCATCGGACGCTGTCCTAGCACCTCGCCAGAAATCACAAAACTAGCCCCAAGTGCTTCTAGCATAGAAAGCGCGGTTTTAAACATATACCCATGGCAGTCTATGCAGGGGTTAAACTGCTTGCCATAGCCGTATTTTGGGCTAAAAAGCACATTTTGCAAATACTCATCTCTGATATCCACACGCAAAAACTCAGCCCCAGCCATGCGCGCTCGCTCGCTCATAATCTCGCTTTTATCATCTTTGCCACCAAAGCCAATATCCATATAAAGTGCCGTAACGCCGATATTTTGCATAGTTATTAATTTTATGGCTAGCATAGAGTCTAGCCCACCGCTAAAAAGTGCGAGTGCCTTCATTTTTTTCCTTTTAATTCGTTTATTTTTTTTTGATATTCGAGGATTTTATCGAGCCTGTCAGGGTCGTTTGAAACAAGCAATTTTTGCATTTGCTCCTCTAAAACCCTGCGACGAAGAAGCATGCAGGCCTTGATAAAATTCGTCTCATTTGTAATGGCTAAAATTTTATTATCCAAGGCAAGCGCGCGCAGACTTTGCTCGTCATCTTCGCTTTTTTGCGCTGATATTAGGGCTTCATACACCCTGCCATGCATACGGAAATCCTGCACGCTAAGGCAGTTTAGGCCGTTTGCCATGAAATTTTCGTTTAAAAGCATGGATTTTATGACTTGAAGCTCGGTTATGTCTTTTAAATTTGAGCTTTCTGGTTTTGGCGCGTTTGGCTCGGCTTTGACACTCGGCTTTGGCGCGAAATTTGCGCTCACGCCCGAATTCGAACTTAGCGAAAACGCGCTAGGCGAAACATCTAAAATTTGCGCTACCAAACTCGTATATGACTGCGCCACCACGGGATTTAGCGCGTTAGTGAATTCTTTGATTTCATTTAGAGCCTGCTCTTTTTGCACAGGGCGAGTTAGGTCGTATTTTTTGGCGATTTCACGGATCAAAAACTCTCCGCCCTCCATGCCATTAGCGTAAATTTGGGCTAGCTCGCGCACTTTGCCAGCTTGCACCATATCGGCTGGATCTGCGCCACCGCCTATGATAACCACGCTATTATCAATGCCGTTTGCGCATAAGAGTCTAGCACTTTTTATCGCAGCGTTGATTCCTGCGCTATCTCCGTCGAAGCTTAAAATCACGCGCAAATCCCCGCGTTTAATCAGTGGCAAATGTAGTGGCGTCAAAGCTGTGCCAAGCACGGCTACTGCGTTGTCGATACCTGCTTGATGAAGCATTATGACATCCATATAGCCCTCTGTGATAATGAGAGTTTTTTTATCATACGCGCTTTTTTTGGCTAGATTATAAGCGTAAAAAATTCGCGATTTATCAAAAACCGCGCACTGGGGCGAATTGACATATTTGGCAGGATTGCCACTAATCGTGCGCCCGCCAAAGCCCACGATTTTGCCAGTGTGGTTGTGAATCGGAAATGTAATGCGCTCGATAAAGCTAGCGTAGCTTCCACGCTCGTTTTGCTTAATCGCGCCCACATTAAAGGCGTCGCGCGCTTCGATTTGCTCGTTTTGCAAAACTCGGATTGTCTGCGCGCTAGACCCAGCCCAGCCAAGGCCAAATTTCTGTATCGTCTCATCACTAAGACCGCGCGAGTGCAGATACTCTACCGCGCTAGAATTGTTATAAAGCTGGCTTTGATAAAAAGCATTTAGGATTTCTAAAATTTTTTTATTTTCGCGCTGAAAATTGCGCTCATTTGTGTATTCGAGCTCGAAACCATACATCGAGGCTAGCTTTTCTACGGCTTCTTTGAAATTTAGCTTTTCGTAGTCTTGGACGAATTTTATGGCATTTCCGCCAGCCTTGCACGAAAAGCAGTGGAAAATCCCAAGCCGTGAGCTCACGCTCATGCTAGGGTGCGAATCATCGTGAAATGGACAAATTCCGACGAAATTTGAGCCAGAGCGTTTGAGTGGGACATATCTTTCTACGACATCTACGATATCAGCGACGGCTAAAAGCCTTTCAATACTTTCATTTTTAATCATTTGCAAATTATACCCACACTTTGCTATAATCGCCCTTTATTTTATACCACGAGGCGAAATTTGGACAATTTTTTTCTTGATGATCGCGATCCGATTTTTGGGCTAATTGTTTTAATCAGCATTATTTTGTTAGTTAGCGTTTTAAGCTATGTTTGGGGGATTTTTCACAAAAAAAACGAAAGGACAAATTTAGAGAATTTTATCAAAAAATTTGACACCCTAGACGCGCTTAGCGACGCTCACCGCGAGCTTTTATCAAGCCCGCAAATCGATCAGCCTACCCTTGGGGTGTTAGCGAATTCTTTTGTCAAAAGCGGGGATTATGAGCGGGCGATTGAAATTTATCTAATCGCGCTAAATAAAACCACAAACGGCGCACAAAGGGAGTTTGTGCTGACAAATTTAGGCATTGTATATTTTAAAGCCGGATTTATGGGCAGGGCTGAGGAGGTGTTTTTGGAAGCTTTGCGTCTGCGCCCACGCAACCAAACCGCGCTAAATCACCTAACCGTGATTTATGAGAGGCTTCGCAGGTTTGACGAGGCGTTGCATGTTTTAGACGCGCTGCAAGAACAAGGCGTAGATGTCTGGCAAGGCGCGCAATATATCAGAGCTCAAATCATCGCAAATGACGCAAACACGCCATTTAGCGAGAAAATAAGGCAAATTTTAGCCCTAAATTTCAAGGGTGCAAAGAGATTTTGCATAGAGCTTTTTATCAAAAACAAAGAGCCATTTGGCGAATTTAGTGAATTTCCAAATTTGAGCGAAGTGATTGATCTAATCTATCCGCTAAAAACAGCCGTAAATTTGGGCGATAGCGACTATAATGCGCTTTTTTACGCGCTAGGTAGAAGCGAGAAAAAGCCAGAAAAACCTAGCCAAAATTTCGAAATAAACGCTCTTGTAGCGATGAAGGAAGCGGGATTTGCGGGGGCTAGTTTAGCATTTTCGTATTCGTGCGCGAAATGCAAAAGCCAGGTGGGGATATTTTCTCATCGTTGCCCTGTGTGCTACGAAATGGCTAGCGTGGGTGTTGGCGCAAAAATCTCGGAAGCAAACAATGAAATCAGTCAGACTTTTTAGCGACGGTAGCAGTCTTGGAAACCCAGGAGCTGGGGGCTGGGCGTATATTTTAGAATACAAGGGCGCTAAAAAATGCGAGTGCGGCGGCAGTGCGTGCGCTACAAACAACCAAATGGAGCTAACCGCGGCGATTATGGGCTTAAAGGCGCTTAAAGAGCCATGCGAAGTGGAGCTTATCACAGATAGTCAGTATGTGGTAAATGCGATAAATTCGTGGCTTCATAAGTGGATAAAAACGGATTTTAAAAACAAAAAAAACGAGGATTTGTGGAGGGAGTATATCAGAGTGGCAAACGGCCATAAAATCACGGCCGTATGGGTCAAAGGGCATGCTGGGCACCCACAAAATGAGGCTTGCGACAGCCTAGCTAGGGGCGAGGCACAAAAATATAAAAAGGCTTAAATTTTGCAATGAGCGTTGCTAAATTTAAGAATTTTTGCAAATTTAATAAAGGAAAAAAATGCAAAATTTATCAAATTTAGAAGAAAAACTTGGTTATAAATTTAAGGATAAAGCAAGGCTTGCGGTCGCGCTAACGCACAGAAGTGCCAAAAATGGCGCAAACAACGAGAGATTGGAGTTTTTGGGCGATGCGGTTATGGATTTGATAGTGGGGGAGTATTTGTTTGTGAAATTTAACTCAAATGAGGGGGACCTTAGCAAACTGCGCGCGGCACTTGTCAATGAGACGAGTTTTTCGAAATTTGCTAGATTTTTGGGGATTGGGGCGTGTCTGAATATGTCGGCTTCCGAGGAAAAAAACGGCGGCAGGGAGAAAAACTCGCTACTTTCTGACGCTTTTGAGGCGACGATTGGCGCGCTGTATTTGGAGGTGGGGCTAGAAAAAACGGCCAAAATCGTAACCACTCTGCTAGAAAAAATTTATCCAAAGATCGAATTTAACGAACTTGTGAAGGATTATAAAACCTCGCTTCAAGAAATCACGCAGGCAAAATTTGGCGTTACGCCAGAGTATCGCTTGCTAGGCTCAACTGGACCTGATCATAAAAAAAGCTTTGAAATGGCGGTTTTTGTGGGTGGCAAGGAGTTTGCGAGGGACATCGGAAACAGCAAAAAAGAGGCCGAACAAAAGGCGGCAAAGATTGCGATTGAGATTTTAGAAAAATCGCAAGGAAATATAAATGATTAGAAAATTTCAAAAGATAAATTGTGCTTCTTATGTGAATTTTGATTGGAATAATAATGAAGAGTTAAAAAAAATTAATATTTTTTATGGACATAATGGAAGCGGAAAAACAACTTTATCAAGGATTTTAAGAAGTTTTGAAATAAAAAAGCTTTATGAAAAATATGACAATCAGGAATTTGAACTATTGTTAGACGACAATGTTGCTTTATCGCAATCTGACATAGAAAACAATAATTTAAATGTTCGTGTTTATAACAAAGATTTTATAAATGACAATTTAAAATTTTTAATAGATGATAGCAATGGAGATATAAAAGCATTTAAATCTAGTGTTATTGGTCGAGATAATACAGAAATTGAAATGCAAATACAAGCTTTAAAATTAAAATTAGGAAATGAAGAAGATAAAGACAAAAATATAGAATATAGTGGTTTGTTTAGAGAATTATTTGATTTAGAAGAACAAAAGAAAAATTTTGAAGCAAATAAAGCAATAAAAGAAACCGATTTAAACACAAATTTAATTAATAAGGCAAGAGAAATTAAGCAAGATAGTATTTTGATGAATGTTAATTACAATAAAAGTAATTTGGAAAAAGACATAAATGATATTATAAGCAATTATAATATCTATATGCTAAATGAAGATGAAGAAAGAACAAATAGAGAAATTTTGGCAGAACAAGAAAAAAATATAATTAATTTTAATAAAAATTTAGTATTTGGCAAAGATAAATTTGACAATATATATAATGAAGCAAAAAATATTTTAGAAAAAGAGATAAAGCAAGCACAAAATTTAGAAGCAAATGTAAGGCAATGGCTTGAACAAGGCATAAAGCTTCATAGTAGTTCTGAAAAATGTATATTTTGTGAAAATATTTTAAATCACGAGCGTTGGCAATGGCTTATAGATAATATTCAAAATGCCAATGTAGAAGAAAGAAGAGAATTAGAACAATCTATCAATATGTTGTTAGAAGAATGTGATAGTGCAAAATTAAACATAGAAAATATTTTAAATTTTAATATAAGGGCATTTTATACAACCAATGAAAATGAATTTTTGCAATATGAAAGTAATTTAAAAGCCTTAATACAAGAATACAATAACAATTTAAATATTATAAAAAATGACTTAATGCAAAAACAAAGCAATATTTTTGAAAAAATTACTTTAAATTCTTTGATATGTGACAAATCGAGTAATATTAAAACGATTTTAGAAAATTTAGAAACATTATGCAATAACAATAATAATATAACTGAAAATCTTACTACAAGCAAAGAAGAAGCTAGAAAAAAAATAAAACTTCATATCGTAGCTAAATTTATTGAAGAAAAAGAATATAAAGAAAAAAAAGAAGAATTAAATTTATTACAAGAAAATATAAATTCAACAGGTATTGATATACAAAATAAAAAAAATGAAATTGAAGAAATAAATAATAAAATAACAAATTTAGAAGATAAAAAAAGCGATGAAAGAGAAGCGGCAAATAATGCAAATGAGTTATTAAATTCTTATTTTGGAAATAAAAATTTAAAATTTAATCCTATCAATGAAAAAGAATTTGAAGTTTTAAGGAATGGAGAAAAAGCCATAAATTTAAGCGAAGGCGAGTGCAGTTTGGTTGCATTTTGCTATTTTATGGCAAAATTAAAAAATGATTTGCAAAACAACAGTGATTTAATAATTTGGATTGATGACCCAATTTCTAGCCTTGATACAAATTATATATTTTATACTTTTGCTATTATAAATGATGAACTGTTTAATGATGAAAATTTAAATTTTCAACAATTTTTTATCTCTACTCATAATTTGGATTTTTTAAAGTATTTAAAACGATTAAAAACGGGTAGTAACAACCAAAGAGCATATTTTTTGGTAGAAAAATCAGTTGATAGCAGAATAACTAATATGCCAAAATATTTAAAAGAGCACATAACGGAATTTAATTATCTTTTTAAAACAATTCATGACCACTGTAAAATATCAGACGAATATTTAAATGATAATGATAGGTTGGCTACGATATATAATTTTGGGAATAATTTAAGAAAATTTTTGGAATTATATTTGTATTTTAAATATCCCGATGTGGTTGATGATAATAAAGAGTTATCAATTAAAATTCCCCGTTTTTTTGGTAAGAATAAGAACTCAATAGTTACTGAAAGATATGCTAATGAATATTCTCATTTGCTAGGAGTATTTGAACGAGGAATGCGAGAAGTAGATATTCCAGAAAGTAAAAAAATAGCACAATTTGTTTTAGATACAATTAAAGAAAAAGACAAAGAACAATATAATGCTTTATTAAAAAGCATAGGAGTCAGCAATGACCTACAAAATAGCTGATATTTTTTGCGGAGCTGGTGGGCTTAGCTATGGTTTTAGCAAAAACGATAAATTTGAAATAGTTTTTGCTAACGACATAGATGAAAACGCCGTAAATTCATACAAAGCAAACCACAAAAACACGGCTATTTTATGCAAAGATATAGCGAATTTAAGCCAAAATGAAATCGAAAAATTCGGACAAATTGATATTTTGCTAGGCGGTCCGCCGTGCCAAAGCTACTCGACACTTGGCAAAAGGCAAATGGATAGCAGGGCAATTTTATTTAAAGAATATTTGCGAATTTTAAAAATTTTATCCCCAAAAATGTTTATTTTCGAAAATGTTAGGGGAATTTTATCTATGCAAGGCGGAAAATTATTTAAACAAATTTGTGCTGAGTTTGAAAATTTGGGCTACAAAACGGATTATAAGATTTTAAATACCGCTGAATTTGGTGTTCCGCAAATCAGAGAGCGAGTTTTGCTAGTAGGCACAAAAAAGGGCAAATTTAAATTTCCTAGTCCCACACACGGCGAAAACGAGCGAGATTTATCAAATTTTATATCGTTAAAAGAAGCGATTGATGATTTGCCGATTATTGGGAGTGGCGAAAATGGCAACGATAGGTCGTATCGCCACGCACCGAATAATGAATTTTTAAAATTTGTTAGAAATTCGGCAAATTTAACCGAGCATTCAAGCCCAAAAAACAATCCAAATTTAATCAAAATTATGCAAACGCTAAAAGACGGCGAGTGCAAGGACGATTTGCCAAGTGAAATTCGCCCAAAATCAGGCTATACAAACACTTATGCTAAAATGTGGTGGAACCGCCCAGCTCCTACAATCACACGCAATTTCGCCACCCCGTCAAGCTCTCGTTGTATCCACCCGCGAGATTCAAGAGCGCTTAGCATTAGGGAAGGTGCTAGGCTTCAAAGTTTCCCTGATGATTACGCTTTTTGTGGAAGCGACCAGTCGAAAAGACTGCAAATCGGAAATGCCGTGCCACCGCTTCTTAGTATTGCTTTGTCAAATTCGGTTTTAGAGTTTTTAGGAGAAAATTATGTTTAATAGCGACGATTTTAAAGAATATAGAAAAAAACTTGGATTTTCATCAAAGGTAGATTTTAAAAATTTTTTATCGGCAAAAGATATTGAAGCTAGTGTCGATTTTGCCTATATTGGGAGCTTAAACGATAGACTATGCGAAATTTTTACAAAGATAAATTCAATTTATTATGCTCCGTGCGATATTGATAAATTTTTGCAAAATAATCTATTTGTAACCTTTGAGAAGCTCAAAAATAACGGAATTTTAAATAAATTAAACAATCAAGGCAGACGAAAAGAAGAAGTTTATTTTAGTTGGATGCGCGGGTTTTTGAGCCTTGAATTTTTTAAAGGTGCGATTTCTGAGATTTTTGAAGTCAAAATTTCGCAAATAAAAAACATAGGCGATGATAAATTTGATAGCTTGGATTCTTTTAAAAGAACGCCAAAGGCTGATTTGGAATTTAATGCTTATAGAATCGAAGCCCAAAGTGGATTTCAGGGCATAAACGACATAAAACAGCACAAGGTCTTAGAAGCAAAACGAGTTTTTGCCGAGAGTAAAATTCAAACTCTCGTTTTGCATTTTGATTTATTTAACGGACAGGTTGCGTTCGTGGATATTTCAAATATCGCTGATGACGATTTGAACTGGATTACAAGGCAACAAATGGAAGGTCAAACCGTATTTAACATAGACCAAAACTATTTTAAGTGGCTGATAGATAAAAATCCGCCAAAATTCACAGATATTTTATAACGGAGATTTGATATGAACACACTAGGTATAAAACTCAGGCTTACGACTTTTGGGGAGAGCCACGGCGTGGCGATTGGTGGGGTGTTGGACGGTTTTCCTGCGGGTGTGAAAATCGATACTAAATTTTTACAAGCCGAACTAGATAAACGCAAACCCGGCGGTAAATTTGCCACTTCTCGCAAAGAAAGCGATGAGGTGCAGATTTTAAGCGGAGTGTTTGACGGGCTTAGCACGGGTGCGCCCATTGGATTTGTGATTTACAACGCAAATCAGCACTCAAAAGACTATGAAAATTTAAAAGAGCTTTTTCGCCCGGGACACGCTGATTTTGGCTATTTTGCTAAATACGGCATTAGGGATCACAGAGGCGGCGGCAGAAGCTCGGCAAGAGAAAGCGCTATAAGGGTCGCAGGTGGCGCGTTTGCGCAGATGCTTTTAAATGAATTTGGCGTGAGCGTGAAAAGCGGAGTTTTAAGCGTGGGCGAAATAATGGCTGAGAATTTAGACTTCGCAAATGCTGATAATAGCGAGATTTTCGCGCTTGATAAGGGCGTGGAGAATTCGCAAAAAGAATTAATCGCAAATTTAAAGAAAAAGGGCGAGAGCGTGGGTGCGAGTGTGCTAACAATCGCAAATGGCGTGCCAAAGGGGCTTGGAGAGCCACTTTATGCTAAGGCTGACGCGTTAATCGGCGGGGCGTTCATGGGGCTAAACGGCGTAAAAGCCGTAGAGATTGGCGACGGCGTGGAAGTTTCGCATAAATTTGGAAGCGAAAATAATGATTTTATGGATAAAAATGGCTTTAAATCAAACCACGCAGGGGGCATTCTTGGCGGTATCACAACAGGTGAGCAAATCATCATAAAAACGCATTTTAAGCCGACCCCTAGCATTTTTGCCGACCAGCCGACGATTGATAAAAACGGCGATGAAACGATTTGTTCGCTTCGTGGTCGCCACGATCCTTGTATCGGAGTGCGTGGAAGCGTAGTCTGCACGGCACTTTTACGGCTAATCTTAGCTGATTTACTTCTATTAAACGCAAGTGCAAATTTGGGGAATTTAAAGAAAATTTACGGATAAAATTTAAATTAAAAGGCAAAAAATGAGAAAGATTTGTTTAATTTTTATATTTTTAAATGTCGCATTTGGCGATATAGCGGATAAATTCGCACAAGAGTGCGAAAACGGAGATGTTAAAATTTGCACACTCTTGGCTAGGAGCTATGAAAGTGGTTTATTAAATAACGAATTGCCATTTGCCTATGAAAAGGTTTTTTTAAAAAATGAGTGTGAAAAAAACGATGCTTTAAGTTGTGCTTTATATACAAATCATTTTGACAAAAAAGATGAACCACAAATTTGGAAAAAAGCCCTAGAAGTTGAAAAAAAAGAGTGCGAAAGTGGGAGTGCAAAAGGGTGTGATTATACAGGACATAGATACGACCATTATGAGCATTATTTTGGTGAAAAATTAGAGAATAATAGAGAAATAGCCGAGCAATACTATGAAAAAGCCAAAGGGCTTTATGAAAAGGAGTGTAAAAACGGCGTGGCTTATAGCTGTTTGCAAATTTGGGAATTAACAACTCGCAAAATGATGAATAGAGATGAAGCTTATGGCGAAAAAATGCTTGAAAAGGCACACCAAATTTATGAAAAAGAGTGTGAAAGTGGCATAGATAATATAGAAAGCTGTATAAAAAGAATTTATAATCCGAACAAACCATATAAAAAATTCATACCTATGCTTAAAACAAATTGTGAAAAAGGAAGCCTATATGCTTGTAAAACATTATTAAATTCCAAATTTTATGATCATCAAGTAGGTAAAAAAAGACTAAAAGAAAAAGAGATACAAGAAATTAGAGAAACATATTTAAGCTTTTTAGAAAAATCGTGCGAAAACGGAAGTGCGGAAGGCTGTTTAGACCTTAGTAGGGTTTATAAGGATTTTAATTTTGGAATAATGGATTTTACAAAAGCCGAACAAGTTCATAAAAAAAGTATAAATTTATTTGCAAAAGAGTGCGATAAAGGCGATAGAAGCAGTTGTCTTGCATTTAGTCGTCAAATTGGTTATTCGTCAATACCTTTTGAAAAAAATGAAAATTTAGCCAAAAAATATTATGAAAAAGCTTGTGAATTGGGCGAAACACTTGCGTGTAAAGCATTAGATAAGTAGCTATATGGAGTAAATATGAAAATTCTCCCAAACCCAAACGAAATTTTCCCCTTAAAATCTGGGTTAGAAAGTGTAACTTATATAAAGCCGACCATTAAAAATAAAAATATAATTGTGGGCGAATTTAGCTACTATGCGGGGCAGAATTTTGAGGGGCAGGTTACGCACCATTATGATTTCATCGGCGACAGGCTAATCATCGGCAAATTTTGTCAAATCGGGGCTGGGGTGGAGTTTATGATGAACGGCGCAAACCACGCTATGGGCGGTATTAGCACATTTCCGTTTTATATTTTTAAGGGTTTTTTGCAAGACGCTCCGAGCCTTGATAAATTGCCGATTAAAGGCGACACGGTGGTCGGAAACGATGTGTGGATAGGGCAACGCTCGCTCATATTACCAGGAGCTAAAATCGGTGATGGCGTGATAATCGGCGCTCGTAGTGTAGTCGGTGGCGAGATAGAGCCGTATAGCATAGTCGCCGGAAACCCTGCAAGGCTAGTGCGAAAACGCTTCGATGATGAGATGATAAATTTGCTCTTGGGTCTTAAATGGTGGGACAAAAGCGTGGCAGAAATCGACAGGCTGGGCGAAATTCTTTCAAACGATGATTTGCAAAAAGTGAAAGAAAAAATCAAAGAAATGCTTGGAAAAACCGAATAAATTTAATGAAATTTGATTGAAATTTAGCGGTGCAAATTTCAATCAAAACCAAATCTTAAATCTCACCTTTTAAAATTTTAACTATTGTGCGAGGCAGTATTTCATGCTCAATTTCGTGGATTTTGGCCTCCCACTCATCGCGCGTTTTGCCCTCTCTGGCAAAAGCCTCTTGGGCTATGATTTTGCCCCCGTCTAGCTCCGCGCTGACTAGATGCACGCTCACCCCGCCTACTTGCATATCGCTTGCAAAGCTCTCGTCGATTGCGTGTGCGCCTTTGAAAAGTGGCAAAAGCGACGGGTGCAGGTTAATCGCCTTGATTTGCTCGCAAAATACTGGCGTAAGAACTCTCATAAAGCCCGCTAGCACAGTTAGCTCGGCGCCACTTTTTTTGATAACTTCTACTACTTTTGCGTCAAATTCCTCTCTACTAACAAACGCTTTATGATCAATAACAACGCTTGTTAGTCCGTATTTTTCGGCTTTTTGGATACCTAACGCGTTAGGTTTGTTAGTTAGTGTTAGCACAACTTCGATTTTAATATCGCCAAAAATTTTGCCATGAAGCTTTTCTAAAATCGCCTCTAAATTACTTCCGCTGCCGCTAAAAAGCACGGCTATTTTTTTCGTAACCATTTTATCTCCTCGATGATGTCAAATGGGTTTAGTGAATATGAGTTTTTCCTAAAATTTCGCCCAGCTAAGGCATGGGCCAAAACGCCATTTATTGCGGCTTCGCGCGAGCTATAACCTTGGGCTAAAAGCCCTGTGATGAGGCCTGATAGCACATCGCCACTGCCTGCTTTGGCTAGCGCGCTAACTCCCCTCTCGCACACAAAAAGCTCGCCACGGTGCGCTATAATGGTGTTTGCACCTTTTAGCACGAGCACAGATTTGGTAGCAAGCGAAAATTTGCGCGCTAAGGCAAAGCGATCTTTTTGCACTTCGCCCACGCTTAAATTTGCGATTTTTGCCAAGCTTAGCAAGGCGGCAAATTCCTTCGGGTGTGGCGTGATAACGGCGTTTTCGTTAGTTTGCAAAATTTCAATGATCGAGTCAGAGTAGCACAAATCCGCGTCGATGACGCAAGGCGTGCTAGCTAGGATTTGCGCGTCAAATTTCGCCCCTCCTAGCCCCATACCAGCCCCGATTGCGCTAGCGCCCAAAAACTCGTTTTTGCGCATTAAAATCGGATTTAGATTTTTTACCTTGCCTACGACGCTGACTAACCCTGCGCCGATTGCGTGCGCGCTAAGGGCGGCGATTTGGGCTGCGCCACTCATTTCGCCAGAGGCGATAAAGGCATGGCCAAATTCGCCTTTATTTGTGTTTTTTTTCTTTCGAAATGGCAGGCGTAAATCAGATTTTTCTAGCAAAAACGCGTCAGGCGAAGTGGCAAATTTATCCTCACAAATGCCTAAATTTGCCAGTTTTATCTTGCCGGTAAAATCTTTTGCCAAATCGCTAAAAAGCGAGATTTTCAGCGCTCCCATACACACTGTGTAATCCGCCTCGAACGCCATAGGTCTTGGCACGCCAGCCAAATCGATTCCGCTTGGGATATCAATGGCGATTTTTAGGGCTTTGGCATGGTTTGCTCGCCCTAGTATCTCGCATACTTTTTTATCCATATCGCGCGATAAACCGCTTCCAAAAACGCCGTCGATTATGCAGTCAAATTTGAAATTTTCCAAATTTTGGCTAAATTTTACACCGACTTTTTTGGCGATTTCGCTTTGAAATTTAAACGCTTCGTTTTTTGGTTCGCCAAAGATTAAAAACGCTTCGCACAAATAATCCCCGCTTAGCCTGCGAAGCACGCAAATAGCGTCGTTCGCGTTATTTCCTGCCCCACATAGGGCTAAAATTTTTGCCCCCTTTTTCAGCTTTTTGCGGATTAAAATTTCTACGCCACTAGCGGCGTTTTCCATTAAAATTTTCTCATCAATGCCTAAATTTTGGCTTGCGTTTTTGTCAAATTCGGCTGTGCTAAAATACAAATTTTTCATATCTCGCTCCTAGTTCGAAAGCTCAGAGCTTCGAGTAAATGGGCTTTTGCGATGACTTCGCTCTCGCTTAGATCAGCGATACTTCGCGCTACTTTTTTGGTTTTTATAATCCCTCTTTGGCTTAGATTATACCTAGCAATCGCGCTTTCTAGGATATTTTGCGCGCTTGATTCCAAAACGCAAAACTTCTGCACATCCTTATCACTTAATTTCGCGTTTAGCTCGTTTTGCTGCCTTAGTTTTTGCGCGCGAAAGGCGCACACCACCCTCTCATACATCTCCTCGCTAGATATGCTAGATCTATCGTCCTTGCTGACCTCGTCCATAGCCACATACAGATCAATCCTATCAAGCAGTGGCCCAGAAATCACGCTTTTGTATTTTTTGATTTCGTTTGCCGAGCATGAGCATGAGGTCGATTGCGAAAACAAATGTCCGCACGGGCAGGGGTTTTGCGCTGCGACAAAGATAAATTTCGTCTCATACTCTGTTTTGGAATTTACCCGCGAGATTAAAATTTTATTATCTTCGAGCGGTTCTCGCAGGCTTTCTAAAATTTGCTTTCCAAAGTGCGGAAGCTCGTCGAAAAACAGCTCACCGCCGTTTGCCAAAGCCACCTCGCCGATACGCGCTCCAAGCGAACCGCCGCCGAAAATCGAGCTTCTAGTGCTTGTGTGATGAGGCGAGCGAAAGGCTCTGAGTGCGCTAAAATCGACATTTTTGTTGTTTAATGACTCATAAGCGCACGAAAGCAAAATCTCACTCACGCTTTGAGGTGGCAAAATTTGGGCTATGCGTTTAGCGCACATTGATTTGCCACACCCTGGACTGCCCTCAAAGAGTATGTTATGCATACCGCTAGCGGCGATTAGGCTCGCTCTTTTGGCTCTTTCTTGGCCTTTTATGTCTTTGAAATTTAGGGTGAAATTTCGGTTTGGGACATAAATTTCACTGCCGATTTTGATAACATCTTTAAAAATCGGGTGAGTTTCGCTCATAAGGCAGGTCTCAGCAAATTTATCATCGCTAAAAAATCTAATCGCTTCTGCTAAATTTTCGACCGCATAAACCTCGTAATTTGGGATTGTGCAGGCTCTAAGCGCGATTTCTTTTGGCACTAAAATTTTAGCCTTTTTCACATGCGTGCTTAAAAACAGCAGTGTCGAAAACAAAGAGGCCGTGGATTTAAGCGCCCCGTCAAGTCCAAGCTCGCCAAATACGAAAAAATCGTCCCCAAAGCTCTCTTTTTGCAAAGCGATTAAAAGCGCGATTGCAAGGTCGAAGTGCGAGCCGTTTTTGGGCACATCAGAGGGGGAGAGATTTATAATGATTTTAGAGGCTGGGAATTTGAAATTTAGGCTCATCAAAGCCGCTTTTACCCTGCTTTCGCTCTCTTTAATCGTAGTCCCTGCAAGGCCAACGATATTAAAGCCAGGAAGGCCTCTAACAAATGTGCTTTCTACACTGACACTGATTAAAGTATCGGTAAAAACAGCGCATTTTAGAGATTTCATTTTGATTTTTCTTTTTTGTTTTTGCGGTATTCTTTGTCAAATTTTTTGCGGTTGTTGTAGCCTATGCGCTCGATAAAAAGGTGCCCGTCTAGGTGGTCTAGCTCGTGCTGGATACACACAGCCAAAAGCTCATCGGCGTTTAGCTCGTGTTTTTCGCCGTTTCTATCTTGGTAATTTAGCGTGATTTTGCGCGCTCTTTTGACCTCTTCGTAGTATCCTGGCACGCTAAGGCAGCCTTCTTGGTAGATGATTTCATCTTCTTTTTGTGTGATTACGGGATTTATGAGTTCTAGCAAATCGGCTTTGTCTTGCACGCCCTCTTCGTTGGCTAAATTTATCACAACGGCTCTGATTGGATTAGCCACTTGGATAGCAGCTAGTCCAATGCCGTTTTTACTTATCATGGTTTCATACATATCGTCTAAAAATTTCGCCAGCTCATCGTCAAATTTGATGACCTCTTTGGAGCGAACATGGAGTTTTTTGTTCGGATATGTAAGAATTTCTAAAACCATTATTTAAAGCTCTTTTCCAATACCTTGTCGATTAGTCCATATTCGCTGGCCTCTTTCGCGCTCATGAAAAAATCTCTCTCGCAGTCTTTTTCGATATCGCTTAAATTTTTGCCTGTGTTTTGGGCTAAAATTTGATTTAGTTGCGATTTCATACGCAAAATTTCTTTTGCTTGGATTTCGATATCGGTGGCTTGGCCCTGGGCACCGCCGAGAGGTTGGTGAATCATAATACGCGCATTTGGTAGGGCATATCGTTTGCCTTTGGTGCCACAACTAAGCAAAAATGCGCCCATTGAAGCAGCCTGACCTATGCAGATCGTGCTGACATCTGGTTTGATGTAATTCATAGTATCATAAATGCTAAATCCGCTCGTAACCACGCCACCAGGGCTGTTGATATACATATAGATATCTTTGTCTGGATCTTCTGCCTCTAAAAATAGCAGTTGGGCTACGATTGCGCTGGCTACATCGTCGTTGATTTCGCCACTTAGCATTACAATGCGATCTTTAAGCAAGCGAGAGTAGATATCATAGCTTCTCTCGCCTCTGCTTGTTTGCTCGATTACATAAGGTAAAAACATTATTCGCCTTCTTTGTCGTCTTTGTTTTTGCTAAAAATATTGTTGAAAAGTTTTTCCTCGATTAGCGCCATTTTAACAGCTGGCAAAACGCCTCTTTTGCGATATTCTTCAAGGTGAGCTTTCGGATCTAGGCCGTTTGAGTAGGCTTCGAAGTAAATGGCTTGGATTAGCTCTTGATCGCTGACATCAATACCGCGTTTTTTAGCCAAAGCGTCGATCAAAAATGTGATTTTTACGCTTTTTTCTGCGCCAGCTCTAAATTCATCGCGTTTTTTCTCAATTGCTTTTTGATCTTTTTTAAATTCTTCGATTGTAGCCTCATCAAATGAGCGCCAAGCGTTGTTAAATTGTAAATTTATCTCTTGCTCGACGATTGATTTTGGCAAATCAAAGTTAAATTTCTCAGCCAAAGCATCAGCCATTTTTGGTTTTAACTCTTCTTCGATTTTTTTGCGAAGTTTGTCATTTTTGAGCTGTTCTTTAATCGTGCTTTCAACCTTTTCTTTTGTAGGTTTTTCCTCGCCTGGAAGTATGCGTTTTAGCATATCCTCATCAAGCTCAGTAGCTGGTTTTTTGCACTGAATTTCATGTAGTTTTACTTTAAAAATCGCGTCTTTTCCCGCAAGGTGTTTCGCGCCGTATTCAGCTGGGAATTTCACGCTTACATCGCGCTCTTCGCCGACTTTTAGTCCGATCATACCATCCTCGAAACCCGGGATAAATTGATTTGAGCCGATTTCAAGCACATAATCTTTTGCCTCGCCACCCTCGAAAGCCTCGCCATCAACGAAACCTTTGAAGTCAAATTTGGCAAAATCGCCCTTTTCAAGCTCTGTTTTATCTGATTTTTCTAGTGGAGCGACCATTAATAAAATTTTATTTATCTCGTCCTCAATCTCTTTTTTGGTTACGCGAGGTGTCGAAAACTCAGGAATTAGCTCCTCGTATCCGTCGATATTGACCTCTGGGCGGAAAGAAATTTCCATCTCTACATCGATATTTCCGTCTTTTTCATCGTATTTAGAAAAAATTGGCTCGCCGATTACTTCATCAGCTTTTTTATTTATGCTTTTGATTGATTCGTCGATGATATTTTTAAAAATCTCTTGTTTTGCGTCTTGTTCTAACTGCGCGCCGTATCGTTTCATCACGACTGCTACTGGGACTTTGCCCTTTCTGAAACCGTCGATTTTAAGGTTTTTGGCGGCTTTTTTAGCAAGATCATCTACTTTTTTAGCGATAGTGTCTGCATCGATTTTTGTGCTTGCTACTGCGTTAGCAGAGTTTGTTAGCTTTGCATTGATTTCCATAAATTTCCTTTTAAAAAATTTTAAAATTAAAGCGCAGAATATACCAAAATTTTGCTTAATAATTTTAAAATTTGGCAAATTTTATTGTTTGGGGCTAAATTTTGCTTTTAAATTTTAGCGTTATAAAAGGGGAGTTTAAGTAATATGCGCGAAAAATTTTAAAGGAAAAATATGGACGAAAAAAGCAGGGAAGAATTCGCTTCTTGTGTCGCTAAAATGCTAACTCTACTTGGCGAAGACCCTAAGCGCGAAGGGCTAA
The DNA here is from genome assembly GCF_027737875.1 of Campylobacter sp. JMF_08 NE1. Taxonomy (NCBI): domain Bacteria; kingdom Pseudomonadati; phylum Campylobacterota; class Epsilonproteobacteria; order Campylobacterales; family Campylobacteraceae; genus Campylobacter; species Campylobacter sp. JMF_08 NE1. Next base: position 81,097 of record NZ_JAOVUC010000003.1, read on the forward strand.
TAAAAACGCCAATGCGTGTGGCAAAAGCGTATGAATTTCTTACTAGCGGATACGAGCAAGACCCCAAAGATGTGCTAAATGACGCGCTTTTTGAGAGCTCAAATAACGAAATGGTGCTTATTAAGGATATTGAATTTTACAGCCTTTGCGAACACCACCTTTTGCCTATTATTGGGCGGGCGCATGTGGCGTATATACCTAATAAAAAGGTCGTTGGACTATCCAAAATTCCGCGTATGGTAAATATTTTCGCACGAAGATTACAAATCCAAGAACAACTCACCGAACAAATCGCAAATGCGCTTCAAGAGGTCATCAAGCCCCTTGGCGTGGGCGTCGTAATCCAAGCCCGCCACATGTGTATGGAAATGCGTGGCGTGCAAAAAATCAACTCCACCACGACAACTTCGGCTTTGCGTGGGCTATTTATCAGCCGAAACGACACCAGAAAAGAGTTTTTTGATTTGATAAATTCGCCAAAAACATTTGGATTTTAGCGTTGGTAAGTTAAGGTGAAATTTAGTCTAATGATTATATTATCAAACTAGCTTTCAAAAGATTAAATATATCTCATTAATAAAAATTTAAGAAAGGAAATTTATGGAGCGTGTTTATTTAGACAATAACGCTACAACTATGGTCGATCCCGAAGTTTTCGAGGCGATGAAGCCATATTTTTGTGAAAAATTTGGAAACCCAAATTCACTGCATAGCTTCGGTAGCGAAACCCACCCAGCTCTAAGGCGGGCTATGGACGAGCTATACGAGGGGATCGGCGCAGCAGATGCGGACGATATCGTCATCACAAGCTGTGCGACAGAGAGCAACAACTGGGTTTTAAAAGGTATTTATTACGACAAAATTTTATCAGGCGAAAAGGACAACATCATAATCAGCTCTGTCGAGCACCCAGCTATTAGCGCGACCTGTGAGTTTTTGGAGCGAGTGTGCGGGGTGAAAATCATTAGGCTAGGCGTGGATAGCAATGGCTTAATCAGCCTAGATGAACTAAGAGAGAAAATCAACGATAAAACAGCCCTTGTTAGCGTAATGTGGGCAAACAACGAAACAGGCACGATTTTCCCTGTAAAGCAAATCGCAGATATCGCGCACGAATTTGGCGCACTTTATCATACAGACGCTGTGCAAGCAATGGGAAAAATCCCTGTAAATGTGCGCGCAGCAGGCGTGGATTTTTTAAGCCTTTCTGGACATAAATTTCACGCTCCAAAGGGCGTTGGCGCACTATATATCAAAAATAGCAAACCACTTACTAGCCTGCTTCATGGTGGCGAACACATGGGCGGTCGCAGATCTGGCACGCTAAATGTCGCTAGCATAGTGGGCCTTGGCAAGGCAATGGAGTTAGCGAATAAATTTATGGCTTTTGAAAATTCGCATGTCAAAAGGCTACGCGATAAATTAGAGGACGCTTTGCTTGAAATTCCACATGTCTATGTCGTGGGAGAGCGCGAAATTCGCGTGCCAAATACGATTTTAGCCTCGATTCAAGGCGTAGAGGGCGAGGCTATGCTTTGGGATTTAAACAAAGCTGGAATCGCCGCTAGCACGGGCTCAGCATGCGCTAGCGAAGCACTAGAAAATAACCCAATCATGGAAGCAATCGGCGCAGATAAAGAGCTAGCTCACACAGCGCTTCGCTTATCTCTTTCTCGCTTTAATACAGAGGCCGAGATTGATTATGCCATAGAGCATATCAGCAAGGCAATCACCAGACTTCGCGGTATTTCTAGCACATTTGCTTACGCCCCACAAGGTTATCAAAAATAAGGATTTAAAAATGGCAAAAAACGATTTAATAAATGGTTCGATTTGGGAGCAATACTCAAACAAGGTTCAAGATCGCATGAACAACCCTAAATTTATGGGCGAAATCACAGAGGAAGAAGCTGCTGCGCGCGGCGCGAAGCTAATCGTGGCTGATTTTGGCGCAGAGAGCTGTGGGGACGCTGTGAGATTATACTGGCTCATCGACCCTGCTACTGACATTATCATCGACGCTAAATTTAAAAGCTTTGGCTGTGGTACGGCGATTGCTAGTAGCGACACTATGGCGGCGCTTTGTATCGGCAAAACCGTCGATCAAGCTGTAAAGATTACAAATTTAGATGTCGAGCGCGATATGCGCGACACCCCTGACGAGCCGGCTGTCCCACCACAAAAAATGCACTGCTCGGTAATGGCGTATGATGTCATCAAAGCAGCTGCGGCAAAATACAAAGGCATAGATCCTGAGCATTTCGAAGATGAGATTATCGTGTGCGAGTGCGCTAGGGTAAGCCTTGGCACGATAAAAGAGGTAATTAAGCTAAATGATTTAAAAACCGTCGAGCAAATCACACAATACACAAAGGCTGGCGCGTTTTGTAAATCTTGCATTAGGCCCGGCGGACACGAGGCTAGGGAGTATTATTTAGAGGATATTTTAGCTCAAACAAGAGAGGAAATGGAGCTAGAAAAACTCCAAGCCCAAGCCGGTGCGTGTGCTAGCTCTGGCACGGCGCCAGAGGCGAAACTAAGCTTTGAAGAGCTAAATTTAATCGGCAAATTTAAAGCGGTCGAGGCGATACTTGATAGCGATATCCGCCCAATGCTTCAAATGGACGGCGGAAATCTCGATGTCATCGACATCAAACCAAGCGATGACGGCAAAACTGACATTTATATTCGCTATTTGGGTGCGTGCTCGGGTTGCGCTAGTGGCGCAGGCGCGACGCTATATGCGATCGAGGCGGTTTTGAAGGATAATTTAAGCGAAAATATCCGCGTAATGCCGATTTGATGATACGCAGGCTAAATTTGGACTTTTGCTTCAAATTTAGCCGAATTTTAAATTTCATAAAATATAAGTAAAATTTTACCCAATCTGTCATTTCGAGGAAGTGTCGCTAAATCTCATTTCTAAAATTCGGCGCAGTATTATTCGCTCTGCACTAGGCTCGCTTTTAAAAGTTCGAGTTCTTTATCGCGCATGTATTTTAAATACTCAAATTTCGCCTTTATAACGGCATTTGAGAGCTCATCTGCCCTCTCATCGCGCTCTTTTTCTTTGATTCCAAATTTAGCCCTAAACTCGTCATCGGTAATAACCTTGCCCTCTTCTACCTCTTTTATCGCCTTTTTAAGGCGTTTGTTCGCTTTTTTGACACCCTTACTATCATAGCCAAAAAATGACGCCTCATAGAGTATCTCAGCCATTAGGGGATAAATATTTTCGCGCGTAAGCTCTAAATCCGCGACCAAAAAGCCCATAATTTCAGCCTGTTTGCAATACTCGTAGGCATAGCCTGGCACCTCCGCCCCGTCTTTCCCAAGCTCGTCAATATGAATCAAATCAAAGCAAACCTCAGGAAAATCGTCCTCGCCGATATATTTATGAGCTATGAAAACAGCTTTATGCTCTGTCTGTTTAGGCTTGATATGGCGAAGTTTTTTGATAAATTTCCGCAGTCTCTCCTCGCCTAGCTCTCTAACCTGCGCCACACTTAGGCTTTGCACCTTATCTAGGTCGGCTAGATTGATAGGATATTTGTAAAAATACTCTTTGATTAGTCGCTCGGTTTTTAGTTTTTTGAGCCATTTTTGCACGCTTTTCATCAATTTTGCCCTCTTGAATTTTTCTCCTCTATCCCGCTGATACCCTCACGGCGTGCAAGCTCGCGCAAAATCGTCTCAGGGTGGATTCCATGATCCCCCAAAGCTACAAGCATGTGAAAAATAATATCCGCGCCCTCGTAAATCGCGTCGTATTCTGGCTCGCCCGCTCTATGCTCGCCAAATTGCGCGCGCTGGCTACTTGGCGCAGATTTTGCACGGGTTAGGTCTTTGCATGCAAGCGCGAACTCGCACGCCTCTTCGGCGATTTTTTTAAGATAGCTATTTTCGCCCTTTTTATAGAGGCTTGCGACATACGATTTCGCGGGATCTGCGTTAAATTTCCTATCCAAGCAAACATGGTAAATTTCATCTAAAATATCATAAGGCGAAATTTTGCGCGCAGTTTTAGGCGCAGTATTTCCACCGCCCAAATTTTGCAAATTTTGCTCCAAATTTTGCGAATTTTGCGCCAAATTTGCCAAATTCTCGCCAAATTTTACTTCGTTAAAAAAACAGCTCTTAGCCCCCGTATGGCACGCCGCGCCGCCCTTTTGCTCGACTTTGAGTAGCAGTGTGTCATTATCGCAGTCTAAAAACGCAGATTTTATGATTTGCTCGTTGCCGCTTGCTTCGCCCTTTTTCCAAATACGATTTTTCGTGCGCGAAAAATAGTGCGCCAGCCCCGTTTCTAGCGAAAGCGCAAGCGCCTCTTCGTTCATATAGCCAAGCATCAAAACAGCCCCGTCGCTGTAATCTTGCACCACCACTGGGAGCAAGCCAGCGACCTTTTGCCAATCAACCTTAATCATAAAATCTCCGTTTTTGATAAATTTACGCGATTTTGCAATCCCAGGAAAGGATTGCAAAATTTATTATTCGCTAATCGCCGATTGTTGCGGTTTGTTTTTGGTATCAACCCAGATATTTGGCACCGCACCGCCTGGGGTTAGGAAAATCTGCGCGTCTTTGTTTTCACGCAAAGCCTCGTTGAATTTCGCCTGAGTTTCGATTTGCTTTAAATTTAGCAAATTTTGATTTAGGCTTTTTGCGATTTCGGTGTTTGCATACGCCTGTGCGTCAGCCTCGATTTTCACGGCGTCCGCCTTGCCTTGGGCTTCGATTTTTACAGCATCAGCGTTACCTTTGGCAAGGGCTGCTTTTTTAAGAGCCTCTTGGTTAGCGCGCTCAACCTCGTATTTGGTGCGCTCTGCCTCTTGTTTAGCGATTTGCACGCGCTCGATTTGCTCTTTGATTTTTGGCGGTAGGATTATCTCGCGAAGCTGCACGGCTCTTAGCTCCACAGGCGAGTTTGAAAGAGCATCGATATTCGAGCGGATCCCTTGATCGATCGCCTTAGCGATTTCCTCGCGTTTGGTCGGAAGCTCTTCTGCTGGATAGTTTCCGATGACGCTACGCACGACATCTTTGACGCGAGGATCGATGATTTTATCCTCCCATAAAAGTCCCCACTCCGCAATTGTCGCAGGCGCGGTGCTTTCGTTTAGTTTATACTGCACGGTGATATCCACGCTTACTGGCAGGTTACGAGAGTCTAGCACTGAAAGCGAATTTTTGCGGATGATTCCACCGATACTTCCGCCACTTGCCCTGCTTGTAGCCATATCCTCGTTGCTAGTGTAGTTGATGATACGCACACGGGTGTCGATGACAAAGATATCTTGGATAAACGGCACGAAAAAGTGGATTCCAGCACCTAGTGGTGTTGGGTCATATTTTCCCAAATTTGATTTAACTCCAACCTCGCCAGATTGGATTGTCACAAACGGTTTTGCGATGATAAAAAGCGCGATAATAGCGATTAAAAAGTAGAAAAATCCGCCGAATTTAAAGCCGCCTAAATTCTGCAAATTTGGCCCCTTAAAGCTAAATCCACCATTTTCGTTGCCACCATTTTTTTTATTTTTGTTGAAATAATCATTTAAATCTGCCGGCATAATTATCCTTATTTGATATATGTGAGCCAGTGCTCAAATTTAGGGTCTTTGCCAGTAACGACCGCGAAATACGCTTTTTGCAATTTGCTTGTGATCTCGCCCATTTCGCCCTTGCCGATAATGCGTCCGTCGATATTGCTAATCGGCGTAACCTCAGCAGCTGTGCCTGTGAAAAACGCCTCATCAGCCGCATAGACTTGATCGCGTGAAATGCGTTGGCGAAGGACTTTTATACCCAAACTCTCGGCGATTTGGATAACTGAGTTTTGAGTGATTGACTCCAAGCTAGTATCGTTTGGCGGAGTGATTAGTGCGCCGTCTTTTACGATAAACAAGCATTCCCCTGGACCTTCTGCCACAAATCCTTGCGGATCAAGTAGTAGCGCCTCATCGTATCCAGCATCGACTGCTTCGAAGTTTGCCATTTGTGAGTTGAAATAATTCGCACTCGCTTTTGCCTTTGCCATCATTGAGTGTTGAGCAGGTTTCGCCCAAGATGAAATTTTGACCTTAATGCCCGCTCTTAGGGCTTCCTCGCCCATATACGCGCCCCATTGCCACGCAGCTACGACTGTATCGACTGGGACATCTTTTAGTGAAACGCCCATAGAGCCGTATCCTAGGTAGATTAGCGGGCGGATATAGACGGTTTGATCGAAGTCATTTTTGGCTACGACATCGATTTGCGCCTGACGCAACTCATCGAAGCTATAAGGGGTTTTGATTAGGCAGAGTTTGGCTGAAACTAAAAGTCTTTTTGTGTGCTCATCAAGGCGAAAAATCGCATAACCCTTGTCTGTCTTGTAGGCTCTTACGCCCTCAAATACTGCGTTGCCATAGTGAAGCGAGTGGGTTAAAACATGCGTTGTAGCCTCAGCCCATGGGATTAGCGAGCCGTTTTTCCAAATTAAATTTGCCGGTTGAACCTTTGCCATTTTACATCCTTTTTTGAAATTTAAACCTGTGATTTTATCTAAAATTTTATAAATTTTGACTTTTCAAAATTTGGGCTTTTTTAAATTTGTTTAATCTGTCATTGCGAGCTTTCGTAGAAAGCGAAGCAATCTACGAGTTTTAAATTCCTTGCGCTAAATTTGCTGTCATTGCGAGCGAGTGTAACGAGCGAAGCAATCCAGGGAAATTTAAATTCAAAATTCTACTTAAATTTAGCATTGAACGATTTTTTAAATTTAACCTGCGCCGTGAAATTCTCTGTAAGGGGGAAGGGGGCTTGAATTGCGAGGTCGCGCCCCTTCCCCCTTATAAACCCCCAACCCCCGACGACGCTTTACAAGGTGGCTGAATTTAGAAAAACTTCGTTTTTCTAAATTCAGCTGGTTTTATTTAACTGAAATGCTTCGCATTTCTTGCAATGACAAATTATACAAAATTCAAGGTCAGTATTTGGCGCAATTTAAAATTCCACAAATGAGACGCCAAGGCCGATTTTATCGACACTTTTTTTATAATCCGCTAGGCTCTCAGCGTATCCGCTAAAATACCTAAAATACCCATAAAGCCCGCTGTTAAATAGCGGAAATATAAAATCAAGCTCGATTGCACCGCGATTTTGCGAGTTTAAGCGCAGATTGTTGCGCCATTTGGCCATGACTTTGTGTCGCCCGAAGCTATACGAAGCGCGCAAATCCCCATAGCCCATATACTCGCTAATGTCCTTGTTGCGCTGATCTAGCCCGAAAGCATACCAAAGTCTCGGCGTGATTTCAAAGCCCCCAAACCTCCACGAACTTTGCGCGTAAAGATGATTGATTGAGCGCGAATCCGCCCCGTCCTTGCCGTTTGATTCGTGCAAAACGCCAAGTTTTAGCTCGTCGGCAAAGCCCAGCTCCAAACTCATAAAAAGCTCTGGCTTGTAGTTATTTTCCCTAAATGGCGCGCTATCGGCGGTGATTTGCCACCACGAATTTTGCGTGTAAGCAAAGGAAATTTTCTCGCCAAAGCCAAAATAATCATAGCTTATAGGCCGTTCGAAACTAAACGCAAAGTGCGCTTCGTTGGGGCTACGACCCTCTTTTTTATGATGATCGTGAGTAAAGAGAGCATAAATTGGCTCGTAATATTTAATGCCCAAAAATTCGCTAAAATTTTGTTTTTTGCTTGGTTTTGGCGTGGAATTCAAGTCTAAATTCGCTAAATTTTGCTTTTTCGGATACTGCGCCGAAATTTCATTTGAATTTGACGCTAAATTTGGCTTTGAAATTCCGCTTGAATTTTGCGCGCTAGTGTTTGCAAGGGCTAATTTTTTATAATAAATCATAGCGTTTTTATAATCGCCCTTTACCTCAAAATCCCTAGCTTTCGCCAAAATTTCGCTATCATCTGCGCACAAAACGCTAAATAGCGCCAAAAATAAAATTTTAGTTTTCAACTTTTTCTAAATCGCTTTCGTAATTGATATTTAAAAACTGCGCTTTGTCTTTAAATTTTAAAATTTCACTGTCACAAGAAGTAATAAATTCGCCGATTTTATGGTTGTTTTCGCGGTAAAATTTCAGCGCACGCTCCGCCAAATCTCCGTTAAAAAATCCGCATAAATTATGCGTTTTTTCGCCATCGCTTGCAAGCGAAATCTCAGCCCTGCTCTCCCAAAGCGCGCGGATTGCCTCTTCGCTCACAAATGGCGTATCAGCAGGCACAATGAAAACCCTTTCCCCAGCAAACCCCTTTAACGCCGAATACAGCGCACCCATAGGCGAAAAATCCTTAAAATCATCTTTTATCAAAGGAAGTGCGGGGCTAAATTTTTGCGATTTTGCGCAGACAAAAACCTGCGAAAAAATGCGAGAATACCTTTTAAAACAAAAATGCGTCATGCTAGGCTCGCCCAAAAATGGCTCTACTGCCTTATCTCTGCCAAAGCGAGAGCTTTTGCCACCGCACAAAATCACGCAAAATCTAGGCTCGCCCAAGCCTATCCTTCTTGCATATATTTTGCCTTGCCAAGTGCGTTATTTCCGATGAAATGATACAGGCTTGGGGCTTGAAGTTTGGCTAGTTTTGGGTATTTTTGCCTTAGTGTTTTCCAGATATCATAGACCCTCATGCCGCTTTTATACAAGCTCATAATCTCGTCGAAATGCTCATCATACAGGCTTGGTTTTTTAAGAAGCGAAATTTTGCGCCCCATATCGAGTTTGGCGTTGGTTTCTATAAACTCATGGATTTGCGCCTCTGTGATTTTGGTAAAATCCTCAGGGTATTTCTCTCTCATTACTCGCAAAATATCTTTGTCAGAAATGCCCTTGAAATGGAGCTTTTTAAGCTCAAATTTATACGCTTGCAAAAGCTCATTTTTGCTCTTTGCGATTGCGCGAATTTTGTTTTTTTCGTCCTTACAATTCGTAGCTATGAAGTGCGTTAGCCCCGAAGCGCTCACAGATTTTTTAAACTCCGCGTCCTTCTCGCCGATATGGGCTAAAATCGCTTTGACCGTGTATCCCCTTGAAACCAGCTCCTCGATATCTTTCGCGTATGGAGCATAGTCGAATTTCGCGCGCGAAAACCCGGTTTGCGCGGTGATTTTTTTGTAAATTTTCGTATATTGCGACTTGTTAATATAATTTTTTTTCAGGGCTTTTCGAAGCTCTGCGCTAATCGCGCTAAAATCATCATACGACGCAATACTTGTAATCAAATCAGATTCATTTACGACACTGCCATCTACTACAACAATACTTACAACCTTCATACCGCCCTCCTTAAAATTTGTCCTAAAAGCCTTTTGCTTTTAAGTGAAAGATTATACTACTTTTATAGCAAATAAAGGGCAAAATTTTGGATTTTTTTAAATTTTAATAATTAAGAATTTATCTGTATAATTTCGCAAAATTTCAAATTTAAGGCAGGATTATGATAGAGGTTTGGAAGCTGACAAAACGCCATGTAGATGAGCCAGAGCGTGCTCCAAAATTTAGGGATATCACCATTTTTACGAGCCTTGGGCATGGGGTTGGCACGATTGATTTTAGCGAGAAGATTTGCGAATTTAGCGAAAATGAGTGGGAAGAGATACTAAGCGCGGGCGATGAATACGCGAAATTTAAGCTAGGAAATATCGCTACGATAAATGAAATCGAAATTTTCCCAGAACACGCCATAAAACTTTTTCAAAGCCTTGAAAATTCGGCTTTGGGTGAGTTTTTAAAGGATTTAGATGAGGGTTATTTAACGCTTAGGAAAGTTTTTAGATGAAAAAAGCGATTTTGTGCGTAGGAAACGAGCTTCGTGGCGATGACGGCGTTGGCATAGAAGTCGGTAAAATCGCCATGCGCGAGCTTCCTGGCTGGAAGGTGTTTTTTGGCGGGGACATGCCAGAAAACGAATTTTCCAAAATCAGAGCTTACGCGCCAGAAATCTTAGTCGCTGTCGATGCAATCGGCGTGATAATGGACGAAAACGCCAAATTTGAGTGCGAATTCGTGGATTTAAGCGATGATGTGAGTTATTTTTACAGCGCACACAATATCCCAGCGTGCGTGTGGATCAAATACCTGCGCGAATTTATCCCAAAAATACTATTTTTAGGCATTAAGGTTGATTTGCTAAATTTGGGCGAATTTTCCTCCGCGCTCTCGCAAACAGCCAAAACTGGCGCACTTCTTGCAATCGAAAAAATCAAAGAATTAGACAAAAATTTGCAGGATTAGGCAAGGGATTTGGAGGATTGTTCTACCAAAATCCACCCCAAATTTGGTAAAATTTCTGCGAATTTAACCTCTCGCAAGGAAATTTTATGCAAAGACGAAGTTTTTTGAAAAATTCTGTAATTTTTGGCGCAGGCGTGATTGTGAGCGCAAATTCGCTTTTTGCAAACAAGGGGGCAAAAATGCAAAATTTAGTTCCAAATTTCACTTTAAATAACGGCAGGGAAATCCCTATTTTAGGATACGGAACTTGGGATATTCGTGGCAGGGACGGGCTTAGAGCCATAGAAAATGCCCTAGAAGCGGGCTACCGCCACATTGACTCGGCGCAGTATTACCGCAACGAAGATATCGTAGGCGAGGCTGTGCGAAATAGCGGTATCGCTAGAAGCGAAATTTTCGTAACTTCAAAGCTTCAATGGGGCGCAAATGTAGGCTTTGAGGGCGCAAAGAGGGCAGTTTATGAAAGCCTAGACGCGCTTAAATTTGATTATATCGATTTGTATCTAATCCACGCTCCTTATGGCGATATTAAGGGCATTTGGTCTGGGTTTTGCGAGCTAGTCGAAAAGGGGCTAATAAAATCAATCGGCGTTAGCAATTTTAGCGTGGATTTAGTGCGAGAGCTTTGTGATGAATTTGCTATAAAACCTGTGCTTAATCAAATCGAACTCCACCCTTTCAAACAGCAAATTCGTGCGCAAAACGGGCTTGATAAGCTGGGTGTCGCCACGCAAGCTTATTCGCCTTTTGGCTCAGGTAGTTCTAAAATTTTAAAAAACGAAACGCTTCAAAAAATCGGCGAGAAATACGGCAAAACGGCAGCACAAGTGATTTTAAGGTGGCAAATCCAAAGAAATATCATCACTATCCCAAAAACTGCGACAAAGTCCCGTATGATCGAAAATATAAGCATTTTTGATTTTAATTTAAGCGATGATGATATGGCACAAATCGCAAATCTTGAAAAATTGTAAAGGAGAGAGTATGTTTTTTAAAAAATCAATCTTAACACTAGCCATAACTTCGCTATTTTGCGGGGTTTGCATGGCAAATGAAACGGGAGGAAATATGCAAATTTTACAAAGCGAAATCAAAAATTTAAACCAAAAAGAGCTAAATTTAACCAAAATTTCAGCGTTTTTGGCTAGTTCAAATTTAAGCGAGTTAAAAAACGCCGTAAATTTTGCCCTCGATAATGGCATGAGCGTAGCCGAAATCAAGGATACAATGGCGCAACTTTATGCGTATTGTGGCTTTCCAAAAGCCCTAAATGGGCTTGGTGTTTTAAGCGTTTCGCTTAAAGAGCGCGAAAAAATTGGCTTAAAAACCACGCAAGGCACGGAAAATAAAATCATAGAGAAAAATTTAAATAGCCTTGAAATCGGCTCTAAAACACAAACCGATTTAGTAGGCGGTAAAGTCGATTTAAGCGCACTTAGCGCAGATGTGGATTATTATTTGAAGGCGCATTTATTTGGCGATATTTTTGCGAGCGAGATTTTTTCGTGGAAGGAGCGCGAGATCATCACGGTCGCAGCATTAGCGGCGATGAGTGGCACCGAGCCACAAAGGGACGCTCACATAAAAATCGCTAAACTAAACGGCGTTAGCGACGCGCAAATTAATGAGATTTTAGAAATTTCAAATTCGGCTAAATTTGGCAATCCTAGTGCCATGAGCAAGGACGAATTCGCCAAAATTAGCCCATTTGGCGTGGGCGAACTAAACAGCGCGTATGCGAAGTATTTCAGCGGAAACAGCTACCTAAACGCTATTTCGACCCAACAGGTCAAAATGTATAATGTGGTCTTTGAGCCAAGCTGCCGCAACAACTGGCATATCCACCACGCCAAAAGCGGTGGCGGTCAAATTTTAATCGCCACAGCAGGTCGCGGATACTACCAAGAATGGGGCAAGGAAGCCGTGGAAATGAAACCAGGTGATGTCATAAATATACCAGCTGGCGTCAAACACTGGCACGGCGCAGCAAAGGATAGCTGGTTTGCGCATATCGCCGTCGAAGTCGAGGGCGTGGAAGCTAGCAACGAGTGGTTAGAACCTGTAAGCGACGAGCAGTATGGAAAGCTAAGATAAATTTATAGTGCTGGATTTGCTTTGCAAATTCTCGCAATCATGAAAATAAAAAAAATCTAAGGCGAAGTATTTTGAGATGATTTTTTGTGTTTTGGAGCAGTTGCGACCAAGACGCACTTTATCGTGCGTCGCAAGGAAGCAACTGCGAACAATCGCAAAAAAGCACTCAAAAGACAAGCCGTCAAAGGAGCAAAAAATGGCAATTATTAATGTCGATATTCAAAAATCCTACCACATTTTAAACCACGGTGCTACGACGATAGTCTCGGCTGAATTTGACGGAGTGGCAAACGCTATGGCGGTTACTTGGGCGTGTCCGCTTGATTACGACAAAGTTACAATAGTGCCGCACAATGGCTCATTTACACGCACTCTCATCGAAAAAAGTGGATATTTTGCCGTGCAAATCCCCGTTGCCACGCAAAAAGATCTGCTTTTAAATTTGGGCGATGAAAACAATTCTCGCTTTGACAATCCGCATAAAATGGACGGCGTGGAGCTGTTTTATAAAGATGACTTCAAAGTCCCGCTAGTCGCAGGTTGCGCTGCATGGATTATTTGCAAAGTTATCCCAGAGCCTCACAACGAGCAGACTTACGACCTTTTTATCGGACAGGTTGTGGCAGCTTATGGCGACGATAGGGTTTTTGACGGCAGCCACTGGCATTTTAATGAAGTGGGCGATGAGCTAAAAACGCTCCATTATGTCGCAGGGAAAAAATTTTATCTTGACGGCAAGGGCGTGTGAAATTTAGTAAATTTAAGGAGCAAATATGTCAAAAATTTTACTCATAAACGGCAGTCCGAACAAAAACGGAAGCACAAATTTGGCTCTTAGCGAAATCGCAAAAGAGCTTGAAAACAACGGCGTTCAAAGCGAAATTTTATACCTTGGCAAAAAGGCGATAAATGATTGCATTGCCTGTTTTTCTTGTGCTAAAACTGGGCGTTGTGCCATAAAAGACGATCCGGTAAATGACATAATCCAAAGACTTGATGAATTTGACGGCATTGTGGCTGGAAGCCCTGTTTATTACGCTGGACCCACAGCTAGAATTCAGGCGTTTTTGACAAGGCTTTTTTTCGTGGGCGGAAATAAATTTAGCGGTAAAATCGGCGCAAGTGTCCTTATAGCTAGGCGTGGCGGGGCTAGTGCGAGTTTTGATAGACTAAATAAATTTTTTACGATTGCAAATATGTTTTTGGCTGGTTCGCAGTATTGGAACGAAGCCCACGCCATGACACCTGATGACCTTCCAAAGGACGAAGAAGGCTTGCAGACCATGCGAACACTAGCCAAAAATATCGCTTGGTTTGTCAAAAACAAAGAATTTGCCAAAAACGCCGTTGCTATGCCTGAGTATGAAGAGCAAATTTTGACAAATTTCATTAGGTAAATGCGCAAAAATTTATCGTAGGCAAATTTTAAAATGAATAAGGCGAAATTTAAAGAGAAATTTTACTCGGTTTTTGAGATAAAGCGCGAAGAATTCAAGCTTTTGCTTTACAGCGCGTTTTTTATTTTTTCGCTTTTTTGCTCGTATGCGCTACTCCGCCCGATTCGCGATGCGCTTGGGATTCACGGCGGAAGCGACGAGCTAAAATGGCTATTTTTAGGCACTTTTATCGCTACGATTGTTTGCTCGTTTGTGGCTATGTGGCTAAGTGGGGCTATTAGGCGCAAACTCTACACCGACGCCATTTTTATCTTTTTTGCCCTAAATTTGCTAGGTTTTTTTGTCGCTATGCGATTTATTGACGCCCAAAGCCCCGCATTTGCCACGCTTTGTAGGGTTTTTTACATTTGGGTTAGCGTTTTTAATCTCTTCGTCATAAGCTTGGCTTGGAGCGTCCTAGCAGATGTTTTTAGCAAAGAAACTAGCAAATCAATGTTTGGCATAATCAGCGCGGGAGCGAGTTTAGGCGGGATTGCAGGGGCTAGTTTGGTTAGCTTTTTGCGAGAAGTTTCGACGCAAAATTTCATATTTTTATCGGCGTTTTTGCTACTTTTTGCCTTGATTTTAAAAAATTTAATCATAAAAGAGGGGCTAAATTTGCTCCAAAACGAGAGCGAAAAAGCAAATTTCACTCAAAAATTCAGCACTCCACTACCTAGCAAAAATCCGCTTGATGGCTTTAAAATCATCTTAAAATCGCCCTATTTGCTATCTTTTGTAGGCTTTGTTTTATTGCTTACAAGCGTTAGCACATTTTTATACATGGAACAAGCTAGGATTGTGCGAGCCGTCTTTGATACCCGCGAAGCCAGAGCCGCAGCTTTTGCAAATATCGATCTCATCGTGCAAAGCGCTAGTTTTTTTATACAAATTTTCCTAACGGCAAAAATCGCTAAATTTTTTGGCATAAAGTGGCTTTTGGCTCTGCTTGGATTTGTGATTGCGCTCGGATTTATTATGCTAAGCTTCACACACCCCGCATTTTGGGGTATTGCGCTTGTGATGAGCCTGCGTAGAATCGGCGAATACGCCCTTGTAAAACCAGCTCGCGAAATGCTTTTTGTCCCGCTTGATAGCGAAAGCAAATACAAGGTCAAAAACTTCCTTGACACGGTCGTTTATCGCGGCGGAGACGCGCTCTCATCGCAGATCAAGGGCATAGCACTAGCTAAATTTGGCGTGAGTGGAGTTTTGATTTTAGGCGCAATAATTTCGTTTGTTTGGGGAATTTTGGGTCTGAATTTAAGTAAAAAATATGAGAAATTAAAATAAAATTTGCAGAATTAGGCAAAATTTAATGAAAGGAAAAATATGAAAAAAATAAATAAATTTTCGCTTTTTTGTGTGAGCGTGGCTGTGGCACTAAGCCTAGCAGGGTGCGCCAAACAGGGGGCAACTCCCCAAAATTCAGGGCTGAAATTCGAAAATAGCGCGAAGCAAGAGTATATGGCAGCGCAAATGGATAAATTTTTTAACCCTGATAAAAACGCGCCAAAGCCTGCGCCATTTAGTGCGCCTAGCGGTTGGGAGCACAGCGAGATAATGAGTGGCGAGCTAAAAATCGAAAAATTAGCAAATTTGAAATCAAACTCAAATTTAACCATATTGCAACTCCACGGCGGCGGTTATGTGGGCGGACTAAACGATAGATACCGAAATTTCGCCCTAAAACACGCTTCGGTTACGGGCGCGAAGGAAATTTATATGCTAAATTACCGCCTTGCGCCTAAATTTACATACCCTGCCGCGCTAGACGATGCATTTAGCGCGTATGAATATCTTCTTGCTAACGGCGTAAAGCCCGAAAATATCGCAATCATCGGCGATAGTGCTGGGGGAAATTTAGCCCTTGCATTAAGCCTGTATCTAAAAGAAAAAAATGTCGCGCAACCCCGCCTTATGGTGCTAATCTCGCCATGGACAGATATGAGTATGGCTTTGGCTTCCAAAAAAGACAACGCCAAAAAAGACGCTGTTTTGGGCGAGAAAAACAAATTTCTCTACAAAGAAATCATCACTCCGCCAAGCTATGCTAAAAATTTCGATCTCAAAGATCCGCGCCTTTCGCCATTATACGCCGATTTGAGCGACTTGCCACCAATGCTAATCCAAGTGGGCGCATACGAACTATTAGCCGATGACGGCGTCGAACTCGCGCGCAGACTAGCCAAAGCTAACGGTGAGTTTAGCCTGAGCGTGTATAGCGGTATGCCACACGATTTCGCGCTTGTGATGCCAGAGCTTTGGGAGAGCGAGAGCTCGTTTATCGAAATCAAAGACTTTATAAACAGATATTAAAAGGAGAGATTATGAAATACACAAATTTAGGGCAAACCGACATTAAAATTTCGCAAATTTGCCTTGGTTGTATGGGTTTTGGCAGACCAAATCCAAACTTTCTTACTTGGACTGACGGGGACGAGAAAACCTGCGAAAAGGTCGTAGCAAGGGCATTGGAGCTTGGTATAAACTATTTTGATACTGCAAATGTCTATACCAACGGCGATTCTGAGATTTATCTAGGCAAGGCGCTTCGAAATTTAGGCGTCAAACGCGAAGATGTCGTAATTGAAACTAAGGTATTTTTCAACGAAGGCAAACTAAGCAAAACGGCAATCATGCGTGAAATCGAAGGCTCACTAAAACGCCTAAATATGGACTATGTCGATGTGTATATGATACATCGCTTCGACTACGACCACGAAATTTTTGAAATTATGAGTGCTTTGCACGAATTAGTAAAAGCCGGAAAAGTCCGTGCGCTAGGGGCTAGTGCGATGTATGGTTATCAGTTTTTTAACATGCAACTATGCGCCGAGCGTGAAAATTTGACCAAATTTAGCGTTATGCAAAATCATTATAGCCTGATTTATAGGGAAGATGAGCGGGATTTGATCCCCGTGTGTAGGCAGTTTGGCACAAGTATCGCGCCGTATAGCCCACTAGCTGGCGGTCATCTAGCTCACACTTCGTGGGACGGATATTCAAAGCGAGTAAATGAAGACAAGGTTTTGCGCGTAAAATACGATGAATTTAAAGAAAGCGATCTTAAAATCATCGCTAGGATTGATGAAGTAGCAAAAAATCGCGGCGTAAATATGGCGCAAATCGCTTTATCTTGGCACTTTGCTAAGGGTGTGGATAGCCCTGTGCTTGGAGCAATCAAAACAGAGCATTTAGACGACTGGGCAAAAAGCCTTGAAATCAGCCTTGATGAGAGTGAGATCAAATACCTTGAAGAGCTGTATGTCCCGCACAAAGTGGTAGGCGCTATCAATAAAGGCGGACCGGAACGAATCGAGCGAAAATAAAATTTGCAGGATTAGGCAAGGAATTTACTTAGGCAAAATCGCCTAAGTAAATTCATAACGCATTGTATCCACTAAACGCTAGAACTTCCACTTTGTCATTTTCAATTATTATTGATATTGCAAAATTCCGTCTTTTGATAACGCCTTTAAAAAATGCACTTGTGCGTTCGCTTTGCGAATTTACGCTAAAACCTTGTGATTTTAGATAATCTAAATTTTGTGATTTTATGGTTTGTATAACTTGTGGTTTTAGATATTTTGTGATATTTCCGTCTGAATTCGAGATTTTTTTAGCCAAAATTATTTCACCCACCAAATAGCTTGGCTCTTTAAAAGCATAATTATAAAATTTCACACCAACAAAAGGTAAGACAATGAAAACAAAAATCAAAGCAAAACCAACCATTTGCCTTTTGGTTTTTTTATCTTGTTTGAAATAAAAATACAAAGAAAAGAGAAAGAAAATAGCACTTATGGGATAGTATAAGATTGCAAAAAAATTACCACTCAGTTGCATAAAAACGGCATAAAAAAATGAAATCAAACATAGCAAAAGTGCCAAAAATCCAAAAAATTTACGCAAATTTAACCACATTATAAACCTTTTTTATATCCATTTTTATGAATTTAATTTCAAAATTATATAAAATTTAAGATAAATTTTTAAAACAATTAAAATTTGCAGGATTAGGCAAGGAATTTGGAGAATTGTTCTATGAATTTTACTCTCAAATTTGCTAAAATTTCATCAAATTTGCCGAAAAGGATTTTTATGCAAAGGCGAGAATTTTTAAAAAATTCTGCGATCTTAGGTAGCGCGGCACTGCTTGGCGGTGCGCTAAATTTAAACGCGAATTCGCAAAATTTAAAAGGAGAAGCTATGAAATTTATCACTTTAAATGACGGCAACAAAATGCCTATTTTAGGATACGGCGTGTATCAAATCCCACAAAACGACACCCAAAGGTGCGTTGAAGACGCCATTAGCGTAGGATACCGCTCTATCGACACGGCTCAGGCGTATCAAAATGAGCTTGGCGTGGGTGCGGCGGTAAATTCGGCGATAAATGGCGGGATTAAGCGAGAAGAGTTTTTTATCACGACCAAAATTTGGGTTAGCAACGCGACAGAAAGTGGCGTTTTACGCAGTTTTGAAGCTAGTATGAAAAAGCTAGGCTTAGATTACCTTGATTTGCTTTTACTTCATCAGCCTTTCAATGATGTTTATGGGGCGTGGCGGGCGATGAGTAGGCTAAAAAACGAAGGCAGGATTAAATCAATCGGCGTTAGCAATTTTTATCCCGATCGCTTAGTGGATTTCGCCATAAATAACGAAATCAAACCCGCCGTTAATCAAATCGAGCTAAATCCATTTCATCAGCGTAAATTTGACCGCGAAATCGCCAAAAAATATGGCGTTGCGGTGCAAAGCTGGGCGAGTTTTGGCGAGGGTAGAAACGATATGTTTAACAATCCAATTCTCAAAAAAATCGGTGAGAAATACGGAAAGAGCGTGGCGCAAACGATTTTGCGCTATCTTATCCAGCTTGACATTATCGTCATACCAAAAACCACTCGCAAAGAGCGCATGATAGAGAATTTCAGCGTTTTTGATTTCGAGCTTAGCACAAACGATATGCAAACAATCGCCAATATGGACGAGCAAAAATCCCTTTTTAGCGAAGTTTATCACAACGACCCTGCGACGGTAGAAAGGTTAAACAGCTGGAAGTTGCCTGATTAAGGGGCTTTTATGCAACGAAGAAATTTTTTGAAAAATTCGCTGATTTTAGGCATAGTTGTAAATTTGGTGTAAATTTACTAAACGCAAACAAAAATTTAAAGGAGAAAAAGATGAAAACAAGAAAACTAGGCGACATAGAAGTTTCGCCAATCGGCATTGGTTGCATGGGCTTTTCGCACGGATACGGACAAATTCCTAGCATTGATTATAGTATAGAAGCCATTAAAACCGCTTTTGAATTTGGTTGTTCGTTTTTCGATACTTCCGAAGTTTATGGTGCACAACTCTACCACTACGGACACAACGAGCAAATTTTAGGAAAAGCTGTAAAAGAATTTAGAAATAGCGTGGTTTTGGCTACAAAACTAATGTTTGACAAATCTGAAATTTCAGCCGAAGGCTCGGCGTATGCGGTTATCAAAAAGCATTTAGAAAAATCGCTTGAATCTTCAAACTGATTATGTTGATTTGTATTATCTGCACCGCGTAAATCCTGAAATCCCCGTAGAAATCGTAGCTGAGGCTATGGGAAAATTGATTGATGAGAAATTAATTCGTGGCTGGGGACTTTCGCAAGTTGCTAAAAACACTATCCAAAAAGCACACGAAATCACGCCTGTTTCAGCCGTGCAAAATCTTTATAACATGGTCGAGCGAGATTGCGAAAGCGAAGTTTTGCCATACTGCTTAGCTAACAATATCGGCTTGGTGCCGTTTTCGCCAACAGCTAGCGGTCTGCTTTCAGGCAAATTAAACGCTAAAAGCGATTTTTCGCATAGCGATGATGTTAGGAAATTTATCCCGCAGTTGTCAAAGGAAAATATGCAAAAAAACGCTCCGTTAGTGGAGCTTGTGAGTGAATTTGCCAAACGAAAAAACGCAACTCCTGCACAAATCGCCTTAGCATGGATGTTTCACAAATATCCAAATGTCGTGCCAATTCCGGGCTCAAAAAATAAAGAGCGGATTTTAGAAAATTTGGGAGCTTGGAGCGTGGAATTAAGCGAGAGCGAATTTAGCGAACTTCAAAGCACACTTGATAAAATCGAAATCCACGGACACAGGGGAATAGAAGAGTTTCAAGGTGGCGGTATGAGAGACTGGGGTAAAAAATAATTTTGATGAAAAGGCGAGAATTTATTAAAAATTCCGCTATTTTTGGCACTATGACGGTATTTAGTGTGGCAAATTTAAGCCCGAATTTAAAAGAAAATTTAAGCAAATTTGCTAAAAATCATAAAATTTTGATTGTTTATTATACTCGCACATTAAATACAAAAATCATCGTCGAATACCTTGCTTGGCTAGTTGGCGGTGATTTATTTGCTTTGTATTACTCAGGCGGTGCGACTCTCGGCGATGATATAAAAGCATGGCTAAATGCTAACGGAATTTTGGTAAAATAAAATTTGCAGGATTAGGCAAAAATTTTAAAGGAAAATTATGAAAAAACTACTTTTTTTGTGTTTGAGCGCGATTTTTGCATTAGGAGGCGATATGAGAGTAGAATTTAGCTGTGAAAATATCCGTGCGGTGGCTGTTTTGGGCGATACTGGCGCGGCAAAGAGTTTTTATGAAAATTTACCATTAGAGTTAAATTTGAAAGATTACGCAGGGCGAGAAAAAATCGCGGATTTGCCTGTGCGATTAAATTTTGCCGGCGATCCCAGCTCGGACGGCAAAGTCGGCGATTTAGGCTATTTCTCGCCGTGGGGAAATTTGGTGCTTTACTACAAACCTCAGCCATACTACGAAGGCGTCATAAATCTCGGTAAATTCGAAAGCGGATTTGATGAAATCATAAAATGCGAAAGAGTTTTAATCCAAAAAGCGGAGTAAATTAAGCCCTAAATTTCGCATTTTCTAAATTTAGCAAAAACTCTTTTTTATCCAGTCCGTATGCGTAGCCTGTGAGTTTGCCGCCACTGCCGATAACTCGGTGGCATGGGATAATTATCGCGATTGGATTTGCTCCCACTGCCCTGCCTACGGCTCTGGCGGACATTTTTGGGATTTGTCTTTTTAGTGAGATTTCGTGCGCAATATCGCCGTAAGTCGTGGTAGTTCCGTAAGGAATTTGCATTAAAATTTGCCAAATTTCAAGCTGAAATTCGCTGCCAATTAGTGAAATTTTAGGCGTGAAATTTGGCAAATTTCCACTAAAATAAATATCTAACCAAGCGCAGGTATCCCCAAAAATTTGCAAATTTTGCTCTTTAAATTCTGCGCCAAATTTGCCGAATTTAAGCGCTGTTAAATTTGCTCCATCGCTTTGCATAAAAATTTCGCCAAGCGGCGAGCTATAACGCCAAAAATATTTCATAAGCTTTGCCTTTTTTCTAAATTTGGCAAGAAAAACGCCATGATTAGTGGCAAAACGCAAACCCCGCAAAGCGTGTATAAAACATAACCAAGCCCAAATTTATCGGCTATCAGCCCCAAAATCGGCGCAAAAATCCCACCAATACTAACAGTCAGCCCAAATGTAACGCCAGAAGCAAGCCCAACGCGGTTTGGTAAATATCCTTGCCCAAGTGCGATAATCGGGCTATAAGAAAGAGCTAGAAAAATGCCAAGTGGTGCTAATAAAACCACGGCAAAGCCTAAATTTTGCGCGGTTGCTAGCATTATCATAATCGGCAAAAGGCAAAGAAATGAGATTTTTATCATCTTTGTAAAGCCAAATTTATCGGCAAACCTGCCGCCAAGAAGGGTAAAAATCGCGCTCACGCCGATATATGCGCTTAATAGCGTGTTTGCGTAAGCCTTACTTTGGTCAAATTCGTAGATAAAATAAAGCGCCAAAAATGTATTAAATCCGTGAAAAATGATAGAACGCCCACAGATTAACGCCATGAGTTTATAAAATCCGCCCCAGTCATCGACGCCGTTAGTTTGGGTGTTTGTGGCTGTTTTGGGTGTAATTTCGCCAAGTCTTTTAAATTCGGCGTAAAAGATTTTATACACAATACTAATTAAAATTTGTGGAATTATGAAAATCAGCGTGCCTTTTAGCCCAAACGCACTAATAATCGCCGTCATAAAAAGCGGTCCCAAAGAAAATCCCAAAATCCCACCAAATGAAAAAATGCCGATATTTTGGGCTTTGTTGTGCGCATTAGAGCATTTATTTATGGCTCTGGCGGCTTGTGGGTGAAACATCGCCACGCCAATTCCTGTGATCATCACGACCGCGCAAAGCACGGCAAATGAAGGCGCAACGCCACTTAGCGCGATACCGCCACCTGCTAAAATAAGACCTAGCGGGATAATGTAAGGTGTGTTTTTCTTATCAGCTAGCGAACCAAAAACGGGCTGGATTAGCGAGCCGACGATATTTGAGACCATGACTAGGCTTGCAGCAGTTGCGTAATCGTAGTGATAGCTGGCGATTAAAAACGGCAAAATCGCCACGAGTGCGCCTTGATTTATATCACAGCACAAATGCGAAAATGCCAAAATATAGACAAATTTGTTTTTCATTTTAAATTTAGGATTTTATATGGGAAAATCCCATATAAAATTTACATTAAAACAGGAATTTGCGTGTTTTGCAAGAAAAATTTGCTCGTTCCTGAAAGCAGAATTTCCTTAATTCCAGTGTTTGAGTGAAGTCCAGCGACGATTAAATCGTATCCGCCGTTGTTTGCATAGTCTATCAAAACCTGCCCTGGAATTTTGCCGTCAATGTTTAAAAGCTCGAATTTATCGACTTTCACATCGTGCAGTGCTAGATACTCAGTGATTCTGCGCTTAGTCTCTTCTGCGCTATCTTGGAGATAGTGATTGGCTGTGATGATTGTGACATTTTGCGCTTTTTTGAGCAAGTCTAGCGAGTGATCGAGCGCTCTGGCACTTGCAGCCGTGCCTGTAAGAGAGACCAAAATTTTATCAGCCTTAAAGCTTTTTAGCTCTCTTGGGATTACGATACAAGGCTTGCCACTTTTTGAAACAGCCGCCTCGAAAGTGCCCGTAATCGTGCCAGTTGGGGGCACTGAGACCACGACAAGATCGCAGTATTTAGAGTGCTTTTCAACTAGCTCAGAGCGAATTCCTACCAAATGGCGCAAGCAAGCACTTTTTCCCACTCTCTCATCTTCGTGCATATCAAGGCCGATTTTTTTGCACTCTGCCTCGAAAACTGCGCCGATTTCATCGCGCTCAGCCTTCATCTCCTCGTTTGCCGACTCCAAAAACTCGTCCATTAAAACCCCGCCTTTTAGCGTCATGCGGACATTATAAATCATCTTAGGATCTAGCTGGCACGCCATGATATTCATGTGTGTGCCAAAAAATTTATTCACAAGCAACGCACCACGAATTCTGCCCTCTAACTCTTCGCCGCCACCGATTGGGAAAAAAAGTTTTTTAAGCTCCATTTTGCCTCCTTTTTACACTAATTCAAGTGAAATTTTACTACCTTTTTGCTCTGTTACACGCACTCTAACCACATCGCCTGGTTTAAATGGAGTTGTGATAAATTTCGCTCTTAAAAGCCCATCTACGCCGTCACGAAGTGAAATAAATGTGCCAAAATCTAGCGAGCTTTGCACTACGCCGTCAAATTCCTCGCCGATTTCAAATTTAACCTCTTTGCGCTCGTGTCTATCGCCTCTATCGCCACGCGGTTTGCGGAAATCTTTCGAATTTGAAACGATAGAGAGAATTCTCTCTTTTGCGCCATCGACGCCGTCTTTGTTCGCGCCTTGGATTTTAACCTCGCCTTTTTCGCGATCTAAATCAATGCTAACGCCAAATTTTTCGGTAATTTCCTTAATCGTTTTTCCGCCTTGACCGATGATATCGACGATTTTGCTAGGATCGACGCTGAAAATTTCGAGTTTTGGAAGCACGGCTTCATTGATTACGATATTTGCGTTTGCTTCCTCCATTAAATTTAATATATGCGCCCTGCCCTCTTTGGCCTGCGCTAGCGCCTCTTTTAGCACTTCTAGACTAATTCCGCCAAGCTTGATATCCATTTGAAGCGCAGTGATTCCGTCGTTGCTACCAGCGACTTTGAAATCCATATCCCCGTCGTGATCTTCTAAGCCCATAATGTCGGTTAAAATCGCGTGTTTTTCGCCCTCAAAGATTAGTCCCATTGCAACACCAGCGACTAGTTTTATGGTTTTTACGCCAGCTGCGCGAAGCGATAGTGCGCCACCGCATACTGACGCCATTGAGCTAGATCCGTTGCTCTCTAAAATTTCGCTTACTACGCGCATTGATTGAGGAGAGTTTATATCAATGCTTGGAAAAATCGCTCGTTTTGCCAAATTTCCGTGTCCTAGCTCCCTGCGACCTGGGCTTTTTAGCGGACTTGCTTCGCCTACGCAAAATCCAGGGAAGTTGTAATTAAACATAAATTTCTCAGCTATCGGCTCTGGGCTAGTTAGGCTATCGCTAAGCTGAGCGTCGCTATCTCCGCCCAGAGTTGCCACCACCAAAGCCTGTGTTTGACCACGGGTAAAGAGGCATGAGCCGTGCGCGCGTGGCAAAATGTTTGTCTCAATACTAATTGGGCGCACCTCATTTAGCGCGCGTCCGTCGGCTCTGCGACGCTCTTCGATGATTTGAGTGCGTATGATTTGGCGTTTGTATTTGCCAATGACATTTGTTACTACTTCTTTTTGCCACTCGTTTTGCACCGCGATTTCATCGGTTAAAATTTTATCTACGATTTTATTTAGCTCGGTTGCGCGCTCGCTTTTTGCCATTTGATTAATCGCCTCTTTTACGGCGTCTTTGTAATTTTCGTCGATATATTTGGCGATATTTTCATCTTCGATTTCTGGTTTATACTCTAAATTTGCGTCTGGTTTTTTAAGCGCTAAAAATGCTTCCTCGTATTTGCGCGAGCCCTCTTCGATAGCCTTAGCAGCGAAATTTATCGCCTGGGCTGTCAAATCCTCTGGTAGTTCGTTCATGCTTTGGACGCCATCTACGATTTGAGGGAGCGAGCGCATTTCAATCATCAAAAGCTCATCGCCCACGCCAGCTACATACAGATCAAGGGCTGATTTTTTAAGGGCTGAATTTGACGGATTTAGCACAAACTCTCCGTCTATTTGGCCTACTCTGACACCACACACTGGGGCTTTCATAGGAATATCGCTTAGATATAGCGCCACACTTGCCGCATTTAGGCTCACGACCTGCAAATCCACCTCAGGATCTGCTGAAAGGACATAAACTACGATTTGGGTAGGATAGGCATATCCTTTTGGAAAAAGAGGGCGAAGCGAGCGATCTATAATACGACTAGTTAGCGTCTCAAAATCGCCCGGCTTGGTCTCTCTTTTGATATATCCGCCAGGGATTTTTCCCACGGCATACATTTTTTCGATATATTGCACGGTTAATGGCAAGAAATCTTCCTCTACCTGTCTATCTTCCCTAGCGACCGTAGCTAGCACCACAGTATCACCCACACGCATAAGCGCAGCACCCGCTGCTTGTTTTGCGACCTTGTCTATGTCAAAAATTTCTAATTGATTATTTACATCAATCTTGCACTGCATTGTTACTCTCCTTGTTTTCGTTTTTATCAATGTTTTTTTCTTTGTGAAATGGTAGGTAAAATTCGCAATTATTTAAAATTTGCATAATATCCTCGGCTTTTTCCTCTTTTTTCTCTTTATAATAAAAATCCACATTTACAAAATCTTTTATTTTATGCACGGCGTATAGCCCATCTACCGCGGCTTCTATCTCTTCGGCATTATCAGTGCTAATAACCGGCGTAGCATAAAAAATCGTCTTTGCATTTAGTTTGATTAGTGTTTTTATACATGTCATCGTCGTAAGCCCACTCTCGCAACCCTCATCGACTAAGATTACATTTTTTCTAGCCAAATCAGGCAAGAGCGTGCCCTTGCGAAATTTATAGACATTTTTTAAAATTTTTTCCTCATATTTGCGGTTAGCCTGCCCGTAAATATAATCTAAACTTATCCCAAAGCTTTTTACAAGCTCATTTATGAAAACTATCTCTTGCGTTTCGCTCACACAGGCTATCACGCACTCTGGATTATTTGGCGCATAAATCATCTCGCTAAATAAAAATTCATAGCTTAAATTTAGCTTTTCAGATAGTCTTTTTACCAAATAAATCGATGATAACGACTGGGCTATGATTAGGAAATTTTCGTTTTTTACCGCGTTTGAGGGCAGAATTTCAGCTAGCTTTTCGGCCGCTTCTACTTCGTTTTCAAACATCAATTCCGCTCTTGGTATCATTGCGCTTCACCATACTCGGTATCAACCGAAAAATCATATCCAACCCCGCCAAATGGGTAGAAATTTACGAAAAAGTAAAATCCATGCTCTTTTTTAGCCTTGGTGTAATCAGCATTGCTCGTGTTTTTTGGCTCGATGTCTTCTTGATAGACGAAAGAGTAGTTCCAGCACTTTCTCGTATGCGTGATACCTAGCCTCCACATTTTTGAATACGACCTAGCCAAATCATACTCCCAGCGCCCGAAAATTTTGTTATTTCCTGGCAAATTCGCGCTTAAATTTGCGATTGTGTAGTTGTCTTTTTTGTAGCGTTTTTCGTTTTCGTCGCCGAATTGATCGTAGGTATAAGCGTGGCTTATGCTCGCGCTAAAATCAGAATTCGAGTAGTTTGCGTAGGTTTGAACCTTGCTAAAACTATCATATTTGTGCGAGTATGTGAAACGATTGCCCAAATTTAGCCCATTTGCGAAATAAATATCAAATCTATGGTCGAAATTTCCCAGCTCTTCATCGTCAAAATCATAGCTTTGTTTAGCCGAGTGGCGGATAAATTTGCGCCCATTTTCGTCGTAGAAATACTGCGTCATACCAAGGGCGATATTTTCGTGCGTGTATTCTTCGCCAAGCTCGCCAAGGAAATTATCCTCCCAATACAGCGAATCTTGTAACCTTGCCAAGCGGGATTTGCGCAAATTTCCATTTTTTTCATCGTATTCGTATTGATGAGATTTTAAAATTCTCTTATCAATCTCGCCCTTTTGCCAGCCAGGAATCCTTAAATCAGCCCTCCAATTCATAGTATGATAAAAGCTCTCATACGCCTTGGCTAAATCCGTAAATGCTGAAAATTCGGTGTATTGATTGGCGTAAAATGTGCTTTTATCGGCTTCTAACTCGCCGTTTGCATAGTAATATTTATCGCTCCAATCTATATGCGTCATATACACACGCTCACTCACGCTAAGCCCCAAATAATCGCCCAAAAATCTATCGCTATAACTAAGCGGAATATCAAGCTCGTATTGGCGCGCAGTAACGCCTTCTTGGCGGGTGAAATTTCGCGCCTTTAAATCCACAGAGTAGAGCAAATTTGGCACAAAGATATCATCGATAAATTTATGATATTGCGCAGTCGGTAGCTCTTGGACTGTGTCGCGGTTTTGGAAGACGCTATCTTGGTTGAGCTTGCTAGTGTCGATATAATACCTGCCATAAAGCCCAAAATAATGGTCATCTGTCGTCAAATAATAATTTAGCTTAGAAGTTACTAACGCGTTATCGTCCTCATCGACGCCACCTTTGCTCTTTAAATCATAGTATTCAAGGTCGTTTAATTTCGTAAAGTCAATCCATAAATTTTCTTTGAAATTTCCATCGATTAGATATCCTACAAGTTTGCTTCTATCGTATTCGATCTCGTATCCGTGGTGTTTTTCGTTTTTATACTCTAAGCGTTCTTGGGCGCGGGTAAAATTATCAAACACACCGCCACGAATTTCGCCCCTTGAATACGGCGAATCCGCAAACCTAAATGTCCCATACACACCAAAACCACGGCGCGAACGAACCTGCGGGTCTAACTGCAAATCCCAGCTATCATACGGCGCGAAATAAATCGGCTGTTTGTAATACACGCCCTCATCGCCGATATATCCACCCTCTGGTGGCAAGAGACCGGTTCTACGCGTAGTATCAGTAGGCACGCCAAAATACGGCAGATAAAACACAGGCACATCGCCGATATAAAATCTAGGGTTGAAAAGGTGTAAAAATTTGCTCTCTTTATTTAGCTTGCCACTGCTAAATTTGATTTTCCAGTCTGGATCATTGACATTACAGCTAGATACCACAGAGCCCTTAACTCGGTAATATTCGCTATCACTGCAACTCTCATCGTTTTGCATCCAAAGCTCAGCGTCTTTATCCATCATAAAATTTGCTTTTGCCTCTTGGGTGTTGTTTTTAAGATCAATTTTTACATATTCAGCACGAGTGGTTTCGTTATCACCTCGCATTGCATTTACATTACCAAAAAGCTCGATTATTTCGTTTTTTTCATCATAAGTGGCGCGATCGGCTGTGAGGAAGTAGTCCTGTGAATACACAGTTACATTGCCTCTAGCTATGGTTAAAAAGCCGTTTCGCTCGACATTATCGGCGATTAACTCGACATTTTGCACCTTTGCGTTAAGCAAATTTGCCACTAACGCACCAAATGTTAATATTAAAATTTTACTTTTTTTCAATTTCTACCACCAAGGTTTTTGCTGCCAAATCCTGCAAACTCTGACGAAATTTCGTCCAAAATGCAAACAAAAATCCGATATAAAATGCTGTTTCGCTAACCAGCCTAACGCCCGATCTAAACGCGCAAACGCCAAAGCTAAGCCTCTCGTTTTCGTCCCTAGCGCTGATGACTTTTATTTTTAGGGCTAGTTTTCCCAAAGTCGCGCCATAAAAATATACAAATATCGCGTGATATAAAAATTTCACCATTACTAGATAGGGCAAATACGGCGCAATTGCGTTATTTAGCGCCATTGGGTCGCTTCCGCTCATCTGCAAGGCCGCTAGCATTGGCTCGGAAGCCACGCTAATGAGCATAAAGGTAAAAAGCACGCCCATAATCACCTCATCTAAAATAAAGGCAAAAATTCTCTTAGGAAGACTAGCTAACACCTACTTAGTCCCTAAGTGCCTGATATGCGATATCGCTGCGGTGTTGAGAGCCTTCGAATTCTATATTTTTGACTAATTCATAGGCTAAATTTCGCGCTTCTCTGATATTATTAGCTACACCCACACTTACCAAAACTCTTCCACCGTCTGCGTAAATTTCGCCATTTTCTTCGCTAACGCCAGCGTAACAAATGTGAGTGTTAGCTGGAATTTTGCCTAAATTAATCTTTGTTTTTGGCGTAGATTTGTAAGGGTAGTTTTCGCTAGCACTTACGACACCAACGGCGAATTTATCGCGGAGTTTGATGTCTGTTAGCTTGCCAGTGGCTGCATCGTATAAAATTTGGCTTAAATTTCCGTCGATTAAAGGCATCAAAACCTCGCACTCAGGGTCGCCGAATCTGACATTGTATTCGAGCACATACGGCACTCCGCCCACGATCATAAGCCCCACAAAAAGCACTCCGCAAAACGGATTGCCGTCTTTTTTCATACCTCTTAAAGTCGGAGCTACGATTTCGTTTTCGACCCTTTTTATCAGCGCCTCATCTGCTAGCGGGCTTGGAGCGTATGCGCCCATACCGCCTGTATTTGGACCCTGATCGCGGTTTAGCAATCGTTTGTGATCTTGGGCTACTGGCAAAGAGACGAAATTATCCCCGTCGCAAATCGCAAAAAAGCTAAGCTCAAATCCGTCTAAATACTCCTCGACAACCACGGTTTTGCCAGCATCTCCGAAACTGCCTTTTAGCATTTCCCATGCCGCGTCTCTGGCCTCGTCGTGGTTTTGAGCGATTATTACGCCCTTGCCTGCGCAAAGCCCGTCGGCTTTGACAACGACTTTTTCATCTAGGGTGTGGATAAATTTAGAAATTTCCTCGAAATTATCACTGTTTAAAAATCTAGCGGTGCGGATAGCGTTACGAGCCAAAAACTCCTTCATATAGGCCTTTGAACCCTCTAAACGAGCTGCCGCTTTACTCGGTCCGAAAATCACTAGACCTTTTGATTTAAATACATCGACAATGCCCTTTGTAAGCGGATCTTCTGGGCCTACAATCGTCAAATCGATTTTGTTGTCTTTCGCAAAATTTGCAAGTTCCTCAAAAGTTGTCAAATCCAAATTTTCGCCAAGTGCGCTAGTCGCGCCATTTCCTGGGGCAAAATATAGATTTGAAACATTTTTATCCTCTTTTAGTCTAAGTGCGATAGCGTATTCTCTGCCACCACTGCCGATGATTAAAATTTTCAAGGTAAAACTCCGTGTAAAAATAGCCCAAGTGAGCGTTGCGTGAAAAAGATTCGGCCTAAAACAAAGCCAATCTTGCAACTAGGACAAGCCCTTAGGTCGCAACCCGTAAGCTCAGAGCCTCAAACCGAGCCGCGTCACACCGGCAAATCACATCGTCGCCTACTAAAATATGTTAGACCCTCATAAATAACGCTGGCGCATCACCCAGGCAAGCGAAATTATATGTTTTTTTGCCTTAAAATACAAGCAAACGCCAAATCCACACACGCTTTTATGCTTTGATTTTCGCTAATTATGGGCGTAGTAAATTTGGATAAAATTTTAGCCGTGCTATTTCCTATGCAAATCGCCTCATACGAGCTATCCCAACCAAAATTTGAGATAAAGCTTTTTGCATTTAGTGGCGAAGTAAAAATTATCACGGAATTTAAAGCTGGTTTTTGCGAAATGCTAGCTTTTTTGGGCGCGTTTTCATAGCCGATTATATGGGCTAAATTTACGCCATTTTCGTGCAAAATTTGGGGCAAATTCGACACTCTGTCTTTGGCGCTGATATAAAGCGCGCTTTTGCCATTTAAGTGCGGTGCGATTTCGCGCGCAAACTCATCGCCATGGGAGTTTTGCGCTACGAAAATATTTTTGTATCCCTGATCCTCTATCTCATCAGCGCACGCTTTGCCAATGGCGTAAATTTGGATATTTTCGCTAAATTTGATACCATTAAATTTAAGCGCTTTTACCCCATTTTTCGAGGTAAAAATAAGTGCGTCAAATTTGGAATTTATGCTAAATTTATGAAATTTTATCTCGCATAAATTTAGCCAAATCACCCTCTCATCGTCAAATTTAGTGTTTGAAACTAAATAGAGCTGCTCTTCTCGCCCAGCCACTTTTGCACACTCGCGATCTGCGCTAGCACGCTAGAACTGCTAGCCCCGCCGAAAGATTTCCTAGCGTCCATCGAAGCTTTTAGCCCCAAAAATGCAAGCGCATCAGGCGTGATTCGCTCATCGACCAAGCGAAGCTCTTCCGCGCTCATTTGGCTTAGATCCTTGCCCGCTCTTTCTGCTGTGGCTACGCATTTTCCGGTGATGAAATGCGCCTCGCGAAATGCCACGCCCTTTTCTCGCACCAAAAAATCCGCCAAATCAGTCGCGCTTAAATGGCCACGCTCAGTCGCACTTAGCATATTTTTTTTGTTAAATTTGGCTGTTTTTAGCATTTCATTTAGGATTGCAACACTCTCCAAAATCGCTTTTACGCTATCAAACACGCCCTCTTTATCCTCTTGCATGTCTTTGTTATACGCCAAAGCAAGACCCTTCATAACGGTTAAAAGCCCCATTAAATTGCCATAAGCCCTGCCAGTTTTGCCCCTGATTAGCTCGGCTACATCGGGGTTTTTCTTTTGTGGCATTATCGAGCTTCCAGTCGAATACGCATCGCTTATAGTGATGAAGCCAAATTCGCTCGAACTCCACAAAATCAGCTCTTCGCACAGCCTTGAAGCGTGCATGAAAAATAGGCTAATGTTAAATAAAATTTCAAGGGCGAAATCTCTATCACTCACGCCGTCCATAGCATTTTCCATAGGGGCATAAAATCCAAGCGCACTAGCCGTGGCATGGCGATTTATGCGGTGCGGGGTGCCTGCAAGCGCAGCCGAGCCAAGTGGGCTGAAATTTCCGCGCTCGAAGCTCGAAACAAACCTTTCATAATCGCGCTTAAACATATAAATATAAGCTAGCAAATGAAAGGCTAGGCTTACAGGCTGGGCGTGTTGAAGGTGAGTGTAGCCTGGCATTAAAGCGTCTGTGTGGGAGTTTGAAATTTCAAGCAAGGTTTTGATCAAATTTAAAATTTGAACCGAAATTTCGCGGTTTTTTCGCATTACAAAACGCCTGAAATCAAGGGCGACTTGATCATTGCGAGAGCGCGCGGTATGGAGCTTGCCACCGATTTCTTTGCCTACAATTTCGCTTAGGCGTTTTTCTACCGCCATGTGGATATCCTCATCGGCGATTTTCCACTCAAATTTCCCCTCATTAATCTCGGCTAAAATTTGCTCCAAACCAGATTTTATCGCGCTAGCCTCGTCTTTGGTGATGATTCCTGCATCGCCTAGCATGCTTGCATGAGCGATTGAGCCTGCGATATCGTCCTCGTAAAGCTCCCTATCGAACATGATCGAAGCGTTAAATCTCTCCAAAAGCTCGCTACTAGCCTCACTAAACCTGCCTTCCCACATTTTTTTCATCAATAATCCTTAGAATAAATTTATAATTTTGCGTTTCAAACTAGAATTTTTTGGCTCGTCTGTTAGATACAAGCTCACCACCTTGCCATTATCCGTGCTGATTTCGAGCTTGGCGCCCCGTTCGCCATTTACGCGCACCCTTAGCATATTTGTGGCGATGTTTTGGATTTCGGGCTTGTCGATTGCGCCATTGTAGCTGGTTTTGTAGTTTTTGACCTCATCGTTGCAGTCTTTTGGCGCAAAAAATATATCGTAAAATTTGCCGTTTTTTATGGCTAAATTCTCTCCACCACCGACTATAAAATAGTCATATTTTGGGGTTTGGGTAGTAAAATCCCAGCGAATTTTATCTTGCTTTTCGCCCTGTTTATAGCTAAATTCCGCCGTGTAAGTAGCGTCGAATTTAAACATTTCCTTGCTAAAAAGCGCAAATTGTTTGTCATTAAATCGTCTATTTGGATCGCTTTTTTTATCCAAAATTTTAGTATCTTTAATCTCCGCTCCCTCGCTATCAAATAGCCTAAATTCGAGCATTTCCACAGGTTTGGCTTGGGGGTGAAATTCTATGCTAATAGGATTTGCTGTAATCGCGCACTCTGGCACGGGATCAGGAAGCTCGTGGCTAAAAAATGCAAGCGAGGGCTCTTTGTTTGGATAATGCGCGTAAGGCGTGGTATTTAGCGACCTGGTGCGCTCGTAGTTTTCGTTTCGTATGGCAAGGCTTTTGTTTTTGCAAAGCCCTATGATAAATTTGCCGTCCCCACTCTGACTCTTTCCGCCACCACAAATTTCCTCTAAATATCCATTTCCCATTTCATAGACATAGGCGGATTTTTCGCCCTGCTCGTAGTATCCCACGCCAAGAAGATTTGCGTCAAATGTCAAAAACCCAAAACGATGATAAATCGCGCTTAATAGCCCGTCGATTGAGGCCTTGATATCGTGGGCGTTGTAAGAGAGATTTTCTACCACGCCTGAATTAAATCCCACTCTAAATGCGCGATCACTTGGAGTTTTGCCGCTAAATTCAGCCCTTCCCTCGCTCTCATCGTGCGTGATTTCATCGTTTGTAACGACATATTTGGCGTGATTTAGCGCAGCTTTATCTAAAAGCGAATTTGGCGCAAATGGGTTTAAATTCGAGCTTTGGCGGATATAGTTTATGTAGTTTATCGGCGTATCATAAAAAGAAAAACCGCTTTTACTAGGAAGCGGTTCTTTTAAATTCGCAGGCTCGCCTTTGCAACCCAAAAACAAGCCCGCAGTGCCTAACAAAAGCCAAATTTTAAGCTTTTGGGCCGGCTTTTGCATACTCTACGCCCTCTTTGACATCTTCGTAGCGTTTGAAATTTTCTACAAACATTTTCGCTAATTTCTCGCGAGTTTTTGCGTATTCATCAGCATTTTCCCAGGTGTTGGCTGGATTTAGAAGTTTTGTCTCAACGCCAGCTAACTCTTTTGGAACGGCTAGATTAAATTTTTCAAAATTTTCAAATTCGCATTTTGTGATACTTCCATCAAGGATAGCATTTATACAAGCACGAGTTGCCTTTATGCTCATGCGTTTGCCAACACCATAAGCTCCACCGCTCCAACCTGTATTTACTAGATATACATTTACGCCGTGTTTGTCGATTTTTTCGCCTAAAAGTTTTGCATAAACTGTCGGGTGAAGCGGCATAAACGGCTCACCAAAACAAGCGCTAAAAGTCGCCACAGGCTCGGTAATACCGCGTTCAGTTCCTGCGACTTTGGCAGTATATCCGCTTAGGAAATAATACATCGCTTGTTCTTTTGTAAGCTTCGCAACAGGCGGTAAAACGCCAAAAGCGTCAGCGCTTAGGAAAATGATATTTTTTGGGTGTCCTGCGCTTAGGCTTGGTTCGTGGTTTGCGATATGCTCGATTGGATAGCTTACACGGGTATTTTCTGTCTTGCTACCATCGGCGTAATCAACCTTGCCATTTGCGTCTGCAACGACATTTTCCAAAAGTGCATTGCGTTTGATTGCGCCGTAAATTTCAGGCTCTGAATTTGGGTCAAGGTTTATACATTTTGCATAACAACCACCCTCGAAGTTAAACACGCCCTCATCGTCCCAGCCGTGCTCGTCATCGCCGATTAGCGCGCGGTTTGGATCAGTAGAGAGCGTAGTCTTGCCAGTGCCTGAAAGTCCGAAAAATAGCGCAGTGTCGCCGCCAGCTCCGACATTTGCTGAGCAGTGCATTGACATTTTGCCCTCTAATGGTAGCCAGTAATTCATCATAGAAAAAATTCCTTTTTTCATCTCGCCACCATACCATGTGCCACCGATGACTGCGACATTTTCCTCGACATTAAAGATTACAAAAACATCTGAGTTTAACCCGTCTTTGGCGTAATCCTCATTTACGCATTTGCAAGCGTTATAAACCACGAAATCTGGGTGGAAATTTGCTAATTCATCATCACTTGGGCGGATAAACATATTTTTTACAAAGTGCGCTTGCCACGCTACTTCGGTTACGAAACGCACGCTTTTACGGCTTTTTAGGCTAGCGCCACAATACGCGTCTTGGACATAGATTGATTTGTTTGAAAGCTGATTTTTGGCCTTTGCTAGAAGTTTATCAAAAAGCTCTTTGCTAATCGGTTGATTGATTTTGCCCCAGCTGATATATTTCGCGCTTGGATCTTGCTTTACAAAATACTTGTCTTTTGGGCTTCTACCTGTAAAAATGCCAGTATCAACCATAAAGGTGCCATTATCGCTTACCTTGCCCTCGTTTGCGCGTTTTTCGTGCTCAAAAAGCTCATCATAGCTAAGGTTATAAAAAATTTCTTTTTCACCGCTAATTCCTAGTTTTTCAAAATCATTTGGAATTCTCATCTTAAATCCTTTTTTAAAAAATTATAAATAAGTAATTATATCGAAATTTGATTAACCTTTATTAGGATTGTGGAATTTGAAGTAAATTTATCGTTTTTGTAAATTTAAAAAGGGGCGAAACCCGCTAAATTCCGCCCCTGTGGTAGTTAAATTTAAAAGTTATTTTAAGTGGATTAATGGGTCATCTGCATCGACGCTTTGACCTTGGAATACCAAAATTTCAGCGACTTCGCCGTCTCTTGGGCTTTCGATGTTTATCTCCATTTTCATAGCTTCTAACACGACTACGGTTTGACCAGCTACGACTTTTTCGCCAGGTTTGACCAAAATTTTAAACACATTACTTGGCAGGCTAGCTACGATATCATCGCTGTTTGCAGTTGATTTCGCCTCAGTTTGGACCTCGCTAGGCTCTGCCATGCCAATGCTGACATTGTAGCTATCGCCATTTACTAAGACCTTATTTCCACTAAATTCCACCGCATAGGCTTTGCCATTGACATTAATGTCAAATTTATCAGATTTTGCCTTTTTCTCACCGCCATCGCTAGATTCTTTTGCTTCGTTTTTGCGAATCATTACCTTGCCCTCGCCTTTTAAGAAGGCAATGCCCTTTTCACGGCACGCAAGAGCGATAAAAATATTTTCCTCGCTTGGCTCGATATTTTCATCTTCTAGCTGTTTTTTGGCATAAGCAATACTCTTTGTCTCGTCTAAATCAGCCAAATCAACGGCATTTTTGGTAGTAGGCTCTAAGCCAAGTTGCTCGCTAGCTAATCTTACGACCTCGCTATCAGGGGCAACTGGGGTTTTGCCAAAGTATCCTAGCACCATTTTACCGTATCCATCAGCGATTTTTTTCCAATCTCCAAACATTACATTATTAAATGCTTGTTGGAAATAAAATTGACTTACAGGCGTTACACTCGTGCCATAACCGCCCTTTTCGACGACTTCGCGCATAGCTTTGATGACAGATGGGAATTTATCCATGATTTTGTTATCGCGCATCATTTGCGTATTTGCGGTTAGGGCACCGCCTGGCATAGGCGAAAATGGGATTATCGGGCTTACCATTGTCGCTTCTGGTGGCAAGAAATAATCCTTCAAACAATCCTCCAAAACCTCTTCGTATTTTAAAATTTTCTCAGCGTCAAAGCCGAAATCAAAATTTTGCCCCTTTGTCGCGTGTAAAATCGTCAAAATATCTGGTTGGCTAGTTCCTCCGCTGACTGGATAAGCAGCTAGATCGATTCCATCGACGCCTGCTGCTAGGGCTGCTTGATAGCAAGCCACGCTAACGCCGGCTGTTTCGTGAGTGTGAAGTCTGATATGAATATCGTTTCCTAGGAGTTTGCGCGCTCTTCTTACGGTCTCAAAAACCTTTTGTGGGCTTGAAGTTCCGCTAGCGTCTTTGAAACAAACGCTATCAAAAGGAATTCCAGCCTCTAAAATTTTGCGTAAAATTCCAGCATAAAATTCAGGATCATGCGCGCCAGAGCAACGAGGTGGCAAATCCATCATAGTAACGGTAATTTCGTGTTTTAAGCCATGCGCTCTAATACGCTCGCCACTATATTTTAAATTTTCGACATCATTTAGGGCGTCAAAATTTCGAATAGTCGTAGTTCCGTGTTTGGCAAAGAGTTTGGCATGCATGTCTATCATTTCGCGCGAACCAGTATCAAGCGTAACGGTATTTACGCCTCTGGCTAGGGTTTGCAGGTTTGCCTCGTCTCCCACGGTTTCGCGGAATTTATCCATCATCGCAAACGCGTCTTCGTTTAGATAAAAATACAGACTCTGAAATCTAGCTCCACCGCCAAATTCAAAGTGTCTAATCCCAGCCTCTTTTGCCGCGCTCACTGCTGGCAAAAAGTCCTTCATCGCTACACGCGCACCAAAGACAGATTGGAAACCATCGCGAAATGTAGTGTCCATAACATCAATAAATTTTTTGCTCATGCTAACTCCTTTAAAATAATTCTAAATTCTACAATTTCTAGCCTAAAAAAGCTTTTAATCCAAAAATTTCTGGATAAATCGCAAGGGCGAAAAGAACTAAAATTTGAAGCCCGATAAATGGCAACACTCCACGATAAATGTCTGTCGTGCGCACTGATTTTGGCGCGACGCCTTTTAGGAAAAATATCGAAAATCCAAAAGGTGGCGTCATAAATGATGTTTGTAAATTTACAGCGATTAGTATCGCAAACCAAACTGGATTTATATTCATCGCTTCGACTATCGGGAATAAAATCGGCAAAATGATATATGAAATTTCAACATAATCAAGGAAAAAGCCCAAAATTATGATGACAATCATAGTTAGCGCGATAAATCCCCACTCTTTGCCAGGAAGAGCGTGCATGAAATCCTCCACGACATAGTCCCCGCCCGTGTATGAAAAAATCATAGAAAAGGCTGTTGCGCCCATTAAAATCATAAAAACCATGCCCGAAATTTTCACGCTTTGGCGAAGTGCGTCGTAAAGCAAAGAAAATGAAAATGTGCGGTATAAAAATGACAAAATTATCGCGCCCAAACAGCCTACAGATGAGCTTTCTGTCGGAGTTGCGATACCACCAAAGATTGATCCTAGCACTAGCAAAATCAGCACAAAAACAGGCACGACATTTTTTAGAGCATTAAAAATTTGACGAGCTTTGGTTTCATCATCGATTTTAGGAAGCTCGGGGGCGCAGTCTTTTTTGGCATACGAGATTATGAGGATAAAAACCATATAGAGCCCCACCAAAACGAGCCCCGGCACGATAGCTGCGGAAAATAGCTCGCCCACCGATACCGAAAAAACATCGCCTAAAATGATTAGCACGATTGAAGGTGGAATAATCTGCCCAAGCGTGCCAGAAGCTGCGATAGTGCCGGTGGATAGGGCTTTGTCGTAGCCATATTTCATCATCACAGGCAGGCTAATAATACCCATAGCGATCACGCTAGCACCCACGATTCCAGTCGTAGCCGCCAAAAGCGCACCCACCAAAACCGTGCTAATCGCCACGCCACCGCGAACCCCGCCAAATAAAAACGCCATTGACTCCAAAAGCCTCTCAGCTAGGCGCGTTTTTTGCAAAATCATACCCATTAAAATAAAAAGCGGAACCGCGATTAGAAGCTGATTTTCCATAATCGAGTAAATTCGGTTTGGCATAAGAGAGAAAAACTGATTGCTCATTTCGCTTATAGCCTCTGTAAAAACCTCGCTTCCCTCGGCGTATTCCCACGCCTCACTCACGCCGTAAATAAATCCAAAAATCACCGCCACAGCCCCAAATGTAAAGGCTACCGGAAATCCCAAAAGCAGCATAAAAAGCGCTGCGCCAAACATTATAATCCCTATCATCACACAGCCTTTGCACTAGAATTTTCGTCTAAAAATTCGCCGTGGTGGTTATGGATTAGCAAATTTATATTTTTTATCAAAAACCCAAACGAATAAATAAACAAAAAGACATAAGATAGGCTAATAAATGATTTGATTATCCATAAATTCGTTAATCCACCTGGATTTGGGCTGGATTCTTTGCTCTCGTAGGCTTCGAGCGCGAAATCTAGCGAAAAATACGCCACGAGCGCCACAAATGGCAAGATAAAAAAGATTGTGCCTAAAATATTGATAATCGCCTTTGTTTTGGGGCGAAATTTTTCATATAGCACATCGACCCTGACATGGGAATTTTGCTGTAAAGTATAGGTCGAGCCGAACAAAAACATCGCCGAAAACAGCCACCAGCTAATCTCTTGCATAGCCACAGAATTCGCGCTTGGAAAGAGATAGCGCGCAACGACATTGTAAAAAACACAAAGGACTAAAAGGGCTAAAAAAACAATGCTAAAAAAACCTAAAATTTTCGCAAAACTATCGAAAATTTTTTCTAAAATTTGGAGATTTTTCCTCAAATTTAAACCTTTTTGTATTAAATTTCAAAATAAACTTACGATTTTATCGAAATTTAGCGCAAAAAATAATAAAATAACGAGCAAAAAAGGATAAAAATGGATTTAAAATTTAACAATAAATATTCTCGCAAATTTCTACTATTTTGCGCAGTTTGGGCGGGTTTGTGGGTTTGCTTTTCATACTGCTTTTTGCAAAATTTCTTGTTTATGTATCCTGAAATTTTCAGCGCTAGGCTTAGGTTTGATCTGTGCGTTTTAGCTTTGGGCGCGATTTTTGTGGCATTTAGCAAAGATAGCCTAAGCACGATTTGTGGGTATTTTTTGTGGTTTTATGGCGCGCTTGGGGGGCTAATTTGTGCGAAAAGCCTATCGTATCTACACAAAGCAGTGCGCGCTAGTAGCGATATGGACGGCGTGATGAACTGCGCTGGGGCGAATAAATTTTTGAATTTTGATTTAAATAAAATTTCGCTTTTTAAATCATATAATTCTTGCGCTTTTGATATACCCACACCGCCTGCAAATTTCGAAATCAGCGGTATGCGTGCGAATTTAATTAGCGCTTATAATGATGGCTGGTATCTTTTTGTAAGCTCAAAAAGCCTAAGTTTGCCTACTCTTTGGTTTATTGTATTTGGGTTTTTTGCTTTTGTCTGTGTTTTGGGAGTGGTTTTGGGATTTATCAGGCGCAGGGGATAGCCCCTGCGTGAGAGTTACTCTACGATGATTAGAGCGTCTGAGCTGTAAATGGTCGATAGATCTTTTAGATCATTAAACTTCCAAACGCTAGTGCAAATCCCGTCGTAGCCTCTTTTTAGCAACATTTGCTTATCGGTTACAAATGAGTATGTAGCGCAAACATTATCTTTTACTTTGATAGGATTTGCAACACTTGTCATTTGTTTAAATTCCTGCGCATAAGCACCTTTTGCCGTGTAATAACCCATAAGATCGGTTAGCGATGTAGTGATATTTTGCGCCGCTTTGACAATCTCTGCGTCATCTCTGGTAGCAGCTAGTCTAGGGATAGCTACCGCCGCCAAGATACCCAAAATAACAATCACGAAAATTAATTCGATCATTGTAAAAGCCTGTTTCATTTCTTATCCTTTGATAAAAATTTTGCAGGCGTATTCTACCACAATCTATAAATTTTTCGCAAATTCTACCATTTTTGATAATAAATTTATTGTATTTGCATCGACGACGATGTAGTGATTATTTATCAGACTTTTGCCGTTATATAGCGGAGCGACACCTGTTTTGAGGTCGATTATCGCGCCGCCGCTTTGGTGGATTATAAAATCCCCAGCCGCGATATCCCACAGCGAACAATCGCTAAACCTACCATACGCGCTCGCCCCATTTTCCGCCATTACGCAAAATTTCAGCGCAGAGCCAAGCCTAGTAAATTTAAGCCCAAATTCCTCGCAAAACGGCATGTATTTTGAGCCTCTGCCATTTCGGCCTATCATGAAAGTCTTTGGCGAATTTGGTTTTCGCTCGATTTTTTCGCCATTTTTATAGACGATGCCACCGCCATTACTGCTATACACATCGCCACTTACAGGCGATGAAATCACCGACAAAATCGGCCTTCCGTCCTCTATCAGCGCGATACAAACGCAAAATTCGCCATTTCGCGCGATGAATTCCTTTGTCCCATCAAGCGGATCGACTAACCAAAACCTCTTTGCGCTCATGCGCTCATCTGCGCTCATCACGCTCTCTTCGGAGCAAATCGCAATCCCACTAGGTGCTAGCGTGCTTACAATCGCATCATTTGCAGCCAAATCCGCGGTTGTTAGCGGAGATTTGTCCTCTTTGACATAGACATCAAATTTCTCATAATGTTCCATAATCGCCTTGTTTGCACGCTTCGCCGCAATCACGGCTAAATTCAAAAGTTCATCTTTATTCATTTTCGCCTCCAAAAATAAGCGGTAAGAATTGTTGTGATCGTAGAATTGAAAGATTTGTATTTTAGCACAACTAAGCTTTAAAAAAGCTAGATTAAATTTTAAGGGCAAAATTTATAAAATTTTTGCAAATTCAAGGGGCAAAAATGGAAATTTTAGAGAATTTGCGAAATTTAAGCGATGAAAAATACGCCAAATTTAGCGCGAAAATTCTGCCAAAAGCGCGAATTTTGGGCGTGAAAATGCCACATTTACGCGCGCTTGCAAAGCAGGTTTTGCGCGAGCAAAGCGAGGGCGAAATTTTAGAATTTATCCGCGCCAAGGGCGAATTTAACGAAGAAATGACATTAAAGGCGATTTTGATAAATTCGCTAAAAATCAGCGAAAAAAATCGCATAAATTTGGCGCGAGATTTTATCCCTCGTATCACAAACTGGGGCATTTGCGATACATTTTGCACCAAACGCAAAAATGATTTAGAGCTTTGGTGGGAATTTACGCTTGGGTTTAGGGAGGCTAGGGGCGAGTTTGAGAAGCGGTTTTTTTATGTAAATTTGCTGGTAAATTTCGTAAATTCGCGGGATTTGGCGCTTTTACTAGATACTGTGAGCGCTGAGCGAAGCGAGAAATACTATGTCCAAATGGGGGCAGCGTGGGCGCTGTGCGAATTCGCTGTGAAATTTGAGAGTGAAATTTACGAGTTTTTGCAGGGGTATGAAAACGAAAAAATCAAAAATCTTGCGATTAAAAAAATTTGCGAAAGCCTGCGTTTCACCGAGCAAAGCAAGGCAAAATTTAAGGCGTTAAAATCCGCGAAATCCTAAATTTCGCGGAAAATTTAGATTTTAAATTTATTGTGCCCACTGATTAAATTTTTCTTTTACAAATTTTACGATTTCGCCGTTTCGCTCGATAATATTTTCAGGTTTCCACTCGTTATAATTTTTATCAATTCCATTTGTTATCGCCACTTTTGATTTTGCATACTCGGTTTTTTTCTTGTCAAAATACCCATTACTCGCCACAATATTTAGCTTTTTTTCAAGTGGCGTAAGATTACCAATATTCCACAACAGCTCTTTTAATTTCGCATCCGTCCAGCCCAAAGTTTGCTCGATATAGGTGTTTTGCCATTTTTGCGGAAAAATGTGTTCTAGCTCCCAACGCTCGGGCAAAATCTCGGTTTGATTTGCCATTTCGTATGCCACAAACAAAACCAAAGCATAGCGCAAATTTACATGTGGCGCGATAATTTTGCCCTTTAAGATATTTTCTTCATCGCCCAAAATTTCTTTAAAATCAAATTTCGGCTCTGCGTTATTTGTGATTTCTACATTTAGCTTCAAAACAGGCGCTTTAATCGAATTTATCGCGTGTTCTATGCTATATCTTTGGAAAATACTCACAAACAATTTTCGCAAAAATTTCAAATACAAATTTTCGAAATTTGGACTGTTTTTGTGCGTCAAATAATATATTATACTAGGATATTTCCACCACTCGTTATTTGTAAGCACAAGGAGAGAAAAAACCTGTTTTATCTGCAAATTTTCGCTCCAAACCTCATCATCAATATCTTTCAAATCCTTGCTAAATTTTAAAATTTTCAAAATTTGGCGTAAATTTTCGAGCAAATCATCATCTCTTAAAAATTCGGGTTTCTTTTTTAATAAATACGAGCGAAGTTTTGGCGTCGTGGTGTCTTTATCATCAGCTTTTGCCCTTAGATAAAACATATACATATAAAATAAATTTTGCATTTTTTCATTTGCTAGCTCAGTTTCGTTTTCTAAAATTTTCCACTCTTGGATAAATTTTACTTTTTTATCATCATCTAAATTTTTGTAAATTTTCCCCTTAAAAATGTCAGCGTCGCTTAGTGGCATACCACGGTCATTTAAGGTGTTAAATATCGTAAGAGCGGTATCTTGGGTTTTGGCTTTGATTGGGATTATGGTTGTGTAATTTAAAAGATTGTTTATGAAATAATAAATCGCTTTTGGGTCTGAATTTTGCGAAATAAACTCATCGTATAATTTAGAAAAGCTCTCATAATTTTTGCTGTAAT
Source organism: Campylobacter sp. JMF_08 NE1 (assembly GCF_027737875.1). Classification (NCBI taxonomy): domain Bacteria; kingdom Pseudomonadati; phylum Campylobacterota; class Epsilonproteobacteria; order Campylobacterales; family Campylobacteraceae; genus Campylobacter; species Campylobacter sp. JMF_08 NE1. The sequence continues at coordinate 124,150 of NZ_JAOVUC010000003.1, forward strand.
TATCCTTTGCCCCACTTTGCGTTTTACCAGTTTTTAAAATTTGATGAAATGTGTGGTTTTGGCTATCTGATACGACATCAGATCTAATCAATATATCGTCTTTATCGACTTGCCCAGTCATTTCGTTTTTTATGAAAAGTAGTGGCTCGATTTTATTTATAAAATTCAAACCCTCAGGCGTCGTAATCTCGCTAGTGGATAATTTTTCGTAAATTGCTCGCAAAAGCAACATTATAGAAGTTAAGCGTTGCTGTCCGTCGATGATTTCTTTTTCGCCATTGTCATTGACAAAATAAACAATCGTGCCTAAAAAATATGTTTCTTGGGTTTTATCTTTGATTTTATCTATTGTAAAATCTTTTAAATCACTAAATAAAGCTTCGATTTGATCGAACCCCCAAGCATAAGGTCTTTGATACTCTGGGATTAGAATTTTCTCTTTTTGCGTAGTCTGCAAAAATTCAGCGATAGTTTTAAACTCGTCAAAAACAGCCGCCATTTTTCATCCTTTAAAAAATTTTCGTCTAATTATACGGGGGGGGGGGGTTAGAGTTAGCTGAAATTTAGCAAATTTGCGGAGTAGAATTTTGAAATTTGCGTAGAATTTCAAAAAAAAACAAAATTTTAAAATTTAGGTGAAATTTGGAAGCTAAAATTTTAAAATTCAGACAAAATTTAAAAGCAAAAATTTAAGAATTTGGGTTAAATTTTAAAAGCGAAATTTTAAAATTTAACCACTTGGTTAAATTTTACAAATGCAAAATTTATTTGTAGCGATAAGTGATTCTGCCCTTATCAAGGCTGTATGGCGTAAGCTCGACTTTGACGCGATCGCCTGGCATGATTTTGATATAGTGCATACGCATTTTGCCTGCGATATGGCACAAAATCACATGCTTGTTATCAAGCTCGACCTTAAATGTCGCATTTGGCAACGCCTCGATTACATTGCCATCAATCTCAATGACATCATCTTTTGCCATTAAATTTTCTCCTTTTAATCTTTCAAGCTTTTGCTTAGAATTTCGACTTTATTATTTACCACAGCCAAGCAATGCTCATAATGAGCCGTCCTAAGGCCGTCTTTGCTCGTCGTCGTCCATTTGTCTGCGCCCACGACTGGGGCGCCGTCTTTTTGGCAAATCATCGGCTCGATACAAAAGACCATGCCGTTTTTGATTTTTGGCCCTGATTTTGGATTGTTGCCCTCTAAATAGTTCGGAATCTCAGGCTCTTCATGCGGTTTTTTGCCGATTCCATGCCCGCAAAATCCATATAGTGGCACATATCCGCGCGCTCTGATAAATTGCTCGATAGCTAGGCATAGCTCTTTAAAATGCATGCCGACCTTTATCGTGTCGATAGCATGATACAGCGCGTCTTTGCTACATGCGATGAGCTCTTCGTCTGATTTTGAAATTTTGCCAATCGGCAAAGTGCGCGCGCTATCGCCATAATATCCATTTAAGCGAGAGCCTAGATCGATGCCTAGTATGTCGCCCTCTTTTAGGATAGTGTTATCAGGTATGCCATGAATTATAACTTCATTTAGTGAAAGACAAGCTGCGTTTGGAAAACCATAAAGCCCTTTAAATGCCGGATATGCGCCCTTGCTAGTGATAAAATCATCGATTTTTTTATCCACTTCTAAAAGCGTCATACCCGGTTTTATGAATTCTTCCGCGTAATCAAGGGCGGCGGCGACGATTTTATTCGCCGCCCGCAAACCCTCTAAATCTTTTTGATTTTTGAGTAAAATTGCCATTTTATAGTCCAACGGCACTTAGGGTTTGGTATTTGTTCATATACACTTGCGCTTCGATTCTTCTCATAGTATCAAGTGCGACCGATACTACGATTAGCACGCTCGTGCCACCGAAATAAAATGGAACACCCATAAATTTGACTAGCAACCACGGAATAACAGTCACCAAGCCTAGATAAATCGAACCCCAAAATGTAAGGCGAGATGCAACATCGTTTAAAAATGTCGCCGTGCCCTCACCTGGACGAATTCCAGGGATAAATCCACCTTGTTTTTTCAAATTTTCGCTGATATCTTTGGAATTAAACGCGATTGAAGCGTAAAAATACGCAAAAAATACAACTAAAATAAATGTCAAAAGATTAAAGAAATAGCTACTTGGATTGATAAAGTCAGCTACTTTTTGGACAAAAGAATTTGTGCTAGCAGTCAAAATCGTGCTAGGAAACATCAATACCGCACTAGCGAAAATCGGCGGAATAACACCGCTTAAATTTAGCTTGATTGGCACATAATTCATAATGCGTTTGTTTTGGTTCGCCATTAAAATTTTGCGAGGAAACGAGATTGGAATCCTGCGCTCGCCTAGCTCGACATACAAAATCGCCGCGATTGTAGCAAAAATAATTAAGGCGATTGCGATTAATTTTAAGATATTAAGTTCGCCATTATTTACGAGCTGAACTGTGCCGCCGATCGCCGTTGGTATCGCGCTAACAATACCAGCAAAGATGATTAAGCTTGTGCCGTTTCCAACACCTCTTTGAGTAATCTGCTCGCCAATCCACATCAAAAGCATAGTGCCTACAAGCATAGAAATACACGAAATAAATATAAATTCGTTTGTATTTTCTGCCATGATAGCCTTCGCGCCATTTACGCCCGTAATGCCCTGCAAACCGATACTAACACCGATTGCTTGCACAAGCGCAATAGCGATTGTAGCGTAACGAATAATTTGCATATATTTTTGCATACCGTCGCGCTCTTTTTTTAGTTTGCCTAAATTTGGAAATGTAGCAGATAATAGCTCCATAATAATCGAAGCCGTAATGTATGGCATAATGCCCAGCGAAATGACGCTAAATCTTTCGACCGCGCCACCGCTAAACATATTAAACATACCAAAGGCATTGTCTTTGTTTGTATTGAAAAATTCTTTTATCACCTCAACATCAACGCCCGGCACTGGCACATAAGCCAGTAGCCTGAAAGCAAATAGAAAACCCAATGTAATGAGTATCTTGTTGCGAAGTGTTTTGTTCATTAGTTTTGTCCGCTAAATTTTACATTTTCGTCTTTTATCTTGCTAGCAAGATCTTTTGCACTTGCACCGATAAGTTTTACTACTTTTACAGAGCTAGACATTTTATGAACAGTTCTGATAGTATCAACTGTAATCTCGCTTAGCTCTTTTACAGCTGAAATTTTTTCTACATTGATTACATAAGGTTTTTCAAATCTTGAATAAAAACCAACTTTTGGTAATCTTCTTTGAAGTGGTTGTTGGCCACCCTCAAAACCTCTTTTTTCATGTGAGCCAGTGCGCGCAGTTTGACCTTTGCCACCGCGACCTGCTGTTTTGCCAAGACCGCTACCTTGACCACGACCTAGTCTTTTGGTGCTATGAGTAGAGCCTGGTGCTTTTTGAAGATTTTCTAATCCCATCTTAAATCCTTGTTAGTGTTTTAGCATGCTAAGAGCTTTCATTGTAGCTCTTACGACATTTGATGAGTTGTTTGAACCAAGAGACTTAGTCAAAATATCTTTAACGCCTGCAAGTTCTAAAACAGGGCGAACAGATCCGCCTGCGATTACGCCGGTACCTTCGCTAGCTGGTTTAAGTAAAATTCTACTAGCATTGTATTTAACCTCTACATCGTGAGTGATTGTCGAACCATTTAGTTTAACCTCGATGATGTTTTTAAACGCATCATCTACGGCTTTTTTAATCGCGTCTGGAACCTCTTTTGATTTTCCAAAACCAAAGCCAACTAAACCATTTCTGTTACCAACAACGATTAGGGCAGTAAATCTAAATCTTCTACCACCTTTTACGACCTTTGTAACCCTACCGATATTAACGATTACTTCTTCGAATTCTTCTCTATTATATTTTTCCACGATAATTCCTTTGGTTTATAGTTTGATGCCGTTTTCGCGTAACGCATCAGCAAAACTTACAATCACTCCGTGATATAAATAACCGTTTCTATCAAAAAGCGCCTCAGAAATGCCTTTATCTTTTAGCTTAGCAGCCAAATCTTTGCCAAGGCTAGCAGCGCCTTCTTTGTTTGCTTTCACACCCAAAGTTTTACCGCTGGCAGCGCATATTGTTTTTCCCTCAACATCATCGATTACTTGCGCATAAACTGTTCTATTTGATTTGAAAATAGAAATTCTAGGGCAAGAGCTAGTGCCGGAAATTTTTGCACGAATTCTTCTTTTTCTCTTAATTCTTAGAGATATTTTTCTTTTTAATACATTTGCTGTCATTTCTCAACCCTTATTTTTTAGATGTTTTACCGGCTTTGCGGATAATATGCTCTTCGACATATTTTACACCTTTGCCTTTGTATGGCTCAGGTGGTCTAAATCCTCTAATCTCAGCAGCGACTTGACCAACTTTTTGTTTATCGTCGCCTTTGATTGTGATGATGTTTTTATCTACTGAAATTTCAATACCTGCTGGTGAATCGAAATTTATCGGATGAGAAAAACCTAGGTTTAGCTCTAAAACTTTGCCTTTCATCGCAGCTCTGTAACCAACGCCGTTGATTTCAAGCTGTTTTGTAAAGCCGTCAGTTAGGCCAATAACGATGTTGTTAGCTAGCGCACGGTATGTTCCCCAATACGCTCTGCTTTGTCTATCTTCACCTTTTGGTGAAAATGAAATTTGGCCATCTTCGATTTTAACATCGACATTGCCCTTTAAATCAAGGACTCTTTCGTTGTTTGCTTTTTTAAATTTTAAAGATGAACCATCGATTTTTACCTCTACTCCGTTTGGAATAGAGATAGGTTTTTTACCAATTCTTGACATAATTTTCCTTTTTATTTGTCTAGGGTATGACTACTTTTACGAATGGATACCACAATGCCATAAAAAGTAGAACTTTTTACCAAATAGTGCAAAGCACTTCGCCGCCAACGCCAGCTTTACTAGCTTCGATACCGCTCATAACGCCTTTGCTAGTGCTAACAACTACTGTTCCATAACCATTTTTAAATCTTTTGATCTCGTCTTTACCTTGATAAACACGGCGTCCTGGTTTTGAAACTCTTTTTACTTCGTTGATTACACTTCTGCCTTTTTCATCATATTTTAAAACTACATTGATGAATTTTTTGTTTCCCTCTTCTACTACATTGTAGCTCTCGATATAGCCCTTTTGAGCTAAAATTTTAAGAGTAGCCTCTACAACATTTGAGTGAAACAATTTAGCAGTGTCTAAGCGTCTCATAGCTGCATTTCTAATGCGGGTTAATCCGTCTGAAATAAGATCATTTACCATATCTACTCCTTCTTACCAGCTAGCTTTTTTAAGGCCAGGGATTAGACCCTCATTAGCCATTTTTCTTAAACATACACGGCAAATTCCAAAATCTCTATAAACAGAGTGCGGACGACCGCAAATTTGGCATCTTGTATATGCACGAGAGCTGAATTTAGCAGGGCGTTTTGCCTTAGCTATCATTGATTTTTTTGCCATATTACTTTCCTTTTGCGAAAGGCATGCCAAATAATTCTAGCAATTTAAACGCCTCTTTATCGCTATTTGTTGTAGTTACGATTGTAATGTTCATACCGTGAGTTCTTAGGATATTATCATACTCTACCTCAGGGAACATTAATTGCTCTTGCAAACCGAAGTTATAGTTACCGCGACCATCAAAGCCATTGCGTGCAACACCACGGAAGTCTTTTACTCTTGGTAATGCGATTGAGATAAGTTTATCAAAAAACGCATACATTTGCTCTTTGCGCAATGTAACCATAATACCGACAGGAAATCCCTCTCTGACTTTAAAACCAGCAACTGATTTTTTTGCATTTACAATAAGTGCTTTTTGACCTGCAATCAAAGAGATTGTATCAGCCATGTTTTGAAGCACTTTTTGATCTTTGCCAGATTCGCCTACACCAACGCTAATTACGATTTTTTCAAGTGCCGGAATTAGCATAGGATTTTTTATATCAAATTCTTTTTGTAAAGCTGGTCTAATTGACTCAACATATTTAGTTTGTAATCTGTTCATAATCAACCCTCAACCAATGCGACATTTGAAATATCCATAGGCATTTCTTTGTTTGTGAAACCGCCACTTGGATTTTGCTCAGTTGGTTTAACAGCTTTTTTAGCTATTTTACAACCCTCAACTATAACTTGTGATTTTTTAGGGAAAACAGCTTTTACAACGCCAGTTTTGCCTTTATCATCACCTGCGATAATTTTTACTTGATCGCCTTTTTTAATCTTAAATTTCACTGCCATTATAGAACCTCCGGAGCCAATGAAACGATTTTCATAAAACCGCCGTATCTGACTTCTCTACCGATTGGGCCAAAAATACGAGTGCCAATCGGCTCTTTTTTTGCATCCAAAATTACAGCTGCATTTTCATCAAATCTAATCAAAGAGCCATTTCCTCTGTGAAGCTCTTTTTTTGTTCTAACGACGACGGCTTTTACAACTTGACCGCGTTTAATCTTGCCATTTGGTAGAGCTTTTTTTACAGAACAAACTATAATATCGCCTACTGTTGCATAGCGGCGTTTGCTACCACCCAAAACTTTAATACACATAAGTTCTTTTGCACCGCTGTTATCAGCTACTGCAAGTCTTGTAAAACTTTGTATCATTATTCAACTCCTGTTTTCAAAACCGCTTTTAAGCGAAATGTTTTTTTCGCACTAAGTGGTCTGCACTCAACTGCTGATATAGTATCGCCGATTTTGACGATATTGTTCTCGTCATGGATAAGATATTTTTTAAATCTTTTGACGATTTTTCTATATCTTGGGTGGATAACTCTTCTCTCTACCAAAATAGTAGCAGTTTTATTGCCCGCTTTTTTTACGACTACGCCTTGAATTTCTCTTTTAAATGCCATAACTCTATCCTTATTTTGCTTTTATAGCAGTATTGATTCTAGCGATATCTTTTTTGATCGCACGAATTTCATTAGGATTGCTTAACTGCATTGTTTTAAGCTTTTGCTTAGCCGTAAATAAAAGCAACTTATTATCTTTTAACATCTTATTTAGCTCAGCTAAATCTTTATCTTTCAAATCAGTATATTTCATTTTCGCTATCCCTAGTTACAATTTTTGTTTTGAAAGGTAATTTGTGGATTGATAGCGTAAGAGCTGCTCTTGCTTGCTCCTCACTTACACCAGTCATCTCGAAAATCATTCTGCCTGGTTTGATATTCATTACCCACTCTTCTACACCAGCTTTACCTTTACCCATACGAGTTTGTAGAGGTTTTTTAGTAAGTGGTTTATCAGGAAATACCTTAATCCAAATTTTAGCTTGGCGATTTACATAGCGAGTCATCGCGATACGAGCTGCTTCGATTTGGCGTGAATTAATTCTACCTGCTTCAACAGCTTTGATACCAAAATCACCAAATGTCAAAGCATTACCGCGAGTTGCGTAGCCGCGATTGCGACCTTTCATCATCTTACGATATTTTGTTCTTTTAGGCATCAACATGGCTATTTACCTCTTCTTGTTCTGCGTGGTTTTTTAGAAGCTTCTTCTGTTTTTTCAGCTTGAATTCCTTTTTGCAAAATTTCGCCTTTGAAAATCCAAACTTTAATACCGATATTTCCGTATGTAGTATGAGCCTCAGCAAAACCATAATCGATTTTTGCTCTTAGAGTGTGAAGTGGAACGCGTCCCTCTAAATACCACTCTGTGCGAGCCATTTCAGCGCCACCCAAGCGGCCAGAAACTGAAATTTTAATACCTTTTGCGCCTGCTTTTTGCGCACCTTGAATTACTTTTTTCATAGCGCGTCTAAATGCAACCCTGCGCTCTAATTGCATAGCTACATTTTCAGCTGCCAAAAGTGCATTAGCGCCGACTTTGCGCTCTTCTTTGATGTTTAAATTCACATCTTTATTTACTAGTTTAACAATTTCGGCTCTTAAATTCTCTACTTCGCCACCTTTTTTACCGATAATAACACCTGGGCGAGCTGCAACGATAGTTACGCGAACTTTTTTAGCTGTTCTTTCAACAAGAATTTGGCTAATTCCTGCGTAATAAAGTTTAGCTTTTAGGAATTTACGGATTTTGTAATCCTCGCCGATGTTTTCTGATAGTGTTGATTTAGCAGGAAACCATCTTGATTCCCAGTTTCTATTGATACCTAGTCTTAAACCAATCGGATTAACTTTTTGTCCCATACTACGCTTCCTTACTTGGTTTTGCTACTTCAACGCTAATGTGTGAAGTTGGCTTTCTGATTCTGCTTGCTGTTCCACGAGCGCGTGGTCTAAATCTTTTTAGAACTGGACCAGCATCTACGCGACAACTTTTTACTATAACTTCCTCTGGTTCAAAACCGCCATTAGCAACTGCGCTTGAAATAGCAGTAGCGATATATTTTGCACCACGATTTGGAGTGAATTCCAATGTAGCAAGTGCAAATTCAGCGTTCATGCCTTGAACTTGTTTTGCGATAAGTCTTGCCTTAGTCGGTGAAAGGCGAACAAATTTGATAGTTGATTTACTCATTTATTTCCCCTTATTTACCGATTTTCTTTTGAACTGAGCCTTTGTGGCCTTTGAAAGTTCTAGTAGGAGCAAACTCACCTAATTTATAACCAATGTGGTGTTCTGTAACATACACTGGGATAAAATTTTTGCCATTATGCACATTAAATGTTAGTCCAATCATATCAGGAACGATTGTGCTGCGTCTTGACCAAGTTTTAATTGGTTTGTTATCGTTAGCAGCCTTTGCAGCTACTACTTTTTTCATTACATGATCATCTACGAAAGGACCTTTTTTAAGCGATCTAGCCATTTTTATTTTCCTTTCTTTCTAGAAATTATAAGCTTATCACTAGCTTTTTTACGACGAGTTTTCGCACCTTTTGTAGGTTTGCCCCATGGAGTAACTGGGTGACGACCTGAATTTTTCTTGCCTTCACCACCACCGTGTGGGTGATCTACTGGGTTCATAGCAGAACCTCTGGTTTGTGGGCGAATTCCTCTGTGGCGATTGCGACCAGCTTTTCCTAGAACGACATTGGCCCAGTCTTCGTTACCAACAACGCCGATAGTAGCCATACACTCAGCCAAAACTCTTCTCATCTCACCGCTTGGCAAACGAAGGATTACATATTTTTCCTCTTTACCCATTAGTTGAGCATATCCACCAGCAGATCTTGCCATTTGAGCGCCTTTGCCAGGTTTTAGCTCGATATTGTGCAAGATAGTTCCCACTGGGATACTTTTCATTTTCATTGCGTTGCCTGGTTTGATATCTAGTCCTGCCTCAGCAGAAGCAACGACATCGCCTACATTTAATTCATTTGGTCTGATGATATAGCGTTTCTCGCCATCAGCATAAGAGATCAAAGCAATTCTACAATTTCTGTTTGGATCGTATTCGATAGCCTCTACTTTACCTGGGATTCCAAATTTTCTTCTTTTGAAATCAATAATTCTGTAAAGTTTGCTAGCACCAGCTTCTTTATGGCGGCTTGTAATGCGACCATTATTGTTTCTACCAGCAGCGGCTGGGATTTTTACAAGTAGGCTTCTAACGCTTGCTTTTGCAGTGATATCATCGCTGCTAAGGCCTGTCATAAATCTTCTACTTGGAGTATATGGTTTGTATGTTTTAATCGCCATCTTACGCCTCCGCATTTTCTAGGGTTGCACCCTCTGGAAGTTTGACATAAAATTTCTTTACATCATCTCTTACGCCTAATCTTCCTCTAAATCTTTTAACTTTACCATCTTGGCGCAATGAATTTACTTTTACAGGCACGATGCCAAAGTATTCTTTCAAAACGCTTTTTAGTCCATTTTTAGTCATTGACGGACTTGTTTGGATAACAACTACGCCACTTTCTTGTAGGCCAAGAGACTTTTCTGTATAAAGTATAGTTTTGATATCTGTTATATCTGCCATTTTAGTCCTCTTTCACCAATGTTTCAAATGCAGCTTTTTCGCATACGATTGAGCTATATACTGCAACCAAATAAGCATTTACTTCGCTAGCATCAACTACATAGCAATTTTTCAAATTTCTGTATGCTAAAAGTGTTTGTGCATCTAGCTCGTTTTTAACGATTAAAGCATCTCTTACACCTAGTTTTTCGATAAATTTAGCAGCGTCTTTTGTTTTGCCGCTTTCTACGCTTAGGTTATCGAAAACATAAAATTTGCCCTCGTTTGCTTTTTCGTTCATAGCAAATTCAAGCGCAAGGCGTTTTTGTTTTTTATTGACTTTTTGCTCATAGTTTCTGTTGTTTGTCGGACCAAATGCAACCGCACCGCCAACCCAAACATTTGTTCTAGTCGAACCAGCTCTTGCACCGCCACGACCTTTTTGACGCCATGGTTTTTTGCCACCACCGCTAACTTCTGAACGACCTTTTGTTTGTGCCGTATTTGCACGAAGTGAAGCAAGGTAAGATTTTACATATAAATATAAATTGTGCGAATTTACCTCTGCATATTTTGCAGGAAGCTCGATTTCGCTAGCTTTTTCTAATTTTTCATTAAGAACGCTTACTTTACTCATTTTACTATCCTTATTCTGCCCATTGCACCATTAAATCCTGGGATAGAACCTTTTACTACCAAAATTTTATTCTCAGCATCGAAGCTTACTATCTCGTTTTTAGCAGTGATTGTCTCATTGCCTGTGTGACCTGCCATTCTCATACCTGGTTGGACGCGACCTGGCCACTCGCAGTTTCCGATAGAACCTGGTCTTCTGTGGAAGCGTGAGCCGTGAGCTGCTGGACCGCCAGAGAAACCGTGGCGTTTGATAACACCTTGGAAACCTTTACCTTTTGAAGTAAAAGTAACTTTTACGATTTTAGCTGAGCTTAATACTTCTGTGCTTTGATCGCCAACCTCAGCATTTTCGACATTTAGTGTCGCGAATTTGTTAAATTCTTTGCTTAGGCTATATTTTTTCTGAATTCCTGCGATAGATTTGTTGTATGCTTTGCCATTAGCGTAAGCTACAATAGCTTGCTTGTCGTTGCATACTTCGCAAATTTTAGTATTAATAAGCTTTAAAAGCGTTACAGGCGTGCTTTTGATGCCGACTGTTCTACTCATGCCTATTTTTTCTACGATATATTCCATACTTTAACTCCTTATTTGCCCATCGCATGAACTTCGACATTAACTTCTGGGGCTAAGTCAAGTTTAGTTAGCGAATCAACTGTATCAGGGGTTGCCGCTACGATATCTAGCATACGAGCGTGAATTCTCATCTCAAACTGCTCTCTCGAATCTTTGTTAATGTGTGGAGATTTCAAGACTGTGTAGCGTTTGATCTTCGTAGGCATTGGAACTGGACCTCTCACATCGGCGCCTGTTCTCTTGACGGCTTCTACAATTGCCGCAACTGTGCGATCTAAAACCCTATGGTCATAAGCTTTTAACTTTAACCTGATTTTTTGCATCTGCTTTCCTTAAAAAGAACTTGTCACAACGCGTGACCTTTTGCCTTAAAAACAAAAGACTGGGATTATATGAAAAAGGCAAAATTTTGTCAAGAAATTCACTAAATTTTATAGAATTTTTTCCTTTTTATAAGGAAATATTCTGAAATTTAGAGCAAAATTTTTGAAATTTTAAAATTTTGTAAATTTTGCTGAATTTATTTCCTTTTAATAAGGAAAATTTTAAAATGCGTTTTATGCAAAATTTAGAATATTTTTATGACAATCCGCCAGAAGAGGCGAAATTTATAGCCAGAAAAACTTCCATTGATACGCCCAAAACTATACTTTATGGCGCACTTGGGGCTGGGAAAAGTTTGATTTTGTTTGATTATATTTCAAATTTCAAAAAGGGCGAGTTTTTGTATGTAAATTTCGCAGATTTACGCTATGAATTTTTAAATCTAAGCGATGAATTTGATAAAATTTTTAAATTTTTAGAGCAAAATTCGCAGATTATCGCACTTTTTTTGGATAATTTAGATGAAATTTCGCCGGGTGAAATTTCGCATTTGCAAAATTTGCTAAACTCTGGCGCCTCGCAAAATTTGCAAAGCATTATCATCTCCACGCGCAAAAGTAGCTTTGGGCTAGAAAATTTTGCAAAGCTAAAAATTACGCCACTTTGTTTTGAAGAATTTATCGCTTTCGATAAACGGCACAGCGAGATAAACGCCATTATTTCGGCATTTTTCTCGCAAGGCGGGAGTGTGGGTGGCTCGCTTTTGCACTCAGCAGGGAGCATAAATTCCGAACAAAATGCGCTAAAATCGGCTCTAAGCGCAAACGAGATTAAAATTTTAAAAGAGTGCGCGGCTTTCGTCGCAGCGTCATTTAGCGCGAATAAAATTTATACAAATTTAAAGGAAAAAATCCGCATTTCAAAGGACAGCGTCTATGCGGCCATAGCGAAATTTGACGATGAAAATTTTATAAATTTTATCCCAAAATTTGGCGATGAAAAAGCGGCGAAAAAGATGTTTTTTTCGAATTTCAATCTCAAAGAAATTCTCGGCTTCAAAAAGGATTTTGTGAAAAAATTTTTAAACGCCGTGTATTGCGAGCTGGCAAATTTGGGCGCACCCATTTACTACACCAAGGATTTGGATTTTTACCTGCCGAGCCGAAATTTAGGGGTTTTGGTCGTGCCGTTTAGCGCGAGTGAGATTGTGTTTTTGAGATTTAAAAAGCTGATTTTGGAGCTAAAACGGCTCAAAATCACGCGCCTTGCCGTAATCTCCATGGCAAATACAGGCGTGCTTGAAATCGAGGGGATAAAGTGCGAAGTTACGCCCTTCCCGCAATTCGCACTTGGGTTGTGATTATCGAGTAATAATTTTGCCCTTAGTTTGTGCGCCCTTAATATCGATAACTTTGCCGCTATTTCGTGCAAAATCCCTACATTTTTCATCAGTTTTATTCATTTTTATTTCAAGTTCGCTTTTGTTTTTTACATCAAAATCAACGCAAACTACGCCATCTACCTTAATCGGCAACACGATTTTTGTCATATTTTGCGCCATCTCATCGAATTGTCCGTTTTCTAAAAAATACTTGTAAAAATGGTTAATCGCTGACACAAAATCATTTTTCGCATCACCTATTTGCGAAGCTTGCATTACAATAAAAACAAAGCACAAAATCAAAAATTTTTTCATTTTTAATCCTTAAAATAAAGTCCGTGATTATACAACTTTTAAATTTTATTTTGAAATTTCGCTTACGCAAATTTTGAATACTGCGCCGAAATTTTACCTTTTATTATAAATGCAAAATTTTGCATTTAAATGTCATTGCGAGGAGCGGTAGCGACGAAGCAATCTACAAAGTCAAAATAAACAATATGGTAAATGGCAAAATTTTTGAATTTCATGGGTTTTAGAATTTCAAAATTTTGCCATTTTTGTGGTTGGTAGTTTAGGCTTTGTAGATTGCCACGCTCGTTTCACTCGCTCGCAATGACAGATTATACAAATTTCGTTCGCTATTGTCATTGCGAGGAGCAGTAGCGACGAAGCAATCTACAAAGTCAAAATAAACAATATGGTAAATGGCAAAATTTTTGAATTTCATGGGTTTTTAGAATTTCAAAATTTTGCCATTTTTGCGGTTGATAATTTATACTTTGTAGATTGCCGCGGAATTTTGCTGGCGCAAAATCCCTCGCAATGACACTTAAAAGCGAAATATAAATTTCCCTAGATTACTTCGCTTTGCGCCAAACTCTACTATGACTTCGCGCCAAATTCCGCTATTTCGCCCCTGTTTTGGCCTCATCTGCCTTTTTTTGACGCCTTATTTCTTTATCGCACTCGCCTAGTTTTCCTAAGGCTTCCACGAAATTATCGTGAAACTCACTCTCGCTAGATTTGCTTTCTAGCAGCGCAAACGCCTTATCTGCCTGCTCAAATTTAGCTTTTATCTCTGGCGTGATTTGCACGCCATTAGTGATTTTGTTGATATCAGAAAATATCTCGCCCCGCTTCGCCCGAATTCTTAGCTCCTCTTTTTCTATGCTAGCATACACGCTAAACATACTAGCACTCCCTCTGCCACTATCTTTGAAAGATCTTTGGCGCAAAACATCCATAGTGCGTATCCTCATGGCGCTTTTGCACGCATACACGCCAGCTTTGCTACCTTCTTTTATATATGGTGGCTCGTTTAGTCCGTTTTCGTTCATGATAAAGACCGCACACTCGTTATCGCCACCACAGCCCGCAAGCCCCATAACCACGCAAACCGCAAAGCCAAAATTAAGAAATTTTTTCATTTTAATCCTGATAAATTTATGAAATTTTGAAATTTTAAGGCGAATTTGGCGCAAATTTCGCAAAATTTACGCCAAATCAAATTTAATAAACCGAAATTTCGACCAAATTTCCGTCTGGATCGTATAGATACACGCTTTTCATCTTGCCAAGCGCGCCGGTTCGCTCCACAGGTCCTAGCTCGATCACAGCGCCACGAGAGGTGATTTCGCGCGCGATTTCATCGATGTCCCCTTGTGCGATTAGGCAAAAATCAGCCGAGCCGTAGGTTTGATTTTTCGCTACGGGTAGAAATTCGGCTAGTTTTTGGTGGATATTGATTTTAGAATCTCCGAATTTTACAGCCATTTTGGCGCCGTTTTGCACGATTTCAAGGCCTAAAATTTCGCCGTAAAATTTCAGTGTCGCCTCTAAATTTGCGCTTAAAATCACAAAATGATCGATATTTTTGATTTTCACGCTAGCCCTTTACGCGATAAAATCGCCGTCGAAAAGGTGTCTGACATCGCCTGATATGCACGCAGTCTCGCCGCGCATTTTTACGCCGATTTTTTCGCCACTCACGCACGCCATATTTGCGTTTTCGCTCAGATTATAGTGCGCTCTGCCTGCGATATATGCGCTAGCTATGCCAGTTCCGCATGATAGCACCTCTTTTTTCGCGCCGTGTGCGTATGTGCGCACCCTAACCCCTGTGTTACTCATCTCAGCATAACTTACATTGGCGTTAAATTGCGCGCTAAGCTCGGTAGCTAGGGTGTGGTTGTATGCGCTCAAATCTTTAACAAAGGTTACGACATTTGGCATACCGACCTCGTATAAATACCACATGTGGCCATTGCTCATAAATCCCTCGCCAAGGCGATTGACATTATCAAACTCGACCTCGACATTTGCCGTGATTGCGCGGTTTGAGCCCATGCCGTAAATTTGACCAAAATTTGAATCTCGTTTTTTTGTGCCAAAACTCACGCTTCTGCCTGTGTCAAATCCGCGAATTTCGCCGTTTATTACATTGGCGTCGTTTTTGAATTTCACATTTTTGCCAGATAAAAATCGCTCGTAAGCATACATACACACAACCATTGCGGCGTTTGCGCTTATCGGGCTTCTAGTGCCATCTGGGTTGTAAAACTCCACAATGATATTATTGTCGTTGCTTCCAGGGGTTGTTTGGTTGCTTAGCGAAATAAATCCGTTGGCTCCGATACCTTCTGCGCGGTTGCAAAGCACCCTAGCTAGACTGCCACGCTCGGCACTTTGTGAAAACTCGACTACTACAAAATCATTTCCGCATGCGTTATACTTTGAAAAATTCAATTTATCTCCTTTAAAAATTTTTTCACATTTTTTTCAAGTGTTATTTTATCGCTAACATTTTCTATAACAAAATTTGCGTTTGCACGCTTAAATTCGATATCTGCTTGCAAACTAACGCGAAGCGTGGCCTGCTCACGCGTTAGTGCGTTTCGCTCCATAATGCGCTCTATAAGCAAGTCGTGTGGGGCATATACGACTACAATTTTATCAAATTCATCGTATTTTTGGCGCTCGAAATACAGCGGAATATCGGCGAAAAATGGTTTATTTAGGTGTTCTAAAATTTCAGATTGTCTTAGAATTTCATCTTTGATTTTTGGGTGCAAGATTGCTTCTAGTTTGGCAAGCTCAGCCTTGTCGTTAAAGACCAAATCGCCTAGCTTTTTCCTGCGAATTCGCACGGATTTGCCGTCTTTTGTAATGTATTCGTTGCCAAAAATTTTTGAAATATCTATCCAGGATTTATCCAGTAGCTGGTGCGAGATTTCGTCTGCGTCGATGATTTGATAGCCCAAATCACGCAAAATTTTACTAACGCTAGATTTGCCAGATCCTATCGAGCCTGTGATTACATAACCATTTTTATATGCCATTTCACACCCCTTTATAGCGTTTTTATGCAATTTTAGCTAAAATAATTTAATTTTCTAATAAATCCAAAAAAAGGAAAAACCGTGATTAGCTACAAAGAAGCAGGTGTCGATATCGACGCAGGAAATGAGTTTGTGCAAAGTATAAAACCCCTAGTCAAATCCACAATGACCCCAGGCGTGATTGGCGGAATTGGCTCATTTAGCGGTGCGTTCGCGCTACCAAGCGGGTATAAAAAACCAGCAATTTTAGGCGCAACTGACGGAGTGGGCACCAAACTTCGCCTAGCAATCGACACAGATAAGCTTGACGGCGTAGGCATCGATCTAGTCGCAATGTGCGTCAATGACCTCATCTGCAACTTCGCTACACCGCTATTTTTCCTAGATTATTACGCTACGGCAAAACTTGAAATCGCAAGCGCAAAACGCGTAGTAGCAGGTATCGCCGAGGGGTGCAAAATGGCTAGGTGTGCGCTAATCGGCGGCGAGACAGCCGAAATGCCGTCGATGTATGAGGGCAAAGATTTCGATTTAGCCGGTTTTGCCGTAGGAATAGCCGAGCAAGACGAGATAGATCGCACGGAATTTGTAGAGCGTGGCGATGTTTTGATTGCTTTGCCAAGTAGCGGTTTGCACTCAAACGGCTTTTCGCTAGCGCGCAGAGTAGTTTCTGAGCTAGGGCTGAAATTTGACGAGAAAATCGGCGAAAAAAGCCTAATCGACACGCTTTTAGAACCGACTAGAATTTATGTAAAAGAGTTTTTGGCACTGAAAGATAAAATTCACGCCTGCGCGCATATCACGGGTGGTGGTTTGGTAGAAAATCTGCCTCGCGTATTCCCTGCTGGGCTTGGCGCGAAAATCGAGAAAAACGCAATCAAAACGCCTGAGATTTTTAAAATTTTAGCCAAAAAGGTAGAAGCTAGCGAAATGGAGCGCACATTTAATAACGGCGTGGGTTTGGTGTTAGTCGCACCGAAGGCTAACGCTGATTTTGTGTTAGCTAACACTGACGGATATGTTATCGGCGAAGTATGCGAGGGAAATGGCGTAATAATGGCGTAAATCACACGCTAACAAAGACTAACAAATTTATGAAAAATTTCGTTTTTTGTTTGGTTTTGTGTGTTAGTGCGTTTGCTAACACACAAATTTCAGAGCTCGAAAAAGAGTGCGAGGCTGGGAATTCAGATAAATGCTTTGAGTTGGCGACAAATTTAGAAAATAGTTGCGATAAAACCAAAAATTTTGAAGTTGGCGCAAAAGCCATAAAATATTATGAAAAAATATGTAATTCCAACGAAGCCCATATTTATACTGCTTGTATAAGACTAGCCAGCATTTACAACCGCGGTAATTGCGCACAGGAAAATTCGCCAAAAACACTAAAATATCTAAAACTAAGTTGTGAGAAAGAAAATTTAACCAATGTTTGCGCTGTTTATCAAAGAATATTAGACACAATCCTAAAATCAAAAGGATATTAAATTAAAATTTGGCGAAATTTTAAAATTCCGCCAAATTCAAAACTATTTTGCTAGATCAAAAATCTCTTTCACAGCTTTTGCGTCGTATTGTGGTAAGCCCCATTTTGGCGCATCTCGCACGATGATTTCCATGACTTCGCCTACATTGCTATCATCAATTTTTACCCCGCCAAGCGTAGTTGGAGTGCCAATTTTATCAAACCACGCTTTAAGCGCGTCAATTCCAGCCTCTGCATTGTCAAGCCCAAAAATTTCTTTGGCAAAGCACGCAAATTTGGCTTCATTATTTTTCTTATACCATTTCATCCATGCTGGCATTATCACGCTTAGCCCCGCTCCGTGCGCACAATCGACCACCGCGCTCATTGCGTGTTCTAGCATGTGATTTGGGTAGCTATAACCGCTCACGCCCACATAAGTTAGCCCATTTAGCGCCATTGTCGCAGCCCACGCGAAATCGCCCCTAGCCTCGTAATCATCAGGGTTTTTAAGCAAAATTTCGGTTGTTTTCATAACGGTTTTTATGTTTGCTTCGATATACATATCGATGATTTCAGGGTGTTTTGTGGCTGTGAAATAGCCCTCGATTGAGTGTGCGATGATATCGCTAGCCGAATACACCAAATACTCAGGCGTTACGGTAGCTTGAAGCTCTGGGTTTATGACTGAAACTTTTGGGAACAAAGCTGGGCCATCTATGCCAAATTTTTGCCTTGTCGCTTCGTTTGTGACTACGCCGCCTCTATTCATCTCAGAACCAGTCGCGGCAAGTGTGATAATGTCAAAAATCATAAGTGCTTTTTGAACCTCTTTTGCGAAGAAAAAGTCCCACACATCGCCCTCATAGCACGCTCCTGCCGCTATTGCCTTACAGCTATCTAGCACGCTTCCGCCACCGATTGCTAGCACACTATCTGCACCGAAATCTTTCGCGATTTTCACGCCCTCATGGACTTTGCTAAGCACTGGATTGCTTTTAACCCCGCCAAGCTCGGCGTATTCTATGCCGTGCGCTTTGAGCGAATTTACGGCTGTATCGAAAAGCCCAGATTTTTTCACTCTATCGCTTCCATAGACGACAAGCGCCTTTTTCGCGCCGTATTTTGCCATATACTCGCCGATATTTTTCTCTTTGCCCTTGCCAAATTCGACCTGCACAGGGTTTTTAAAACTGAAATTTTCCATAATTCTCCTTTAAAAAATTTCGCACATTATAACCGAATTTACAAAATTCTTATAGACAAATTTTACAAATTTATTGCCTAATTCTGCAAAATTTAAAATTATTTGCTAAAATAAATCAAAATTTCAAAAGGGGTAAAAATGAAAGATAAAAACAAAATTTTAGATGAAATTGCAAATTTTATTGATAAAAATTATCCAAATTACGGCGTTATAGATACACAAATCGAGCAGATTAAATTTTACCGCGCGGACGAAACTACCGAGTTTCGCAGCGGAATTTACAAGCCTAGTATCTGTATCGCTCTACGCGGAAACAAGCTAGTGAAATTTAACGGCAAAGAGTATTTTTATAACAAAGACCAATTCATGCTCACCCCTACTCACATACCGATTTCGGGCAGGGTTACGCAATGCCCACTTTTGTCAATTATTGTCGAATTTAAAGTCGATGATTTGGCCGAGGCGATTAAAAACATAAATTTCACCCCGTCGAAAAAAAAGCTAAAAGAAAGCCTTTATGTGAGCAAAATCAGCTTCGATTTGGCTGATTCTATCGCTAGGCTGGTGCATTTGCTAGAACGAGGTGGCGCGCACAGCGAGTATTTGGTAAATCTATCTATAAAAGAGGTTTTGTATTCGCTGATGAGTGGCGATGAGGGAGCTGCGAATTTCTTATACAAATTTATCCTAAATGGCACCATGCAAAACCAAATAGCACACGCTATCAGTGAAATTTCAGCGCATTTTAACGAAGCGATAAATATGAGTGATTTGGCTGAAAAAATCGGCATTAGCGTTTCGTCTTTTTACCATAATTTCAAAAAATTTACCGCCCTTTCCCCACTAGAATTTCAAAAAAGAATAAGACTGGAAGAGGCAAAATTTATGCTGCTAAATACCACGACTTCGGTCTCGCAAGTGGCATTTGATGTGGGCTATGAGAGCACGAGCCAGTTTAGCAGAGAATACGCGCGCATGTATGGACTGCCCCCAAAAGCGCATATCCAAACGCTAAAAGAATTGACGCTGAGCTAAAATCGGTGTAATTTAAAATCGTATAAAAAATGGTGTCAAGAGAGAGACTTGAACTCTCGACCTCCGGCTTATGAGACCAGCGCTCTAACCAGCTGAGCTACCTTGACACATTGTAGGAAAAATGGAGTTTATCCAAATTTTACTTATATAAAATTTAAAAAACGCAAAATTTTAAATATAATTTATGCTAAAATAGCAAAATTTCATTTTCAAAGGGAAAATATGGGCGTTTTAACTATCTTTTTAACCATAATTGCAGTTTTAATTTTTGCCGTTATTGGCATTTATAACTCATTAATCGCCAAACGAAATCAGGTCTCGAATATCGCTTCTAGCGTCGATACACAGCTTAAAAAACGCTACGATTTGATCCCAAATTTACTCGCCTCTGTCAAAGCCTACCTAACGCACGAACGCGAAGTATTGAGCAAAATCACGGCTTTGCGAAGCGAAGCGATGAGCGCCACAAACGACGCGCAAAAATTCGCCCTAAACGCCGAACTCTCGCGCACTCTTGGCTCGCTAAAAATCGCTGTGGAAAACTACCCAGAGCTAAAAGCCAACGAAAATGTCCTTCATCTCCAAGCCACGCTAAGCGAAGTCGAAGAGCAAATCAGCGCAGCTAGACGCGCTTACAACGGCGCAGTTATGGTGTATAACAACGCATGCGAAATGTTTCCCACAAACCTCATCGCTAGCTTTTTTCACTTCAAAAAGAGCGAATTTTTCGCCGCCGATGAGAGCGAAAAACGCGCGCCAAATTTATCAGAAATGCTAAAATAATGGAAAAAATTTTAAAATTTAAAAACGAAGAAATTATCCAAAATTTGGAAATTTTGGAAACCAAACGGGCAAAAATCGCCAAAAATTTACGCATTTTAAAGGTCGCTTCCTTTGCGCTCATTTTCGTCCTACTCCCCGTTTTGCTACGATTTGTGCCTGATTTGCTCATTTCTAGCATAATTTGCGTTTTTGCCTCGCTTATGTTTTTTAGCATTTCGCACGCTAGACTTATAACGCCCTTTAACGCGCGCTTTAAGGACGAAATCCTAAGCCTAATCGCCAAAGACGAAAATTTAAGCTACGAGCGCAAAAGATTTTTCGAATTTGCCGAATTTAACGCGCCCGGGTTTTACGAAAGCGATTTTAGCGTGTATAGGGGCGATGATTTTTTCGCTGGCGAAATCGAGGGCGTGAGGGCGCAGTTTTGCGATATTTATCTTGCCAAACAAACACAAACACACACTAACCAAAAACAAACGCCCAAACTAACAACCCTATTTTATGGCATAACGCTTATAGCCGAATTTAACCAAAATTTCGCCTCCACGCTCCATGTCATCGACACTAACGCCAGAACTAACTCACACCTAAAACGCGTTAGTATGGATAACGCTGAGTTTGAGCAGTATTTCCGCACATATTCAAATGATCCTATCAGCGCGCACTACATACTAACGCCCAAATTTATGGAGCAGCTAATCGCACTTAGGGATTATTTCAAAGCTCCACTTAGCCTAGCGTGTGAGGGAGGTAAAATTTGGCTATATATCGCGCTTGGTAAAAACAGCTTCGAGCCAAATATTTCATACCCGCTCCTTGGCGAAAACTCCCCAGCCGTCACGCTAAAAAAGGAGTTGGAAAAATTTAAAATTTTGGCTAAAATTTTGAAAAACAATCAAAAAGCATTTGTGGAGAAAATATGAGTATAGTATCGTTTGAGCTGAAAAAAAAGACGATTTTAGAAAATGAAGCGAGCGCGAAAAAACGGCTAATTATCGTCGTTTGCGTGGTTTGTGCGCTGGCGTTTTTGATTTTAAGTGGCGGATATTCGCTGAAATTTAAAATCATTTTGGGCTGTTTGATTGGGATTTGCGGGCTTTTGGCGCACTCGTATTTTGACAAAAACCAAAAACAGCACTTCTCAGCCCTGCTCGATAAGGCGTTTGACAATGAAATTTTGCTTTGGATTGCCAAGGAAACCGGGCTTACTTTTAAGCCCTTTGGCGCATTTTTTTTAGAGGATTTAAGCTCGCTTCCGATTAAAAAAGACGCTAACACATGCGTTTGCAAACGATCACTAGTAGGCAAAGTAGGTGAAATCGAGGCGAAATTTGGCGATGCCGCGCTAGCACGCACTAACAAACGAAAAAAAAGTTTGTTAGGGCTCGATAAATTCGAGTGGGGGCGCATAAATGACGGCAAAATTTACACTGGATTTATAGCGAAATTTGACTATCCACTCGCCTTTGCTAGCGATTTTTCGGCGATTGGCAAGGGTGAGTTTATGCTCCAAACCCCGCACCTCAAACTCCAAAAGGCAAATATCGCCAAATCCGATATTTTCGACATTTACGCTGGCGAGAATTTTGACAGCGAGGTTTTAAAAGACGGCAAAATCCTAACCACGCTCGAACTCATCAGCATTAGCCTAAACTCCCCAGTGCAAATGCACGCTGTGAGCAACTCCGTATTTATCGCGGTTTCGAACGACACGCTCTTTACTCGCATAGACACGAACCAAAACGCAAATGTGATTTTAAGCATAAATATGATGATAGAAATCGCACGAAATCTCGCACCCTTCGCCGCTAGCGAAATCAAAGCGAGCGAAGAGCCAAAGATTACGGCTTTGCTAAACGAAATGCGCTCGTAGCGAAATTTAGCTTTTAAATTTAGGGTAAATTCGAGCGCTGAAATTTAGCCTTCTAATTTCACGGCAAATTCGCCAAATTCTGCCTTTGTCGCAGTCGCTAAATCGTTTGGATTTAGCCAAATTTGTTTGCCCCGCACTCCTGCACTAACGCAAATTTGAGTTTGTGTTAGTGCGCGTGAGTCGATAAATGTGCGAAAGTGCTTTTTCATGCCAAGCGGCGAACAACCGCCCCTAACATAGCCTGTGATTTTTGTTAGCTCTTTTAAGTTCATTAGCTCGGTTCGTTTGACTTTCGCAATTCTAGCTAACGCCTTTAAATCAAGGTTTAAATCGCCTTGCAAACACGCTGTGATATACTCACCCCCGCACTCGCAAACTATCGTTTTATAGACCTGCTCGATAGGCTTTTGGCACGAATTTGCCACATGCACGGCGTCAAGGTTGTTTTCATCGACTTCGTATTCAAGTATTTCGTAATGAATTTTAAGCCCGTCAAGTATGCGACAAGCGTTAGTTTTTTCGATTTTTTTGGACATTTTCAAGCCCCAAATTTAATAATTTTCGTCATCGAAAAAATCATTATCTACGGCAAAAATTTCTTTGATTTCTTTCACTTGGACACCTAGTTTATATTTTAGCATTAAGTCCAAAAGCCTGTCGCCGTCGATTAAAACTACCGAATAACCTTGTAAATTTGAAGCAAATTCGACCGCTTCGTTAGAGAATTTTGAAGTTGTGATAAAAAGCCCTTTTTTGGTAGGTTTTGTTGCTAGGACACCGACAAATTTTTGGATTTCAGGGCGACCGACGACGCCTTTATCAAAGCGTTTTGCTTGGATATAAATTTTTGAAAATCCCAAAATGTCTTCATTTACAATGCCGTCAATCCCGCCGTCAGCGCCATTTTGTGTAAGTTCGCCCATACTCACGCCATAGCCGATTTTTTCGAGCAATCTAAGTGCTAAATTTTCAAAAAATCTCGGCTCGTTATGCAAAATTCTATCCATTATCTCGGATTTTACATTATCATTAATTTCGTCCAAATTTAAATTTAAATTTTCATCAGGGGTGTTGTTTTGTGGATTTTCGGCTGTTTTTTTAAAATTAGGATTTTGCTTTCCTGTGTAAGTTTTATTGCATAATTCTTCAAATTCTTTTTCACTTTTTGCGATTTTTTGTCCTAATTCTGTAATCTTATATTTTCCCAAACTAACACGCTGTATTAAATTTATTTTTCCTGTCAAATATGACAACGCCCAACTAGCACGATTTTCATATAAAAACATTTGTTGGCTAGAAACCATTATACTTTTTTCTTCATTGTTCAATTTAAAATAATCTACAATAAATTTCATTGTATCTTGTCGAGTATGAATTTGTTTATCACTCATGAATTTTAGTATTGGAAACATCATTTCTTTAAAAGTCGGAATTGCCATTTTATCGCCTTTTTTAAATTTAAAATGTCAAATTCTAGCAAATTTGCCTTGAAAGTTGAATTTATTTAATTATAAAAAATATTCAAGACAGAATAGGCGTAGTAATTTAAAAAATTTCAGGCTTTCAAGGGAGCGGACTAGGTCGTCCGTGACCGCAGGAAGCGTGAAATTTTTTAATTTAATCCGTCAAGTCTGGGGAATTTTAGTAATAAATTTTTTCTTGCTTCAAAAAATCTCTCAGATCATCATATTCCGAGCTATCCAAATATCTCCACTTTCCGGGTTTCAAAGTCCCTAGCGTAACCCGTCCAAATGCCGTGCGTTTGAGATCTACGACTTCTAGGTCAAAATACCCAAAAAACCGCCTTAACTCTCTGTTTTGCCCTTCGTTTATGATAGCTTTGATTTTGGTGTAGCCGCCGCTGCTTGGCATTATGCGATACGCCAAAAAGGGCTTAAATTCCATTGATTTGATTTTGCTTTTGGCGTGAGCGCCCTTGGTGGCGTCGTCCGCGTAAAAGCCCTCTTTTATCGCCGTTACGACTTCGTCAGTTACTTCGCCTTTGACTTTTAGGTAATATTCTCTTTCAATGTCGCTTTTCATTAACGCAGTGGCGATAGCAGGGGCGTCAGTTAATAGCAAAAGCCCTTCACTAGCAAAGTCTAGCCGTCCGATACTAACAAATTTAGAAAATCCGTTTGGCAAGCTGTCATAAATCGTCTTGCGACCGCGATCGTCTTTTTTGGTGACTAATTCGCCCTTTGGTTTGTGATAGACAATCACGCTAAATTCGGTTTTTTTCTTGATTATTCGCCCGTTTATGCGGATTTTTTCTTCGCCACTAACTTCGACAAACTCACTAACAACTCGCCCGTTTATGCTAACTTTGCCGTTTTTGATTAGCTCGTCGGCTTCACGGCGTGAATAACCTGTGTTGTGCGAGATAAATTTATTTAAACGCATTTTTTCCATTTTATAGCCCTATGTTTTTAAGGTCGTGGATATGCACGGTGCCGATAGGAACGCCGTTTTCATCTGTAACGGCAAGAAGCTGAATTTTAAAATTTTCTATCATCTCCAACGCTTTGGAAGCTAAAATTTGCGAATTTTCAATGGTTTTTGGCGATTTTGTGGCAAATTTAATCGCGCTTTCTTCAAGGCTAAAATTCTCGCTCATGAGCGCCCTACGCAAATCTCCGTCGCTTAAAATCGCCGTTAGCTTTCCGTTAGCGTTAGTTAGCAAAACGGTGCCTAGTTTGCCGTGCGTCATCGCATTTATGGCTTCTTTTAGACTAACACTTTCGCTAACAATCGGCAAATCGTTAGTTCGCATGACATCGGCGACTTTTAAGTAAAGGCGTTTGCCAAGACTGCCGCCCGGGTGGAAGTTTGCGAAATCTTCTTTTTGAAATTTTCGCTCACTCATTAGGCACACTGCTAACGCATCGCCAAGTGCAAGTGTTAGCGTGGTAGAAACCGTAGGCGCCGCTCCCAAAGGACACGCTTCGCGCTCGATTTTAAGGCTAATAAATTCGTCGCAAATTCGCCCCAAAGAGCTATTTTTGTTACTTGCCATTGCGATGATTTTCACGCCAAATCGCTTAATGTGTGGCAAAATTCGAACCAACTCTTCGCTCTCACCGCTAAAACTTATTGCCAAAACCAAATCATCTTTGCCTACCATGCCAAGATCGCCGTGCAGGGCTTCTGTGGGGTGCATGAAAAAGCTAGGAGTTCCCGTGCTTGCCAAAGTGGCAGCGATTTTCGCGCCGATATGTCCGCTTTTTCCCACGCCTGTAACGATTAATTTGCCCTTGCACTCTAAAATCAAATTTACCGCTCTTTCGATTTCATCGCCGATAAGCTCGGCGTGGCGTAAAAGCTCGCTACCTTCGAGCCTCAAAACCTCTTTTGCGTTTTCTAAAATGCCCATAAAATGCCCCTTACATTAGGTAAATAACCGGCACGATTGTCGGATATTTTTTCGTTTTTCTAAAAATATGCTTTCGCACGGCTTGGCGGATTTGCGACTCCAACACGCGATTATCAAGCAAAATTTCGGTTTTCATATTCGCCAAAAACTGCTCGATTAAGCCCTCCATATCCTTGGTAAAGGCAGATGTCTGCGACTCTGCGACAAGCCCGTAGGTAATGACGCGAGATTTGATAAGCTTTTTGGCTGTTTTGTCGATTTGAGCGATGATCACAGCCACGCCAGCGTCGGCCAAATTTTGCCTGTGTTTTACGATTTCATCGGAAATTTGCTTATTGATTTGATTGTCAATGAAAACCTTGCCGGTTTTAACGGTTTTGACCCGTTTTAGGTATTTTTCGCAAATCTCCATTTGATCGCCGTCGTTCATCAAATAGATATTTTTCTCATCAATCCCGCATTCTATCGCAGTTTCGCGGTGTTTGACTATGTGGTTATACTCGCCATGAACAGGCAGGAAAAATTTCGGCTTGATTAGGCGAAGCATTAGTTTTTGCTCCTCTTGGGCAGCGTGTCCGCTAACATGGATTTCGCTGAAATCCTGATACGCCACCTTTGCGCCACTTTTTAGTAAGAAATTTAGCACGGTTGAGACGCTGTTTTCGTTACCCGGAATCGCCTTTGCCGAGATGATGACTTGATCTGTGGGTTTGATTTTTATGTATTTATGCTCGTCTGTGGCCATGCGATATAGCGCGCTCATAGTCTCGCCCTGAGAGCCTGTGGTTACGATTAAAACCTCATTGTCAGGGTATTTGCTGACCTCATCTGGATCAATGAAAATTTTACGATCAAGCTCGACATAGCCTAGCTCCATTGCCGTAAATAGGTTTCGCTCCATACTTCGCCCTATCACGCAGACCTTGCGGCCGTATTTCACACCGCGCTCGATCGCTTGATAGACGCGGTGGATATTTGAGCTAAATGTGCTCATAATCACGCGCCCTTTCGAGCTAGCAAAAATGCCGTCAAATGTCCTGCCTACCGAATTTTCGGATTTGGTAATGCCGTCTCTGTGAGAATTCGTGCTATCGCTCATCAGTAGCATTACGCCACGATCGCCATAGTGCGCCAAGCGGTTTAAATCGGTCGGATAGCCGTCGATTGGGGTGTGGTCGATTTTGAAATCGCCCGTGTGGATAATCGTGCCGGCCTTTGTGGTAATCGCAAGTGCGCTAGCGTCGATAATCGAGTGCGTTATGTGGATAAATTCGACCTCAAAATCGCCGATTTTGTAAATTTTGCGCTTTTGCACCGGGCGGAAATAGCTTCGCTCCGCCTTTAAGCCATGCTCTTCAAATTTGTTTGAAATCATGCCAAGCGGGAGTGGCGTAGCGTAAATTGGAAATTGAAATTCCTTGAAAAAATAGGGCATTGCGCCAATGTGATCTTCGTGCGCGTGCGTGATGATGATACCTTTGACTTTGTCAGCGATTTTGCGAACATAGCTAAAATCAGGGATCAAAATATCCACGCCGGGCATATTATCATCAGGGAAACTCATACCCACATCGACGATAATCGCGCTCGTAGCGGTCTCGAAAATCGTCATATTCGCGCCAATCTCGCCAAGTCCGCCAAGCGGAGTTATGCGGATAGTTTCACTAGAATTTGCATTTTTTAGCGGATAGAGCCTTGCTTCGTGCATAGCCTTATTCGCCGCAATCGCCTCGTCCATAGCCACATGCCATGGCTCGGTGCCAGTTAGGCTTTTTGGCATATTCGTCTTGCGTTTGGAGCGTTTTTTCTTTTTGGCGCCCTCCTCTGAATTTGGGCTTTGCGCGGCTGTTTCGCTGGATAGATTTTGCGCTTTTTCGCTTTTTGATTTTTTATTTTTTTTGTTTTCGTTTGCTGGGGTTTTTTGCTCGTCTTTTTGATTTTTGCTCTCATCAAACGATTTTTTTAAATTTTCCCTGTGTCTGCGGCGTCTATTTACCTTTTTTAAGCGCTCAGGGCCTGTAAAATCAGAGTTTTGCGCTTGGTTGTTAGTTTTTTTCTCTTCCATTTTTCACCTTTAATTTTTTAAAAATATCTAAAAATAAGGCGAAATTTAACTCGTGCGGTCTTGTGTTTTCAAAAATTTCTAGTTCTTCGAAAATTTGGGTTATATCTGATTTGGACGCGATTGCGCTTAGATTTTTGGCTAGTGTTTTTCTAGGAGAGGCAAAACACGCTCTCAAAAACACCTCAAAATCGCGCTTTTGCTCCACGCTTTGGAAAGGATTGCGCGTCTTTTCTATCCTCATCACGGCTGAAATGACCTTCGGAGCTGGCTCGAAAGCGTGTGGAGGCACCTCGAAAAGATACTGCGCCCCGCCACAAAGGCTAGCCAAAACCGAAATCGCGCCGAATTCCCGCTTCCCAGAAACTGCGCAAAATTTCTGCGCGACCTCTTTTTGCACCATTACGACCAAACCCTCACACAGCGGGTCTTCGATGGCTCGCAGGATTATATTTGTCGCGATATAATACGGCAAATTCGCAACCAAAAAATATGGTTTTTCGCTAAGAGAATTTTCCCAAATTTCCAAAACATCGCCCAAAACCAGCTCCAAATCGCGGTTTTTTATCTCTGTGGCGAAGCTTTGGCACAAAATCTGAT
The DNA here is from genome assembly GCF_027737875.1 of Campylobacter sp. JMF_08 NE1. Lineage (NCBI taxonomy): Bacteria > Pseudomonadati > Campylobacterota > Epsilonproteobacteria > Campylobacterales > Campylobacteraceae > Campylobacter > Campylobacter sp. JMF_08 NE1. Next base: position 152,707 of record NZ_JAOVUC010000003.1, read on the forward strand.
ATAAATCATTATCAATTTCGAAACTTTTTACTTTATAACTCTTTAAAAGATTACGAGTTAAATCACCCAAGCCAGGCCCAATTTCTACGATATTTTCAGCATTTTTGGGAATCGATTGGATAATTTTGTCTAAAATCAAACTATCTTTTAGAAAATTTTGTCCGAATTTTTTCTTTGCAACTATCATCGAGAGATTTTATCCAATTTTTACTTATAAAATGGTTATATAAGCGAAATTTGGCTAAAATTTACAAAAATTTTAAAGGGCAAAATTTTGAAAACATTTGCAAAACGAATAATTCCATGCCTAGATGTGCAAAACGGGCGCGTGGTAAAGGGCGTAAATTTCGTAAATTTACGCGACGCAGGCGATCCTGTCGAAATCGCAAAACGCTATAACGACGAGGGTGCGGACGAGCTTTGTTTTTTAGACATTACGGCTAGTTTTGAGAACCGCGACACTATCGTGCATGTGGTCGAAAGCGTGGCAAAACAGCTTTTTATCCCGCTGACCGTGGGTGGCGGAATCCGCAAAATCGACGATATTTCACGACTTTTGGATGTGGGTTGCGACAAGGTCAGCCTAAACTCATCAGCCATCGCAAACCCAGGTTTAATCGACGAAGCAGCGAAAAAATTCGGCTCTCAATGCGTCGTCGTGGCAATCGATGTCAAACGAACTGGCAGGGGCTACAATGTCTTTGTCAAAGGCGGCAGAGAAGACACCGGACTGGACGCTTATGCGTGGGCAGAGGAAGTGCAAAACCGCGGTGCGGGGGAGATTTTGCTCACTTCTATGGACTGCGACGGCACCAAAAACGGCTTTGATGTGGAAGTTACAGGCAAAATTAGCAAAATGCTAAAAATCTCCGTAATCGCAAGTGGCGGTGCAGGAAATATGGAGCATATCAAAGAAGCCTTTGAGTGTGGGGCTGACGCGGCACTCGCAGCGAGCATTTTTCACTTCGGCGAGATAAAAATCAAAGATTTAAAAGCCTATCTTTTGCAAAACGGCATAAGGGTTCGAAGTTGATAGTGTGCGCAGGAAATGGCGAAGAATTCGGCTTCGCGCGCGCTGTCGGCGTGGGGCTCGTGGATTGCGCTATCAATTTAACCAAAATTTTAGCGAGCGAAAAACATAGCGAAATTTTGTTTGTAGGCAGTTGCGGTCTATATAATGAAGGTGAAATTTTTGATATTTTTGAGTGCGAAACGGCCACAAACCACGAAATTTCCGAGCTTTTAGGCTATTCATACAGCCCGATTTTTGACCCAAATGTTTCATATGAAACATTTTGCAACTCATCAAATTTCATCACCACAGATGAAATTTGCGCACAAAAATTCGCCACACTCGGCTACAAAATCGAAAATATGGAATTTTACTCTGTCGTCAAAGTCGCCGAAAGTTTCAAAATCCCAGCTCGCGGAATTTTCGTCGCGACGAATTTTTGCAATCAAAACGCACACACAGATTTTTTGAAAAATCACGCAAAAGCCAAAGAAATTTTAGAAAATTACTTAAAACAAAAAGGAATAATTTGAAAAATATCCTAGATTTCACACTTGATGAACTATCCGAGCTTATAACGCCAAAATTTAGAGCCAAGCAAATTTACGAGTGGATTTATAAAAAAGGCGTTAAAAATTTTGATGAAATGCTAAATTTGCCAAAGGAATTAAGGGCAAATTTAAGCGAAAATTTCTATTTAGACCCCGTAAAATGCGCAAAATGCGAAGAGAGTATCGACGGAAGCAAAAAATATCTTTTCGAGCTAAAAGACGGCAAAACCATAGAAAGCGTTTTGCTTCCTATGAAAGATGAAGTCGCAGATGAAAACGGCAAAATTTCACGCCATGCAAGATACACAATCTGCGTTAGTTCGCAAGTCGGTTGCAAAATGGGCTGTGCGTTTTGCCTAACTGCCAAAGGCGGATTTGTGCGAAATCTCACAGCAGGTGAAATCGTCGGGCAAATTTTATACATAAAAATCGCAAACCAAATCCCTTACGAAAGACGCGTAAATGTCGTATATATGGGCATGGGCGAACCGCTAGATAACCTAGCAAATGTCGCCAAAGCCGTGCAAATTTTAAAAGAAAACGACGGCCTAGCTATCGCTCCACGCCGCCAAACTATCAGCACAAGCGGTCTAGCCACGCAGATAAAAAAGCTTGGTGAAATGGATTTGGGCGTTTTGCTTGCCATTTCACTTCACGCCGTAACCGACGAGCTTAGGGTCAAATTAATGCCGATAAACAAAGCCTACAACATAGCTTCGGTTATGGACGCCGTGCGAAATTTCCCCATTGACATGCGAAAGCGAGTGATGTTTGAATACCTTGTCATGGGCGGCGTAAATGATAGCCCTAGCGATGCAAAAACCCTTGTAAAGCTACTTCACGGCATAAAAGCAAAGGTAAATTTGATATACTTCAACCCACACGAAGGAAGCCCGTATCTGCGCCCAAGCACTGAAAATATGGTGAAATTCCAAGACTATCTCAGTGCGCATGGCGTAACCTGCACGATTCGCCAAAGCAAGGGGCTTGACATAAGTGCTGCGTGCGGACAACTCAAAGAAAGAAGCAAAAATGACCGCCCTTGATATAATCGAAGTAGTTTTTATCGCAATCGTCGCTATAATCGGCATTTGTGGAATTTTTTATGTAGTTTTAAGCGAAAAAAAAGAGTAAATTTTACCAAATTTTAAAATTTCGCTAGCGCAACTCCGAAACACTGCGCCGAAATTTAAATTATCCAAAATTTTAAAAATAATGTTAAAAAAAATCCGTTTATTTACCATTTGTTTTTTTTTTTTTTTGATATTATACAAATTTTTAATTTTATTTTTAAAGGATAGAAAATGAGTGAAAATAGCTCGCTTAGACCAGTAAATAAAGTAATTTATTGCGTTCTTGCTTTTTTCTTGGGTGGTATTGGGGTGCATAAATTTTATGCTGGTAAAACTATGTGGGGCGTTATATACCTAGTATTTTGTTGGACAATAATACCTTCGTTAATAGCATTAATTGAATTTATTATGGCATTGTTTAAAAAAGCAGATGCCGACGGAAACATTTACTTATAATAAAATCTCAATTATTCTAAACTTTAAGCGACTTTAAAAATTTAGCTTTAAAGTCGCTTTTTGTATTTATATCATAAATTTTCCCGTTAAATTCGAAGTGCAGATTCGCTGCATGTAGGCAAAGCCTAGAAGCGCCTGTTAAATTTATCCGCTCTTCGACGCTTAATTTCTCGTCCAAAATCGCTTCGAAAGTCGCCGTATCAGTCCCATAAAGTGGGTCGCCTAAAATTTTGTGTTTCACATGAAACAAATGCAAACGAATTTGATGCTGTCTGCCCGTCAGTGGCACGGCTCGAACCAAAGTCGCATTAAATTCGCTAAAATATTCTATCGGATAAATTTCGGTTATCGCCTTTTTGCCGTTTTCGCAAATTCGCATTTTTATCGCCACTTCGTCGGCTTCTAAACTCTCACCTATTGGCTCATCGATTACAAATTCTCGCTCCACTCTCCCGCTCACCAAAGCAAAATATGATTTTTTCACCGCCCTATTTTCAAAAAGCATTTTTAGCGCATTTAAACTAGCCAAATTTTTTGCGACCAGTATCACGCCACTTGTCTCTTTATCGAGCCTATGCACGACCGCCGCAGAACGACCATAAAGCGACCAAATTTCATCATAAAGCGAATATTTGCAACCTCTGCCGTTTGGGTGGCTTAGCACTCCGCTAGGTTTGTCAAAAACGCCGAATTCTTCGCTCTCAAAAATCGCACGCAGTCCTTTTGGCTCACATTTATAATCTATCAAAAATATTTCCCCATTTGCCACGCTGTTTTTTGCCATTACCACGCCAGAGCTATCTAGCACCCTGCCCTTATCGCAAAGCCTTTGAGCGCCTTTCATATCGTGTCCCAAATCCAGCAAAATCTCAAAAATTCGCCGATTTGTAAATTTGCCTAAACTAAATTTCTCATACGCCATATTAACTAACTTTTCAGCCCTTTTTTAATATAATTTTGGATTATATCAAATTTCAAATAAAGGCACAAAAATGGTAGAGCGATACGCACGAAAAATTATGAAAGACAAATGGACGCAACAAGCCAAATACGACGCTTGGCTAAAAGTCGAACTTGCCGCAGTTAAGGCGTGGAACAAGCTTGGCTTTATCCCGGATGATGATTGCGAAAAAATCTGCAAAAACGCTAAATTTAGCATCGAACGCATAGACGAAATCGAAAAAACGACAAAGCACGATGTAATCGCGTTTTTAACCAGCGTGAGCGAGAGCTTGGGCGAAGAGAGCCGTTTTGTGCATTATGGTATGACTAGTAGCGATTGTATCGATACGGCTGTGGCGTTGCAGATAAAAGATAGCTTGGATTTGATTATCGCTGACATCGAAGCCCTAAAAACGGCAATCAAAAATCAAGCGATGAAGCACAAAAACACGCTTATGGTGGGCAGAAGCCACGGAATTCACGGCGAACCGATAACTTTCGGGCTTGTTTTAGCGATTTGGCATGATGAGATAAATCGCGCATTAGAGCTGATAAAACACGCTTATGGCGTCATAAGTGTGGGTCAAATCAGCGGCGCAATGGGAAATTTCGCCCACGCTCCGCTTGAACTTGAAGAGCTAGTTTGCCAAAATCTAGGCTTAAAACCAGCCCCAGCGTCAAACCAAGTCATACAAAGAGATCGCTACGCGCAAGTGATGAACGCACTAGCGATTTTAGCTTCAAGTTGCGAGAAAATCGCCGTTGCAATCCGCCACTACCAAAGAACAGAAGTTTATGAGTGTGAAGAGTATTTCGCTCCGGGACAAAAGGGAAGCTCGGCAATGCCACACAAACGAAATCCGGTGCTTAGTGAAAATGTAACGGGGCTTTGCAGGGTTTTGCGAAGCTATGCGATCCCTGCTATGGAAAATGTCGCTTTGTGGCACGAAAGAGATATTAGTCATAGTTCGGTTGAGAGATTTATACTGCCAGATGGCTTTGTAACGGCTGATTTTATGCTAAATCGCCTTGCAAATTTGATTGAAAATTTGGTCGTTTATCCTGAAAATATGATGAAAAATCTAAATTTAACAGGCGGACTAGTTTTTTCTCAAAGGGTGCTTTTAGAACTTCCTAAAAAGGGGCTATCACGCGAAGAAGCTTATAAAATCGTCCAAAGAAACGCGATGAAAGTTTGGGCTGACTTGCAAGAAGGCAAAAAAGCTATCGATGAAAACGGGCAGAGCTTGTATCTGCAAAATTTACTCGCCGACGACGACCTGAGAAAAGCTTTGAGCGAAGACGAAATTAGAGCGTGTTTTGATTATGGATATTACACAAAAAATGTGGATAGAATTTTCGCTAGGGTGTTTGGGTAAGCTACAAGAGTAAAATTTAAAGGAGCCAGTATGAACGAGAGCAAACAAAGGAGTTTTTTTAGCGCACTTATAGAAGATGTTTTTTCTTTGATTTATTTGTTTATCATTGCTGCTATCTGCTTTCCACTTTGGGAAATGATTGCTATGAAGCATTTTCACGCCCCCAAACTAACTCTTTTGGAATTTTTTGGGCTTTGCATTTTAGCTCGTTGTATTTTTGGATTTAAAATTTGAAAATTTAGCCCATTTTGGGCTAAATTTTCTGTCATAAAATCAAAAAATACCCAAATTTTCCCATAATAATTTAACTTAAAATTTAGCAAAACTCCAAAGCAAAATTTGGATAAATTTTCTTAAATCATAAGCTTTAAAAAGATACAATCGCACAATTATTTTTTCTTAGAAACGGACGCAAAAATGAAAGTAATTAAACGCAACGGTAGAACCGAAGAACTCGATATTTCAAAAATCAAAAAATTCACAGGGGACGCGGTAGCAGGGCTTGAAAATGTCAGCCTTAGCGAGCTAGAAGTCGATGCGAAAATTCAGTTTCGCGATATGATTACCACAGAGGAAATCCAGCAAACCCTTATCAAAACCGCCGTCGATAAAATCGACATAGACCGCCCAAACTGGACATTTGTGGCAGCGCGACTTTTCCTTTATGATTTGTATCACAAAGTATCTGGCTTCACCGGCTATCAATCGCTTCAAACCTACTTTGAGCGCGGTGAGAGCGAGGGTCGCATCATGCTAGGGCTAAAAGAAAAATACGACCTAGACGACCTAGACGCCTACATTAAGCCAGAGCGCGATTTGCAATTTACCTATCTTGGTATTAAAACGCTTTATGATCGCTATCTCATAAAAGACAGACAAGCAAAACCGATTGAGCTTCCACAGCACATGTTTATGGCGATTGCTATGTTTTTGGCGCAAAACGAGCTAGACAGCCAAGGCTGGGCGAAAAAATTTTATGATTTAATAAGCAAATTTGAAGTCATGCTCGCCACTCCGACACTCTCAAATGCAAGAACTACAAGGCACCAGCTAAGCTCTTGCTATGTCGGAAGCACGCCTGATAATATCGAAGGAATTTTTGATAGCTACAAAGAAATGGCGCTTTTATCAAAATTTGGCGGCGGTATCGGCTGGGACTGGTGCAAAGTTAGAGCCATGGGCGGTAGTATCGACGGACACAAAAACGCCGCAGGCGGCATAATACCTTTCTTAAAAATCACAAACGACATAGCCGTAGCTGTGGATCAACTAGGCACCAGAAAAGGCGCAATCGCCGTGTATATCGAGCCGTGGCACATGGATATAAACGACTTTTTGGATTTGCGTAAAAACTCAGGCGAAGAACGCCGCAGAGCGCATGAAATTTTCCCTGCTTTGTGGATAAACGATTTGTTTATGAAACGCCTAGCAAACAACGAAAAATGGACGCTTTTCGACCCTGTCGATGTGGCTGATTTGTGCGATGTGTGGGGCGAAGAATTTGAAGCAAAATATATCACCTACGAAAACGACCCAAATATCAGCAAATCAACCGTTCTAGCAAAAGAGCTTTGGAAAAAAATCCTAACTAGCTATTTTGAGACAGGAATGCCGTTTTTGTGCTTTAAAGATAACGCAAACAGGGTAAATCCAAATTCGCACAAAGGGCTAATTCGAAGCTCGAATTTATGCACCGAGATTTTCCAAAATACACAGCCAAATCACTACAAAACAAAAGTGATTTACGCTGACGGAAGCGAAGAGCTTTTTGAAGAAAACGAAGAAGTAGTAGTAAATGGTAAAATCACCAAAAAAGCCAAAAAAATCACGGCACTTGATACGATAAATGGCAAAGACATTTTCATCGTCGAAAAGGGCGTAGATGAGGGCGCAACGGCAGTTTGCAATCTCGCAAGTGTAAATTTAAGCAAAATTCACACCCAAGAAGACATAAAGCGCGTCGTGCCGATCGCCGTGCGAATGCTAGATAATGTAATCGAGCTAAATTTTTACCCACACGCAAAGGTAAAACGCACGAATTTACGCTCTCGCGCCATAGGCTTAGGCGTAATGGGCGAAGCGCAAATGCTTGCAGAAAAGGGCATTATTTGGGGCAGTTACGAGCATTTTGAGACAATCGATAAAATCATGGAAAACATAAGCTACAACGCCATTTACGCTTCATCAAATTTAGCTCTTGAAAAGGGCAAATACCCTGAATTTGAGGGCTCAAAATGGTCGCAAGGAATTTTCCCAATAGATTTAGCAAACGAAAATGCTAAAAAACTAGTCGGTCGCGGGGGACTTTTTGAAGATAACTCTTGCGACTGGGACGCACTTCGCGCAAAGGTTAAGAAAGACGGCATGAGAAATGGCTATTTAATGGCGATTGCGCCGACTTCATCGATTTCGATTTTAGTAGGCACGACCCAAACCATCGAGCCTGTTTATAAACGCAAATGGTTCGAACACAACCTAAGCGGTATGATTCCTGTGGTCGTGCCAAATCTAAGCCCTGATACTTGGCAAGCCTATGTTCCAGCATACGAACTAGACCAGCGGCTGCTTATAAAAGCAGGTGCAATCCGCCAAAAATGGATAGATCAAGGTCAAAGCCTAAATATTTTCATCACGCTTGATAAGGCTAGCGGCAAGGTGCTAAATGACATTTACACCCTTGCGTGGGAGCTTGGCATTAAATCGACATATTATCTCAGAAGCGAAAGCCCTTCAACTGACGATTTCAACTCCGATGTCGCAGACAGAAGTATCGAGTGCGAAGGTTGCCAATAATACACAATTAAATTTATCTTTTGGCGAAATTTTAAAATTTCGCCAAATTTAGCCTAAATTTCACTAAATTTTAGCCCCTAAATTTGCCATTTTTCCTTGAATTTATCTTTGTAAGATTGCCTTTTATCCTTGATTTTATCGTTCGTGTGCTTGGCGAGATTTTCGAGGTAAGCAGAGGCGATTTGCAAAAGCATATTTGCTATCATTTTTTTGTCATCTTTTGCAACCGTTTTGTATTTTTGCAAAATTTGAGGCACCGCGAGTGGCAGGTTATGCGGGATTTGCGCGAAGGTATCGAGGCTGGTGGCATTAAATAGCTCAAAAACCGCCTCGATTGCGATTTTGCGCTGAGTGGCGGTGGTGTTTTGCATAAAATCGCTCAAAGTCTTATCGATAATCTTGCTCGAATTGCTAAGATTCTTGGCATAGATAAAATCCTCCTTGCCCACCTCCCAGCTAAAAATATCGTGCGCAAAGACAAGTTTGGCGCTTGATTGCACGATTTTTATGCTCTCTTTGTGGCTTAGCAGATTTCCGATAATGCTCTCATTTGGGATATATGTTTGGATTTTTGATAAAATTTCGCCACTCAAATTTTGCTCGTAAAATTCCGGCAAAAACCCCGGTCCGTCGTAGTTATAGACCTTTATTATGCGACCATTCACGCTAGGATTTGCCCTAAGCGCTGAGTAAATCGCCACATTTCCGCCCTTTGAATGTCCGCCGATTTTAAGGCGCGCATGCGGATATTTTTGCGCGATTTTTTCTAGATATTTAAGCCCTGAGATTTGGCAAGGAAGCTCTTTTAAAAACGCCATATTAAAGTCCTCTTGCCAGCCCAAAATCGAATTATCCGTGCCGATAAACGATACGAAAATTTCTTTCACGCCCAAATGAATACACAGCGCGCCAAACTGCCTGATTGCCTCTTTGTCGTTATCTCGCTCTATATCACTCACGCGCAAATCCCCAAAACGCGCGCTTTGGGCTAAATTTAGCGCGAGTGTTTTATCGCCCTCCCACAAAAACTCATCATCGCTTAAATTCGCCAAATTTTCGCAAATTTCACCCAAATTTCCGCCATTAAAAAGCGAAATTTTATGAAACGGCAAATACGAAAATCGCGCCAAAACAAGCGCATCTAGCTCGTTAAATTTATGCTCGCTAAATTTCAAATCCCCGCGCCAAAAAAGATAGTCGTTGATATTCGCCATTTTACACCCTAAATTCGGCCTGCAAGGCTAGTTTTGAGTCATAGCCTATGTTTTTCTCAAACTCGCTAAGCCTCATGTGGATCGAGCGAAGTTCGGTTATCGTCGTCCAATTCTCCGTAAATACGCTAAAACTTTGGCGCACTTTGTTAAAGGCATTTGCTGTTTGGATTAGCACGCCAAGCGTGATTACCTTGGTAAAAAGCCCTGGCCCCATGATGAGATATGGCACGATGACAAGGATTTGCGAGTAAGTGTGAAGCCAAGTATCAAAATACAAATAGTGCAAAAAGAGCTTGTGGTAGTTAAATTTAAGCTTGTCAAAAAGCGAAATGAGCTTCTCCTCGCTTCCGTAATTCGCCTTATCCTCCTCGGCAAAAACTAGCTCTTTTCGAAAGGCTGCTTCGACTTTTTGGTTGTTGTATTCTAGGCGTGGCAGATAGCGTCCCACGAACCACGACACGCCAAGCCCACCCACGCTCACAGCTAGCGCAATCCAAACAAGAGAGCCCGGAATATCCTTGATAAAGGGCAAATTTATCCCGCTACTTAGCCCCCATAAAATCGGAATAAACGCAAAAAGCGTCATAAAGGCATAGACAATTCGCATGCCGACATCTTCGAGGGTTTTGGTAAATCTATAAATGTCCTCTTGGATACGCTGCGAGCTACCCTCGATATCGCGCTCTACCCTACGCCAAAAGCCAATGTATGAAAATGTCATCGCCTCGCGCCATTTTAGCACCCATACGCGCGTGATATAGCGCTCCGAAACTGCCGCTGCTATAAACCACATCGCAAGCCACAAAAACAAAAGCATAGCCTCATAAAACTCGTCAATCGTGTGTTTGTCTATCTCGCCACCCATATCGTAAAACGCCCTATACCACTCGTTAAATTTGACATTTAAAATGGTTTGAAATAAATTAATACCGAGTATAAAAATTAGTCCGCCCCAAGCCAAAATTCGCCATTTTTTGCTTTTAAAAAACGATGAAAACATTACCCGCCTTTGTGAAATTTAATCCGTGATTTTACTGAAATTTATTAAATTTTGGAATTTGTAGAATTTTACTAAAATTTCGCTCCATTTATCGCCGAAATCGTCGAACTATCCAGCGGTATGTATGATACGCTATCGCTGTGTTTGAGCTCTCCTGCGTCCATTTTAAGGTATGGTTCGACCGCAGAGCCTTCTAGCACTCTCCCGCACAGCCCAGCTCTATCAATCCGCACCTCCATAACGCTCATGCCATGGAAAATAAACTTCAAACAATCCCGCTTTTTCACGCGAAAAACGCTGTTTTTAAAATCCACGCTCGTCATGTCTTTGATATTGGTCGAATACCGCCCCTGCGTGAGATTATAGGCGATGACATCGCTAAGTGCGGTTTTTAGGTCGTTTTTGGCAGCCACGACCAAGGCATCATCTCTCGAAGCTTGTAAGCGCGGAAGCGCAACGCCAACCAAAATCCCAACAATCACAATCACAAAAACAAGCTCAACCATACTAAATGCTTTTTTCATAGAATTTCCTTTTGTTTTTTCGAGTATAGCATTTAATGATGAAATTTTGTAAATTTGGCCGGTTTGTCATCGCGGGCAAACAATATAGCAAAATTCAAACAAATTTCAATTCTCAAATTTTTAAAATTCTCTAAATTTTACTAGATTAGCACGCTCATTTCGCTTCACCAACAATGATAAAATTTACGAAATTTGAAAACCAGCGCAGTGTTATATAAGTATGGATTTAAAATAAAATGGTGGAGTTAAGCGGGATCGAACCGCCGACCTCTTGAATGCCATTCAAGCGCTCTCCCAGCTGAGCTATAACCCCAAAAAGCTCTGTAATTTTACACTTTTTAGCTTATAATGAATTTAAAAAACAGAAATTTTGCAAATAAAATAAAATTTTAAGTTTTAATTTGCTAAAATCAGCTTTCGTTTTTGACGCGGGAATAGCTCAGTGGTAGAGCGCAACCTTGCCATGGTTGATGTCGCGAGTTCGACTCTCGTTTCCCGCTCCATGATTTTGTATGTGTTGAAAATGTGCCCGGATGGCGGAATTGGTAGACGCAAGGGACTTAAAATCCCTCGGAATTTTTTCTTCCGTGCCGGTTCAAGTCCGGCTCCGGGCACCACCAAAAACGGCTTAGTGTGGCGACATAGCCAAGCGGTAAGGCATGGGCCTGCAAAGCCTTGATCCCCGGTTCGAATCCGGGTGTCGCTTCCAAAACAACAAGGAGAGTCTATGAAATATATAGTTACGATACTTTTAGTTTTGGCGTTTAGCGGGTGTTCAAACACATGGCAAGGCGTGAAACAAGACTCAAAAAACGCTGGTCAATGGACCAAAGAAAAAGTTCATAACGGCGCAGAGTGGGTCAGCGAAAAAACAGAATAATTCTATCGGGAGATGGCTGAGCGGTCGAAAGCGGCGGTCTTGAAAACCGTTGAGGGTAACACCTCCTGGGGTTCGAATCCCTATCTCCCGGCCACTTTTTTAAATCCTTTTAAATTTTTGTTGTGAATTTTAGAGAAATTATAAAATTTTGCAAATTTAGCATGGAATTTTATTTGTATTTCGCGCCATTACGAGCAAAATTTTATTTAATTTGTCATTGCGAGCGAGTGTAACGAGCGTGGCAATCCAGTAAAATTTATAGCGAATTTAAAATTTTAAGAATTGAAATTTATCTGAATTTCCCTGGATTGCTTCGGCGCTATCACGCCTCGCAATGACAGCAAATTTAGCGCAAGGAATTTTAAACTCGTAGATTGCTTCGCTTTCTACGAAAGCTCGCAATGACAAATTAAAGTCAATAAATTTTTGCTCCGTTTCCCAACAAGCTCGCAATGACAGACCCGGCGAATTTCGCCCTAAAACATCTTCTCGCCTCTGCCCCACAGTGGAATCGGGTGAAATGTCACATACACCTCATCAGGGTTTATGCCAAAGCCACGCAACGCCTCGCTCACAAGCCTAACGCAAACCTCGCATTTTTGCTTTTCTACGCTAGTTCCTAGCAGTGAGATTGCGATATACGCGCCGTTTGCAACCGCATTTTGTGCGATAAAAAGCGCCTTGTCGCACTCTACCGCACTCATTATACTCTCACTTTTTTTACCAAACGCCTCACTTACGGCATTACAAAGCGCGCCCGCCAGATTTGCGCGTATTTTTTCATCAAATTTCGCGCTAAATTTCGCATCGATATACGGCATAAAAACCCCTTAAATTTTAAATTTTCCACGCTTCGCAAATTTCAAATTTTGCGCCGAATTTTAAAATTCGGGCGCAGTATTACAAGCCCACGAAGCGGGATTTCCAAATTCCACTATTTTACATTAAATAGCCAGCTTGGCTTAATCCCCTCGCGCAAAACGCCGTCGGTGTCGGTGTATTGCTCCAAAGAGCCTGCTTTGACCTGGATACAAAGAAACCTAATCGTCTCATCGCCTGCGCTGATACAGCGTTCGCCGCTTGGGTCGATTTTGAAAATATCGCCCTTAGCGATTGCGATTTCTTCGCCGTCGATGAAAAGCTTGCCGCTGCCTTCAAGCACGATATAGACCTCTTCGTTTTGGACATGCGCATGCACAAAAGGCACGCTAATGCCCGCTGGCAGGGTGTTTAAGCTAATCTCGCAACCGCTTAGACCCAAAAGCTCTTTAAACTCGACGCGCTCGTTGCTATCGAGCCTTGCAAAAGTGTAGTTTTTCATTTTTTCTCCTTAAATAAGATTATTTTAAAATTTCAAGATCGGTTAAAAGCCCCGCAAGCCCCTCGCCTGCGACATCGTTTGCGATTTTGCCATTTTCGTCAAAATAGTAAAAATTCATCGTGCTAAACGAAAATTTCGCTCCGTCCGCCTTTTTGCCGTAAAATTCGCCCCTCTCGTGTGTGCCACTACACTCCCACAAAACAGCCACCACAGCGTCGTTTGCGACGATATCTTTGATCTCCCATTTGATATCAGGGAAGCTTTGTCTCATGAAATTTACCACCGAGATATACCCTGCGCCGCCATAAAGTGGGTCTTTGGAAACTGGGGTAAAAAATGTAGCGTTTTGGTTTATTAGCTTCTCTGCCAAGGCGGTATCGGCAGTATTTATGGCGGTTTGGAAGTGCGCCATCGCCTCTTTGTTGCACTCGGATTTAGCCATGCTTTGGTAGCAAATTTGGTTAAAATTTGGCTCTAAATTTTGGCTCAAATTTGAATTAGCGCATAAAATTTGACCCACCAAAACAGCAAAAATCGCAAATTTTTTCATAAATTTCCTTTGATATCTAATTGATTTTTTTATTAAAATTTTTAATTGCACGGCTTAAAAGCGTATCTAGCGCGTCTAATTCAAACTCGCTAAAATTTTTCGCTAAAATTTTATTTAAATTCTTTGAAATTTCTTCAAATTTCGGCTTTAAACTCTCGCCTTTTGGCGTGAGTTTTACATTTACGCTTCTTGCGTCGTTTTTGTCCTTTTCTCGCACCAAATAGCCGTCCATTTCAAGCCTATCAAGCAGGGTTGTAACAGTTGCTTTTGTGCGGTTGATTTTAGTGGCGATTTGGGCTGGACTTAAAATTTTACCCCCAAAAAGATAGTGAAAAATATCCCCGTGGCTGGGCGAAATCCCTAAAATTTCAAGCCTTTTAAATTCGTTTATAATGTAATCGTTCGCCTCTCTTACAAGCTGTGCGCTTAAAAATATACTTTTGCGTTCTTTTTTCATTTTTGCCCCTAAAATTTAGGGCGTATTATAGTTAGATTTCGAATTAATGTCAAGTCTAGTATTATAAAATTTAACCCCAAATTTGGGGTTAAATTTTATTTCTCGCCCTCTTTTGGCTTGGTGATTTTATCGACAAGCTGTTTTCCTAGCTCGCTTTGGGCTAGCCCTTCTAGCATGGAGGCGATTTTTGTGCCACCATTCGCGCTTAACACGCCACCAAGCGAATTTAGCCCCTCGCTTACATTGCCGTTGTTTGCGATGATTTTTAGATCTGCGCTAGTTAGGGCTTTGGCCTGCTCTAAGCCGATGTCGCGGTTAGCCTTGATTTGCTCGATTGAGATTAGATATGTTTGATAGCCCTCGTTTTCGCCGATTTCGCGCGCTAGCTCGATTTGCGCATTGACAGGGGCTAACTCTTTCAATCTCAAAGCCTCAGCCTCAGCGGTTCCGATTTTTGCGATACCTTGGCTCTCTTTGTCTTTGATTTCCAAAAGCGCAGCCGCCTCTAAAAACTGCCTTTCTTTATCGCCTTGCGCGATTAGGATTTGGTTTTCTTTTTGGGCTTCGGCTTCCTTGATTTTGGCTGTTTTCTTGGCCTCCGCGTCGATTTCGATTTTGCGCTGTTCTTGCTCGGCTTGGACGATTTCTACTTGCTTTTTAATCTCTGCTTTTTTGACATCTTGGACGCGCACGACCTCCATTGCCTTTTCTTGGGTGATTTTTTCTTGCTCTTTTACCACTTGTTTGGCTTGTTCTTTGCTGATTGCGACCTCGCGCTCTTGCTCGACGGTTTTAAGACCTACGAGTTTTAGGGCTTCTTGCTCTTTGATCTCGGTTTCTCTTTTGGCTTCGATTTCAGCGATTTGGGCGCGTTTGCGGTTTTCGGCGACCTCGACACGGCTGTCTTTTTCGATAGCGGATTTTTTCTTTTCCATTATGTTGAAAATGACCTTTTCGCCCTCTTTGTCTTTAATATCCATTAATTCGATATTTTTCACAGGCGCAATGCCCCAGTTTTCGAGCTGAGATTGAACCGAAACGGTGAAATCCTCGCCTAGGGCTGAGCGGATTGTAAGAATTTCTTCGAGCTCTCGTTTGGCTAAAATCGAGCGGATTGAGCCTTGGATAATATCTGTGAGTTGCTTTTTGAGATCGTCGAAGTCTTTGACCCTTTGGGCGGCTAAATTTGAATCAGCAATGCGGAAAAATGCCGTGATATCCACGACAAATGGCAGCCTGCCCACATCGTAAGCCTCATAAGCCTCGATTTTGATACTAAATACTGAAACTGGCAAAATTATCTTGCTAACGCCTAAAATCGGCACCCAACCCGGGAAATTATAATACACATTTCCATTTCCAGTATCTTTACCGTAACTTTGCGTTTTGCGTGCGCTTTGGACGATATGAACCTCGTTTGTCTCCACGACTGTCCTAAAATACATAGCTGCAAGCACACAAATGACCACGATAGCAACCAAACCGCCACCAAATCCAATCAAAACAGGCGAAAACATCACCCCTCCTTGTAATAAAATTTAAGGCGCAATTATAAGCAAAATTTGATTTAAATAAAATTTATTCTGTAATTTGAATTCTGGCAGACAGGAAGGGATTCGAACCCTCGGAGGCTTGCACCTCACACGCGTTCCAGGCGTGCTCCTTCGACCACTCGGACACCTGTCTAAAAAAGGTTTGGATTATAACTAAAATTTTAAATTTGAAGCTGAAATTTGAAAATTTGCGGAATTTTAAAATTCCGCAAATTTTACCTAAATATCCTATCTATCGGCACAGCAGACATATCAGGCGCAGTATCGACATCAGCTCCTAAAATCTCTTTTAGCTCCTCGTCGCTTATGCTAAATCCCCCGCCAAGCGCTTTGTAAGCATTTACGCTAGCTTCCAATTCCTCTAAATCAGCGCCTACTTTGGCAAGTTCTGTGTTTAAAAGATTGCGTTGCGCGTCTAGGAATTCTAAATGGCTAGAATACCCAGCGTTATAAAGCTCGGTCGCGTCTTTGTAAATTTTGCGTTGAGAGCTTAGCAAATCACTCATCGCTTTTTTGCGTTCTTTTGCATTTTTAAGCGTAGTTAGGGCGTCTTTGACATCGCCAAGAGCCGTTTTTAGCGCCTTATCATAAGCGATAAAAGATGAGTTTTGATCGACATTTGCGATATCGACCCTCTTTTTAGTTCGCCCAAAATCAAGCAAAGGTCCCACGAGTGAGCCACCGATACTCCACGAGCTGGTAGTCGAGCTAATCAATCTATCAAAATCGCTACTTGCATAGCCAAACGCCCCAGTTAGCGAGATAGTCGGGAAATACCCTGCCTTGGCAACGCCGACTAGGAAATTGCTAGCACGCAAATCCTCCAAGGCCTTTGCCACATCTGGGCGATGAAGCAAAACATCACTTGGCACGCCACTTGGGATTTGTGGGGCGTTAGGCAGTTTTGCGGCTGTGAGGATTTGCGGATTTACGACCCCGTCATAGCTTTTGCCGGCTAAAATCGCAAGCGAGGTTTGCACCTGAGAAATTTGGTTTTGCACGGCGATTAGGCTTGCTTTGGCGTTTTGCACAGCGGCACTTGCTTGGCTAAGCGTGATTTGATTTATCGCGCCAGCTTCTAGCTCTTTTTTGCGGTAATTTTGCGTCTGCTCGTAGCTTTTAAGCGATTTAGTTAGAATTTTTTCTTGCTCTTTTAGGGATAAAAGCGCGAAATATGAGCTTGCAACCGCGCTAGTGATTGTGTTTTTGGCTGTTTCATAATCGTATTTAGTGCCCATATACTGCGCCGCGCTAGCGCCCACACTATTTCGCACCCTACCCCAAAAATCAATCTCATAACTAAGTGGCGCAGAAATCGCGTAAGAAGCGTGAGAATTTGAATCAGGCATATTAGCATAATTATTCTGGCGCATTGCAGAGCCTGAAATTCCGATATTTGGTAGATATTCAAGCTTACTTAGACCCAAATTTAGCCTTGCGCGCTCGATATTATTTAAAGCTAGCATTAAATCAGAATTATTCGCCAAAGCACTATCAATTAGCGCATTTAGCTGGGTGTCGTTGTAGCTTTTCCACCACATTTGGCTCACATTTGTCGCCTCGTATCCAGATCTATACTCGATATGGCGAGTAGGCATATCAGGCTTAAAGCTACAACCACTAATCAGTGCGCCAGTTAAAATTCCTAGTAAAATTTTAGTTTTCATCTTTTTCCTCTGATTTTATTTTTCGCTTATCTAGCCACGCATTAAAGCTCTCCAAAAGGTAGAAAAATAGCGGCACGAAGAAAATCGCTATCGTCGAAGCAGCCAAAATTCCACCAAGCACGCCAGTTCCTAGCGCGTGACGGCTAGCAGAACCTGCTCCTGTGGCAAGCACCATAGGCAAAACGCCAAGACCAAAAGCCAAAGATGTCATAACAATCGGTCTAAAACGCATTTTTGCAGCACTAATCGCTGCTTCTGCGATACTTTTTCCGCCGTGTTGATACTCTTGCATAGCAAATTCGACGATTAAGATTGCATTTTTTGCCGCAAGTCCGATAAGCAAAATAAGTCCGATTTGAAAATATATATCGTTGTTTAATCCCCTAGCCCATGTGAATAAAAGCGCACCAAACACGCTAAATGGCACGGCTGTAAGAACCGCCATTGGCATTAGCCACCTCTCATACTGCGCCGCTAAGATCAAAAATACAAACAAAAGTCCAAACGCAAATGCCTTTGCGCCAGTTCCTGCTGCATTTACCTCTTGATAAGCCGTGCCCGACCAACCAAGTGTGTATCCGGTAGGGAATTCGCCCAGAATCGTATCTCTAATAGCATCAATCGCCTGACCAGAAGTATATCCAGGGGCAGGATCGCCCATAAGACGAGCAGCCGGGAAGCCATTAAATCGATCGACGATATCAGGGCCTTTGGCGCGTTCTAAATTTACAACCGAATCAAGCGAAACCAAATTTCCACTAGCCGAGCGCACATAAAGCGTCCTTAAATCATTTGGCGTATCGCGGAAGAGTTGCTCTGCTCTCATATAGACGCGGTAAGTTTTACCCAAAAGGTTAAAATCGTTTATGTAGTATTGTCCGATAGTCGAATTTATCGTCGTAAAAATATCAGGGATTGAAATTCCAAGCATTTTGATTTTTTCCTTATCTAGGCTTAGATTGTATTGCGGGAAATTTACATCTAGCGTAGAGCGGACATTTTGCAAAGCTGGATTTTGCGAAGCTTTGGCGACTATTCGCGCCATATCATCGGCGATTTGTTGATAGTTTTTGCCCGTAGTATTTTCTGCATACACTTCAAATCCACCAGTCATTGATAGACCATTGATTGGAGGTGGGGTTAGGGCAAAGGTCATCGCGCTTCTATCCATGACAAAAAGCTGTCCAGTTAGCGCGTTTGCGATTGATTGGGCTGATTGGTTTGCCTCAGGGCGGACTTCCCAAGGTTTGAGTTTAGAGAAAAATACGCCCGAATTTTCCCTAGCACCACCTGCCATCATATCAAATCCCGCGATTGTGGTGATTGCTTCGACATTTGGGTTTTGTGAAAGTGTGCCACGCAAGAAATCCATGTGCTTTTCAGTAGCTACCAAAGGTCTAGCTGATGGAAGTGTCGAAAAGCCCATTACATAGCCCTTATCCTCTGCTGGCACAAGTCCGCCAGGAGTAATTTTAAATAGCTCTAACATCACAAAAATGATAATTCCCACAAGGCACAACGATAAAATCACATGGCGCAAAATTTTTGCAACACCTGCCGAGAAAAGGCGGGTTGAAAAATCGAAAAATTCGTTAAATTTGCGCACTAACCAAAACGGCTCGGCCTCTTTTTTACGAAGTAAAAGCGCACACAGCGCAGGGGTTAGAGTAAGGGCGACAAATCCAGAGAAAACCACAGATGAAACGAGCGTTAAGGCAAATTGTCTTTGGATAACGCCGACAAAACCCTCCATAAAAGCAACCGGCACGAAAACTGCCGCCAAAACAAGCACGATTGAAATTACCGGACTTACGATCTCGTCCATTGCTTTAATCGTGGCTTCTTTGACGCTTAAATTTCGCTCTTCATGCAAAATTCTCTCCACATTTTCGATAACGATAATAGCGTCATCGACGACGATACCGATAGCCAAAACTAGGGCGAAAAGTGTGATTAAATTTATCGAAAATCCAAAAGCGTAAATTCCGATAAACGCTCCACAAATCGATACTGGCACGGCTAGCATTGGAATAATCGTCGCGCGGAAATTTCCTAAGAACATATAAATAACCAAAACGACCAAAATCATCGCTTCTACAAAGGTATGAATAACCTCTTCGATAGAGACTTTTACGAATTCTGTCGTGTCGTATCCGTTGCTATAAGTCAGCGCGCCTGGGAAATTTTGCTTTAACTGCTCTAAACGCGCAGTTACGGCATCAAGCGTAGCAATGGCGTTTGCGCCGTTTTGTTGATAGATAAAAACAGGCGTTGCGTCGTATCCTTGGTATTTACCATTGATGATAAGGCTCTCAGCCCCAAGCTCGACCCTAGCGACATCTTTTACACGCAAAAATTTACCATCATCACTGGCTCTAATGATTACATTTTCAAACTCTTCGACCGTTTTCAAACGCCCCTCTGGCTGGATTGCATAGACATAAGGGTTACCCAAATCGTTTGGTTGCTCGCCTAGCTTTCCGGCTGGGTATTGGCTGTTTTGCTCTCTAATGGCTGCGATTATGTCAGATGATACGACATTGTGTTTGGCCATAAGTCCTGGATTTACCCAAATTCTCATTGAGTAATCCTTCGTGCCAAGGGCCTGTGCGTCGCCCACACCGCTAACGCGTTTTAGCTCATCGACGACATTAATGCTAACATAGTTTTGGATTTCAAGCGGGCTCATTTGACCTGTTGGGTCATAAAAGAAAAACGCAGAAAGTATAGATGATGAACGCTCTGTAACGCTAACGCCCATTCTTTGCACTTCGGCCGGAAGCGTGGTTAGGGCTGGATTTACTCTGTTATTTACATTTACGAGTGCTTCTTGCGGATCGGTGCCGACCTTGAAAAACACGCTGATATTTGCCCTACCTGACGAGCTAGATGATGAACTCATATAAATCATATCATCGACGCCGTTGATTGCGTTTTCTAGTGGCGAAGCGACGGTATCTGAGATAGTCTGCGCGTCTGCGCCACTATATGTGGCTGTAACTGAAATTTGAGGTGGGGTGAGTTGCGGGTATTCCTCCACAGGGGCGATAAATAGGCAAATCGTTCCAGCAATAACGATAATAATCGAAATAACGCTTGCGAAAACTGGGCGATTGATAAAAAATTTAGAAAACATACTTGCCTACCTAGCCTTTGTCGCGTCTGTTTCTGGCGGAAGCGGGGTTACCTTGGCGCCAACTTGAATTTTTGAAAAATTATCCAAAACAATCAAATCGCCCTCGCTCAAACCCTCTGAAATGGTCATCGTCGTAGAATCTTGGGCTATAACTTTTACGATTTTTTTAGCCACGGTGTTGTTTGCATCTACGACATAAACGATAGAGTTGCTTAAATCTTGCAAAACTGCGATTTGCGGGATTTGGAAGCCATCTTTTTGCACGAAACCATCGACTGAAATTCTAGTGTAAATTCCGGGTTGAATTTCATAATTTAGGTTGTTAAATTGCGCTTTGGCGCTCACACTTGCAGTCGCGCTATCTACGACGCTATCGATGAAAACCACATTTCCTTCATAAATTTTGTCATTAAAGGAAATTGTAGCCTTTGTGTTTTTCATATACCAATCACTGCTGGCTAAATTTCTATCAATTTTCATCTTATCGGTATCAGAAATCCCAAATTTCACATAAATTGGATTTAGTTTTGTAAGTCTGACTAGATTTTCGCCTACGCCCACAAACGAGCCAGTATCTTTTTGCGTATCGCCTACAATGCCGTCAAATGGGGCTTTGACAAGGGCATTATCAAGGTCGATTTTCGCCCGTTCGAAATTTGCCTTAGCCACTTCGTAAGCTGATTTTGCGCCGTCAAATTCGCGCGCTGAAATGGTATTGCTCGCCTTTAATTTCCTAGCGCGCTCGTAATCTGCGCTGGCGTTGTTTAGGCTAGCTTTCGCGCTGTTAAAAATCGCTTGGTAGCGGGATTTGTCGATTTCATAAAGCCCCTCGCCCTTTTCTACGCGCACACCAGGGGTGAAAAGCTGTTTTTCTATCGTGCCAGAAACCTGCGATTTTAGCGTTACATCTAAATCGCTCGCGGTTTCGCCGTTAAATTTTAGTGCGATTGGAACATCAGATTTTTGGGCTTTAAAAACAGCTACTTGAAGCGGTGGCATACCGCCAGCGCCCTTGGCACCTGCCCCTGCGCCCTCTTCTTTTTTTTCGAAATACGAACATCCGCTAAGCAGTGCTAGCGTCGCAATTAGTGAGAAAATTTTCTTCATACAAACCTCGGTTATTAAATTTTAATAATTAAAGTAAAAAGCTGTCGATTTTATCCAAATTCTGCATAACAAATTATTAACACAAAAGTAAATGAAAATTTAATATTTCTAAATTTTTCACATTTTTTGTGACAAAATCACGGAAAATTTTAATCTAACTTATAAAATTTCGATAAATTTTTAATTTAATATTACTAAATTTTGTTACAATTTTTTTTTGCAACAATTTCATTTTTAAGGAGATATCATGAAATTACTTACTTCATCACTTCTAGCAGCTGCTTGCACATGCGCATTTGCCCTAGATTTACCACAAAACAAGGTCGTAGATGTCGAGTGGCTAAAAGCAAATTTGGCTGATAAAGACCTAGTTTTAATCGACCTTCAAGAAGGCGAAGGATATGGCGCAGGTCATATCAAAGGTGCAATTGCTTGGAAAGAGGCTGATTTCAGAGAGGCAAGAGGCGAAATGCCAGGATTTATCGCTTCTCCGACTACGGTTGAGAGATTATTTCAAAAAAGCGGTATCAAAGATACTAGCGCAGTAGTTTTCTACAACGACGCAAAAGCCGCTCCTGATTATACTCTTTCAACTTTGGCTCTATTCGTATCTGAATACTACGGACTTACAAACACAGCGATTTTAAACGGCGGAATTGACGCTTGGAAAAAAGCTGGTGGCGAGCTAAGCACAGAGGCCGCCACACCAGAAAAAAGCGATTTTAAAATCACTAAATTTAACACAGACATAGTTGCTTCTGTTTATCAAATAGATGAAGCTATTGTTACAAATAATATGGCGTTAATCGATGCTAGAAATGACGCATTTTATAACGGCGAAAAAGCTCACCCAAAAGCCGATAAAGGCGGACATTTAGAGGGCGTTGATGGACAAATTTTCATTGGTAAAATTGCAAAAGAAAATGACGGAATTTTCTATATAAATACTGATAAAGATGCGCTTGGTGAAGTTTATAAAGGCGCAGGAGTTGATCCGATGGCACCGCAAATTTGGTATTGCAACACTGGTTGGCATGCAAGCGGCGGCTGGTTTGCGACAAAATACATCATGGGAAATGACAAAGTCAAAAACTATGAAGGTAGTATGGTCGAATACTCTAAACTCTCAAAAAGAAAAGTTTTAAAAGGCGATGAAAAATAATAGGGCTCTGATTGATTGCCTAGATTTGTGCGCTGATTTGTTTGCTTTTCCGGAGCAGAATTGGTGCGAGAAATACTTTGAACTCGGTGAATTTGCAAACGGCGAATTTGCCGAGTTTTTTGACGAAAATTCAAATGTCAAATTTAAAGATTTAAAAGTGCCAAATTTAGATGAGATTATTAGTGATTATATAAATTTTTTCGACCTAAACTCAGCTAAATTTGACACTTCATTAATGGCTGGAATTTGGCTAGATAAAAAAATGTTTGGCAAAAACCACGATGAAATTTGCAAATTTTATGAAATTTGTGGCTACAAAGTAGAAAAAAACTGCGACCACGCCTCAAATTTACTCGCATTTTGCGCGATTTTAGCAGAGCAGGGCGAGTGGGAGAAATTTTTGAAATTTACTAAATTTTTGGACTTTTTAGAGCCTTTGAGTAAAAATTTAGCAAATTTTGAAAATTTAAAAGAATTTGAGTTTATTTTAAATTTTGCCAAATTTTTAATATCAAATTTAAAGGAGCAAAGATGACAAAAGTCGCCAAAACCCCGAAATTTGGGCTTCTTTTTCTATCACTTGCGCTGTGCGCAGTGGGGCTTATTGGGATTTGTAGCGTGTTTTTAAACGGCCAAGAGGCCAGCTACAATGTCAGCCGCGAGGTTCCGCTTGGGCTTTTGCTTATGGGATATGCCTTTTTTGTGGGCATTAGCGTAGGAGTTGCCACGATCGCTACGGCTGATCATCTCTTTGGATTTCACGCATTTTCTAAAATTTCACGCCACTTACAGCTTTTAGCTATTAGCGCACTTTTAGCGGCATTTTGGCTGATTTTTTGGGAGCTTGGAAGCCCGTTTAAACTGCAAGTTTTGCGCTTCGTGCGTTATTACTTTAATTTTGCGGTAGAAAGCCCGATTTGGTGGATGAGCACTTTTTATTTAATTGAAACTCCGCTTTTGATAATCGAGCTAATTTTAATGCTAAAAGGCGACGAAAAATCAAGTTTCCTAGCAGGAATTGTCGCATTTATAATGGGGATCGTCGCTTTTAGCACACTTTCAATGGTCTTTGCCGTAAATGCAGCCAGACCGATTTGGCATACGCCAAGCTTTACTATTTCATTTATTTTTGGAGCCTTGATTTGCGGCGTGAGCGTGATTTTTGTCTTTGTAAATTTAAGCAAAAAAGCCCTAAATGAGCGAATTTTGCGAAATTTAAATATTTTTATGTTTTTGCTACTTTTGGCTGTTTTATTTATAAATTTTTGGAACGCGGTAATTTCAAGCTATGGCGCAGGAAGTTATTTGGCAAAAAATTTCGAAGTTTTTACAAACGGAAATTTGTCGTTTAATTTCTATTTTTTCGAAATTTTAGTTGGAATTTTGCTTCCGATGATTTTGCTTATTTTGTCTAAATTTCAAAATTTAAAAATTTCATTTTTGGCTGGAATTTTAGCCATTATCGGCGTATTTTTTGCTAGGTTTGATGGCATTGTGGGCGGTCAGCTTGTAAGAGTAGAGAGCGAATTTTTAGGCAAGATAGAGTTTGGCTCATACTGCCCAAGCGTGGCAGAAATCACGATTTTTATCTCAGGCATTGGCGTAATGCTCTTTATTTACGCACTTGGAAAAACATTTTTAAATTTGGAGAGTGAAAAATGAGAGAGCTTAAAATAACAAGACGAAATTTCCTAAAAATGGCTTCTAGTGTCGCAGTTGCCAGCACGGCAGGTATCACAGGGCTTCCAAATCCACTAATGGCAAAAACACATAAAAATTCGCCCGAGCTTTCAAATTTATTAGAATACGATGAAGGCGTAAAAACTCCAAATTACTGCGAAATGTGCTTTTGGAATTGTGGCGTAAATGTTTTTACAAGGGACGGCAAAATTCACAAAATCGAAGGAAACAAACTAAATCCATACAACTACGGCACGATTTGCGCTAAGGGAAATGCTGGGGTTTATTCTACTTACGATCCAGATCGTTTAAAATACCCGATGATTAGAGTCGGCAAACGGGGCGAAGGCAAATGGAAAAAAGTCAGCTGGGACGAAGCGTTTGACTTCGTGCATGAAAATTTAGAAAAAATCATCGACAAATACGGCGCAAAAAGCATTGCAGCTTTTGCTCATGGAAGCTGTTCTTCTTATTTTCACAAATTTGCTAGCCTACTTGGCACTCCAAATGTAAGCTACGCTTCATTTTCAGAGTGTCGTGGCAGTAGAGCGATTGGCTGGTCTTTGACATTTGGCGGTGGCGGTATTGGGGGTCATGAAAACTACGACATGGCAAACACCAAATATATGATTTTATTTGGTAGAAATATGGCAGGAGCGATTCAGGTTAGAGAAGCAAGAGATTTTATGGAGGGCTTGGCAAACGGCGCAAAACTCGTCTATGTAGATCCACGCCAGAGCGAAAGTGCGATTAGAGCACACAAATGGCTTCGCATAAAACCGGGGTGCGATATGGCACTAGCACTAGCGCTAATCCATGTCATAATTAGAGATAATCTAGCAAATATGGAATTTATCAATAAATACTGCTACGGCTTTGACAAACTTGCCCGCCATGTCAAACAATACACGCCAAAATGGGCGGAAGAAATTTGCGGTATAAAGGCTGAAACTATTGAAGAAGTAGCGTGGGAATTTGCGAAGTTTGCCCCGCATGTCCTAGCTATCGCACCGCGTAGATTTTCAAGATACGCAAACGATACGCAAACAGCAAGAGCGATTGCGATTTTAAATGCAATTATGGGAAATTACGGCGTAAAGGGCGGAACTTGGGTAAATCAAAGTATAAATCTAGCCAAGCTCCCAAAAGATGATGACGCACCAGCCGTAAATGAGCCAAGAGCTGACGGCGTTGGCACAAGGTGGCCGTTTAATCCGCCAAATTTAGGATTAAGCGGTGAAATTTATCGCGCGACTTTAAGCGAACAGCCGTATCCGATAAAAGCGTGGCTGACCTACGATACAAATCCGCTAGGACACACGGCAGTCGAAGCAAACGGCGTCATGAAATCAATCGAAAAGCTAGATTTTATCATGTCAATCGATACGCAGATGAACGATTTTTGCGCGTATTGTGATATAGTTTTGCCTGAAAGCACATATTTAGAAAAAGACGACGGGCCATATATCCAAAAATACGATGTGCCGTTTGTGGCTGTAAGAAAGGCTGCGATTAAGCCGCTACACGATACTAAGCATGTTTTTGACATAGTGCGTGGGATTTGCAAGCGCTTTGATATGGACGAGTATTTTACCATTTCGCCAAGCGATGCGATAAATAATTTCGTAAATTCACTCAGCCCCGAAGATAAAGAAAAATTTGAAAAAGACGGCATTTTGTGCGATTATTTAGCCGATGCGTATCCGCAAAGTAGCGGTAAGCCGCTAAGCTTCCCTACTAGCACGGGCAAAATTCATCTATACAACCCAGATATGGAAAAAATGTATGAAGAATACGGCGATGTCTGTGCACCACTGCCTACTTGGGTAGCACCGCCACAGCCAAAAGAAGGCGAGCTTAGACTGCTTTTTGGTAGAGGCCCCGCTCACTCACATGCAAGAAGCCAAAATAACAAGCTTTTACTTGAACTTGAAGACGATAGCCCGATTTGGATAAATCCTAATGACGCTGCAAATTTAGGCTTAAAAACTGGTGATAAAGTCATAATGATAAATGCTAAAACAGGGCTTAAATCAAAACCGCAAAATATAAAAATCACAAAGCGAATAACTGAGGGAAATGTCTTTATCCACCACGGCTTTGGGCATGTTAGCAAAGAGTGGAAGAGCGGCTTTGATAAAGGTATTAGCGATGTTTATTTTTGTAGTAATAGCGTCGATCCTGTTAGTGGTTGTAGCGGCTTAAACAACGGCTTTGTTAGACTTGAAAGGGCGTAAGATGAACTCACTAATAAATAAAAATCACAAAAAAGAAAAAAATCTAGCTATGGTGATTATCGGTGATCGCTGTATCGGGTGTGATGCGTGTTATGTAGCGTGTAAAACCGAGTGGGAAGTACCACTTTTCAAAGAAGCGTATCGCACAAGGGTTTTTGAAGTCGAAAACGAAGACAACGCAGGAAATCCGATTTTAAATTTCTTGCCTGTGCTTTGTAACCACTGCGAAAACTCCCCTTGCGTGGCAGTTTGCCCAACAGAAGCTAGTTTCAAGCGTGAGAAAGACGGCATCGTCATCGTCGATCCCTCCCTTTGCATAGGCTGTAAGGCGTGTATGGTAGCCTGTCCGTATAATGCCAGATATTACGACGAACACAAACAGAGCGTCGATAAATGCACATTTTGTGCCCCAAGGGTGGATAAAGGTTTGCTTCCGGCTTGTGTAACCACCTGCGTGGGAAAATCGCGAAATTTTGGCGATTTAAATGACCCAAATAGTGATGTTTCGCAAATTTTGGCGCGTGCGACCTCCATTACTCGCCTAAAAGAGAGTGACGGGCTTGAACCAAATGTCTATTATGTGACGATAAATTCATAGGAGAAAATGATGAAAAAGATAATTTTAAGCATGGTTTTGCTTTGTAGTTTTGGCTTTGCGGAAAATTTGCAAAGCTACAATACTTCAAAAGCGCAGGCGGAGCATTTTGTAAATTTATCACGCGAGGCTGTGGCAAAAAATAATCTCACACTTGCTAGGGCATACGCAAAAAAGGCGATTCAAGCAGACGCTTATAACAAAAAAGCGTGGGAAAGCTATGATGATGTCATTCAACGCCTAGCCGATGAAGGCATGATAGATGAATTTGGCGCCAAAGCCGATGAAAGCGAAGCCGCCGCGCCGAAACCTAGTGGCGCACCAGCGCAGTTTGAGGGTTGCTAGTGAGAAGAATTTGCGAAATTTTAAAAGGGCTAAATTTTAAAATTTTCGCAAATTTTGCTATTTTGTTTTTTTGCGTAAGCGCATTTTCGCAGATAAACTCATGCACCGCCTGCCACGAAAATTACGGCTCACTAAGCCCCTCGCACGATGAGGTTGCCTGTCAGAGCTGCCATGGGGGCAACGAGATTGCTAGCGAAAAATCGCTCGCTCACATCGCCCTAATTCCAAATCCAGCCACGCTAGAAAACGCCAAAAGCCGTTGCGCGCGCTGTCACAAGGACCAAATCGCCCGCGTCGCAACCACGCCAATGCAAACCCAAAACCCAATCAAGCAAAATTTGATAGGTGAGTGGGCGAAGCAGGGCGCAAGCTCTGATTTTAACGCAGAGCAAATCGAAAAATTCGCCAAAGACCACTACGCCAAAGCCTGCGCTAGTTGTCATATCTCGCAAGAAAAAGAGGTTTTTATAAATCAAAATATCGCCAAAGGTGGCGGGTGTGGGGCGTGTCATAAGGCTTCGAATTTAGATGAAAATTTCTTGCTCTCCCCGTTTTTTGCTAGCAAAAATGCAAATTCTGCGCCAAATTTAAGCGCAAATTCCAGCGCAAATTCCAGCGCGCACGCAACCTCCCCAAACACTGCGCCCAAATTTGCGCCCAAAACCCACACGCGATTTTCCACCGCAATCCCTAGTCAAAACTGCCTAGCCTGCCACAACCGCTCGGCTCGCATTGGTTTTGCGTATTATGGAAAATTCGAAAGTGAGGGAAGCAAGGCGCCTTTCGAGCAGAGCCATACACTCTCTGACGGGCGCCATTTCCACGATTTGCGCGCCGATATTCACTACGAAAGGGCAGGGTTAGAGTGCGTGGATTGCCACACTAGCCTTGGGGTAATGGGCGATAAGAAAAACCACACAAATATGAGGGAAACCGTGATTATCGCATGCGAGGACTGCCACGCGCCAAATTTCGCCCCACCAAACGAGATGGCGCGAAATTTAGCAAAAACAAATCCAAATATCCCAGATAGCGCGCTCATCGCCTACACGAAAAAGGGAAATTTCCCGCTTTACAATGTCGCCAAAGTGGGCGAAAAAGCAGTCCTTACGCGCAAAAAAGACGGAGCAAAATTTGAAATTTCAGCGCTAAAAGACCCAGCCCACGAGCCTTTACACGCAAATTTATCCTGCCAAGCCTGCCACGAAAAAAGCGTAGCAAGCTGTTTTGGTTGCCACGAGCAAAGATTTTCAGGCGCAAAGCAGTTTGAGTGGCAAAAGGGCGAATACAGCGAGGGTGCGTGGAGCGAAATGCGCAGTTTTTTGCGCTTCGAAGACCCCGCTTTGGGCGTGAGAAATGACGGCAAAATCGCAAACCTCGCCCCTGGCTGTCAAGTCGTGGCTAGTATCTACGAAAATAGCTCCACGAAGCACTTTGACGCCCTTAGCCTAGCTATCTGGGCGCAACACAGCGTTGGCAAGAGCAAAACCTGCGCCACTTGCCACTTCTCGCCGTCTTCGCTTGGGCTTGGGCGCGGTGTTTTGAGCTATAAAAACGGCGAGATTTCATTTAGTCCAAATTTGGCAAATTTTGGCGAGTTAAATTTCGCCCTTGACGCCTTTGCTAGCCCCACAGGAGCGCAAAATCAAATCATTTCTAAAAACGATTCCACGCTAAACTTAGCTCAAATGAAAAAAATCCTTGACGCCTATGCCTGCGCTATCTGCCATGATCGCTACGATGATAAAATTTATGCCGATTTTAACGCCTCAAAAGCGAAATTTAGGGCAGGGGAGACAAAATGTTTAGAGTGATAAATTTGATATTTTTTGCGTTTTTAAATTTCGCTTTCGCTCAAAATTTATCCTGCGAAAACTGCCACAGCGTGGAGAAATTTGACGCGCAAAATCACAATTTTTCATGCGAAAGTTGTCATAAAAGTAAAATTTCACCCTCAGATTTCCCACAAAATTTAGCTAAATTTGGCGGATTTTCGCACGAAAATATCATCGCTCACCCAGCCAGCCCCGCGCATTATGGCGAGTTTTGCGGCAGCTGTCACGCGAAGCAAATCAGCGAATTTGAAAAAAGCAACCATTTCACGCACAAAAACGAGATAAAAACGATTTTTAGCGCATTTAATATGGATTTAAATCTTAGTTTGCAAGATTTTTTAAGCCAAAATTTGCCAAATTTAAGCGAGAAAGAGCGCGTGGTAGCAGACTTCGTGGAGCGCAAATGCCTAAAATGCCACGCCTTTGATAATGGCGAGAATTCCCTATTTTCCGCTCACGGAAAGGGTTGCATGGCATGCCACGCTAGCTACGCACCCAGCGCGCATTACGGCGGCAGCGACGCGAATACTAGCGCGCGCCCACACTCGCGCACTCACACGCTCTCGCGCGCAGATAATGAAGTTTGCGCCTCTTGCCACAATAAATACTTCATCGGCACCGATTTTATGGGGCTTTTCCCACAAAACACGCACAAAGACTACCGCACGCCGTTGCAAAAAAATGGAAATTTCCCAGGGCTACGGCATGGCGTAACATACGCAAATTTGCGCCCTGACGCACATTTTAGCGCGGGGCTAGTGTGCGCGGATTGCCACAAAATGAGCGAAACCAAAAGCTGTGAGGCTTGCCACGAAACCGCCACGCAAAATAACACCTCGCATAAATTCCACCAAAATTTGGAGTGCGCCACCTGCCACAGCGCATGGGGCGGGAGTTTTTACGAACTAAATGCTATGCTTGATTTTAGCAAAGACTACGAAAACTGGCAAAATTTAATCGAATTTGACGCGAGCGCCAAGCGATTTAACGCACGCGCCCTGCGCCAAAATACGCGCCCTGCGCCGTTTTCGCGCACGCTTGGAGGCGAGAGAAAACCTGGCATTTGGCATAGCGCGTTTAGTTTAGAACGCTTCGAAAATGTCCTTTTGGTGCGCAAAAATAACGGCAAAATCGCCCTAGCGCGTCCTGTGTTTGGCTATAATCTTAGCATAAAAGATGAAAATGCTAGCGTGGCTAAATTTGGCGAGAGTGGCGAGAGATTCGAGGTTTGGAAGCCGTTTTCGCCTCATAGCGTGCAAAAAATCGGCAAATCCTGCGAGGCCTGCCACGAAAATCCGCTCCAAAGCAGAGAAACTCACGGCGGTATTAGCGAGCTTTTCGCGCCTAAATTTTGCGAAAATCCTAGGCAAAAAAACTGCGCCAAACTGCTTGACGCTAGCCCTTTAAACGAGCGTGAAATGCAAAATTTGAAGTCGATTTTATACAAAAAAACAAGAGCGAAGGAAATTTTAAATCTAAATTAGAAATTCCGCAAAATTTGCGGAATTTCACTGTATTTTTAAGGGGAAAGCTAAAAAATTTATGCGTTTTTTGCAGCCTCTAAAACTGCTTCGTAGTTCGGCTCTTCGGTGATTTCAGCCATGATGTCTTTGTATGCGATTACGCCGCCACTGATGACGAAAACCGCTCTTGCATTTAGCCCTGCTAGCGCGCTATCTTCGATTAAAATTCCATAGCTTTTGGCGAATTTTTTCGCTCTAAAATCGCTTGCTGTGCGCAAGTTTTCGATACCCTCTGTCGTGCAAAATCTGCCCATCGCAAACGGCAAATCCATTGAAACTACGATTACTTCGGTGTTTGGTAGGCTTGCTGCTTTTTCGTTGAATTTGCGAGCCTCGCTAGCGCAAACTGGCGTATCTAACGACGGAACGGCTACGATGATTTGCTTTTTCTCGCTTTTGCCAATTACGATATCTTCTAAATCTTTCCCAGCGACTACGACTTCTGGCGCAGCCTCGCCGACTTTTACTTCATTTCCGCCCAAATTTACGGGGTTTCCTAAAAATTTTACTTGCATTTTTTCTCCTTGTAAAAAATAAAACACATTTTATCTCATAAAATTTAACAGATTATTTTTTGGCGCAAAATTTTAAAATTTGGCTATAATTTCGCCCAAATTTAAAAAAAGGAAATCCATGCAAACCCTCCCGCAAAACGCGCCTAAATTTCACCTCAACACCGCCTACACGCTATATTTGACGCTAGGGGTTTTTAGCGCGCACAGATTTTATCTGAAAAAAAATGTAAGCGCGATTTTCCAGCTTCTTGGCGGATTTGGGTTTATCATCTTTGTCTGCTTTTTGGTGGCGTATGCTTTGATATCAAACGATAGCGCGCTCGAAATTTTGCGCTCCATAAGGCCAAGCCTCGAATTTGACGACCAAGATACACTTAGGGCTAGGGAAAATTTAATAAAACCGATTATGGTCTTTGCACTGCCAAATTTAGCCTATTTGGCGTGGATTATCTATGATTTTTTCAATTTAGAAAAAATGGTAGATAGCGCAAATCTTAGCGCAGGGTGCGAGATCGAAAATTTAAGCGAAAATCCCAGCGAAAATCCCAGCCAAAGCCTAAATTTAGAGGAAAAAAGCGCGAATTTAGCCTCGGCTAGACAGCTAGCTTACATTGGGTGCGGACTTTTGATTTTAATGGCAGTTTTAAACATTTTTGGCACCAAGATTAATGGCGCCGAACTCGCCTCGACAGCGGGGCAAATCTGCCTAGCAATGAGCGCGTATTTCATCGCTAGCACAATTTGTTCAAAGACGCTTTTGCGAAATTTAACCCTTTTTGTCGTATTCGACGGCCTTGCGCTAATCCCGTTTTTAATGATGATGTTTGGGGATAAAAGCCTGGTTGTATTTGTTTTCGGCGCAGTATTTACGGGGTTTGGCGCATGCTTTGCTCTGCTGATTTACAAAGAGCTTTTCCAGACAAGCGGATGCGAAATTTTCGTCAAGGCGTTTTTTGTATATGCGCTCTCGTGCGTAATTGGGCTAGTTTTAGTCTATTTTAATCCGATTTTAGCGATAATCGCGGTGCAAATTTGCTCGATTATAAATTCGCTTTTTATCATTGCTTGTGCCAAAGATAGCCGAAATTTCGAAATTTCGAAAAACAACTATTATTTTACGAATTTGAAATTTCACATTAGCGAATTTAACAAAATCAAATCATAAGGAGAAAAAATGATGAGTTTTGGCGAGGCGATTAGCGTTTGCCTCAAACAAAAATACGCCACATTTTCTGGCAGGGCTAGCAGAAGCGAATATTGGTGGTTTTACCTTTTTAGCGTTTTAGTAAATGTCGCAACCTCCGTAATCGACGCCGTGCTTGGCACAAATATCGTTTTGGGGTTTGACAAAAACGGCACCCCACAAGTCATCGGTATCGTAGCCAGCGTGGTTGCTTTGGGCTTGCTTGTGCCTTCGTTTGCGGTATTTTGGAGAAGACTACATGACAGAGATATCAGCGGGTGGTATTTTGGCGCAATTTTTCTTTTGTGCGTGCTTGCGATAATGTTTGTTGATGGAATTAGAATTTTAGCTATGCTGTTTTTATTTGTTGCTGTGGGGCTTATAATTTTTATTTTTATCTCTACGATTTTAAAGGGCACCGACGGAGCTAACAAATACGGCGACGATCCGCTAAATCCGCGCGCCGGCGGGAATATTTTCGTTCCGTGAATTTCCTAAATTCACGGAAACACTGCACCGAAAATTTAACTTACTTCGCAAAGAAATGCAAAGCATTTCCATAAAAATAAAACCAGCTAAATTTTAAAAAGCAACGCTTTTTAAAATTTAGCCACCTTAAAAGCGTCGTCGGGGGAAATTCGCACGATGCAAAAGGCGCGAACAGCGCTTTTGCGTGCGAATTAAATGCAGGGGAAGGGGCGCGACCTCGCAAAATGAGCGTAGCGACGGCGACAGCCGTCATTTCTTGCGAGCGAAGCGAAGCAGAGTAATTCAAGCCCCCTTCCCCCTTACGAAAAAAACACAGCGCAGGTTAAATTCACAAAATCGTTCAATGCTAAATTTAGGTTGAATTTTGAATTTAAATTTCCCTGGATTGCTTCGAATTTGCTACGCAAATTCTCGCAATGACAGCAAATTTAGCGCAAGGAATTTTAAACTCGTAGATTACTTCACTTTCTACAAAAGCTCGCAATGACAAATCAAACATAGATTTAAAAAGTAAAAATTTAGCCAGATTTCTCTGGCTAAATTTGGGTTATTTCGCACCTTTTGGCGGCATAAACGCAGTTAGCGTAATGTCTTCGCCCTCTTTTGGTTTGTAAGGTTCGATATTTACAAGGCAAGTGTGAGAGATATTTCCGTTGGCTAGTTTGCTTGTCGGAATATCGATAGTAAGCACATTTGCCGAGCCGTTTTTGCAAAGTCCGTTTTCGTTTGGATCATACCAAGCACCTTCGCATAGTTTTACGACATTTCTTGGTGTGTCATCATTTACAACCGCACCTGCTAGGATTTGCCCCCTAGCGTTGAAAACTCTTACCAAATCGCCGCCCTTTATACCTAGCTCTTTTGCGTCTTCTTCGTTGATAAAAATCGGCTCTCTTCCCGCCACTGCATAGCTATCTCTTAGCTTAGTTTGGTTTTGTTGTGAGTGCAAACGATCATTTGGGTGTGGGCTTATCATGTGGAATCTGGCTGGTTTATCCTTCATACCTAGCCACTCGATTGGCTCAAACCATGTAGGGTGAGCTTTGCAGTCATCATAGCCCATTTTTTCGATAGTTTCAGAGTAAATTTCGATTAGTCCGCTTGGTGTGCCAAGTGCATTTAAAATCGGATCTTCTCTAAAATCTGCAAAAGTTACATAGCTTTCGCTCTCCATTGTTGGGCTAAATTCTGTCGGTTCGTTTTTGTTCCACCACTCTTCGAAACTTGGCATTTTTATTCCCAAAGCTTCGTTTGCATTTACTTGATTTGCCGCTGTTTCATAGAACTCTTTTATCCAGTCCATTTCGGTTTTGCCGCCTTCTGTGTAGGCTTCTGCAAGGCCGTCTGCATAAGCTTTACACAAATCAACGAAAACTTGATAATCATCTTTTGCGCCAAATTGTTTTT
The DNA here is from genome assembly GCF_027737875.1 of Campylobacter sp. JMF_08 NE1. Taxonomy (NCBI): domain Bacteria; kingdom Pseudomonadati; phylum Campylobacterota; class Epsilonproteobacteria; order Campylobacterales; family Campylobacteraceae; genus Campylobacter; species Campylobacter sp. JMF_08 NE1. The sequence continues at coordinate 187,293 of NZ_JAOVUC010000003.1, forward strand.
CTACGACCTGTTTTTGTGGGACGATATGCATATTTGTGTAATCCCCTGTCATAGAAATGTCATTTCTCTCATACGAGCTAGTTACCGGGAAAACTATATCGGCCATTTTTGCTGTCGGCGTCCAGTAAATTTCATTTACGACGATAGTTCGCGGTTTTCGCCAAGCTTTGACATTTTTATTTGTATCTTGTTGTTGTGTGAGCGGATTTCCGCCGACCCAATAGATAAAATCCATATCAGGATATGTGATTTTATTTCCGTTATCATCAAGTGTAGCACCCGGATTTAGCAAAGCGTCTGCGTTCCTTGCGACAGGATATGACATCAAAGCAGTATTAGATAGCCAAGACTGCGCTGCATTTTCTTTTGCGCCATCAGCATTAGCAGGACCCATATATTTGCCGTCTTTGATAATACCTACGCTTCCTGCGTTGATTGTTTTAATCACGCCACCAACGCAACTTGGCGTTCCGCCGTTTGCATAGTGGTAGCTAAAACCAAATCCGCCACCAGGAAGCCCTATTTGACCAAGCATACTAGCAAGAGTTACTATCATCCAATGGACTTGTTCGCCGTGGTGCGCTCTTTGCATACCCCAACCAGCCATAATCATAGTGCGATTATCAAAGAATTTTTCAGCTAACTCTTTTATAACTTTTGCTTCGATACCGCAAATTTTCTCTGCCCATTCAGGTGTTTTTTCTACGCCGTCTTCTTTGCCTAGTAGATACTGCTCGAATTTATCAAAGCCAACGGTGTAAGTGCTTAAAAATTCTTTATCATATTTGCCTGATTTTAGTAGGTGATTTGCCATAGCTAACATCATCGCGACATCGGTATTTGGAGTAGGTCTGATATGAGTAGCTTTGCCTTCAAAAAATTTAGTTGTGATTGTTTTTAGCGGATCGATGATGATGATTTCTTTACCGCTATCACGCAATTTTTCAAAATATTTAAACGAGCCTTCATCAGAAACCGTAAATGACAAACGCAAAGTGCCGATTGGATTCATACCCCAAAGCACGACGACTTTTGAATTTTCTAAAACCACAGGCCAAACGGTTTGTTGCTCATAAACTTGGCTAGATCCCACGACATGTGGCAAAATCACTTGCGCAGCTCCCGTTGAAAAGTCTCCCGTAACGCCCACAAAACCGCCTGTCATATTCATAAATCTATGAAGAAGCGTCCTTGCCATACCAAGTGCGCCTGAGCTTTGCCAAGCGTAGCTTCCTGCACAAATGCTATTCATACCCTTTTGTTCGCGTGTTTTTTTTAGCTCTTTTGCGACAAGTTTGATAGCCTCTTCATAAGGCACTTCTACCCACTCGTCCTTACCACGAAGCTCAGGTTTTGGGCTATCTGGGTTTTCAAGATAGCTTTTGCGAACCATTGGGGCTTTGATTCTTGCTTTATAAACCAAATCGTCCATGGCTGTTTGCAAAGGATTTGGCACATTTGAAGTTTTTTTCCAAGCTTGTGATTTTACGATTTTGCCGTCTTTTACGGTAGCTTTTAAAATTCCCCAGTGCGCTCCCGTGATGACTTCGCCGTTTTTTACCAAAGCGGTATTTGCCTCTGCTCCAAGGGCAAAATTTGGAATTGCGCTAGCAGCACCCAGAGCGACGCTGCCTTTTAAGAAACTTCGTCTTTTCATCTTTTCTCCTTTAATCGACATTAATGTCTTTTGAATGTTTTTGTAAATACTGAGTGATAACCCAAATTTCATCTTGGGTTAATGGCGTGCGTGATTGCATTGATTTAATCAGCGCAGGCCATCTATTTGCGACCTGAGTTTCGCCTCTGTGAAGCGGGTGGCAGGTGCCGCAGTTTTCTTCGTGGTTTTTCTTCGCTGTGCTAAAAATCGCTTTCAAATCCGTTTCTAGCGCGTCTGGCGAAGTATAAGCTGTGATTTTTACCTTGTTGTATTCGCCTAAATTCTCCAAAACCTCAGCGTCGAATTTCGCCTGTTTTGAAAAGGCAACCGAGATAATTCTCGCCTTAGGGGTAAAATAAATGATATTTTGCGCCTTTGCGCTTTGGTAACCTTCAAGGCTAAATTTGACCTTTTTATCATCTGCTTCGATGATTTTGATCTCATTTGTCGGCATTAATCTTCCGACACTTTCGCTTAAATCCGCGCTTAGGCTGATATTTTTAACAGCTACGCTATACGCGCTATCGCCCACGCTAAGGGCGTTTGCGGCGCAGGTTAAAAGACCTAAGCAAAGAGCTAAATTTAGAATTTTCAAATTTTCTCCTTTATAAAATTTTGATAAATTTTATAAAAAACAAAAATAAAAATTTGTCATTTTTATGACAAATTTAGTTTTTATTATCGATACTTAACCTTTTTGTGAGATAATAAAAATAAAAAGGCATTTTATGGGGACTAGGACGACAGGGGTTTTTGAGGGCGAGGAGTTATCGTTTTTCGGCAAAGAGGATTTGGATAAATTCAGACGCATTTCCTATCAAAAAGGCTCGATGATTTACGCTCAAAAAAAGCTTTTTATGATAATCCTAAAAGGCGAGGGCAAGCTAAATACCTACCACGAAAGCGGCAGGGAGTATGTGCTAAGCTACTTTGGGGCGGGTTCTTTCGTGCTAGTCGATACCTTTTCGTCATTTGAAATCACAAAAGACGCTGAAATTTTAGAGGCAAATTTATCCACCGTGATTGATTTGTTTGAGTTCAACCAAGACTTTGCGATTTATCTTTTTAACTCGTTTTTGAAAAATATGACAATGCAAAAAAATGTGATAAAAGAGCTAGTTTTCGATAGCGTCGAAACCCGCACCTATAAATTTTTGCTCCAAATCTCACAAGAGGGCGTCGCGCATGTAAATGGCGGTGTCAGCGAAATCGCAAGCTTCGTCGGAGCCCCACGCCAAAATGTCTCCGTGGCTGTAAATAAGCTAATCAAAAATAAAAAAATCCAAAAATTAGATCATCAAAATTTTAAAATTTTGCCCTAAATTTTCTTTGAAAACATAGCGTAAATTTGCGCACTCATCATCACAAATAAAACCGCTAAAATCACGCCAAAGGCTAAAATCATGCACTCAGCCATTGTGCCAAATTTCGCGCCTGGGATTAAGTACCAACCATTAGAATACAAATCCACAAAAAAGCTTTGAATAGAATCTAGGCTCGTTCCTAGCGGGACTATGGGAGCGTCTAAGCCACAATCGCCAGTTGGCTTAAAAAAGCTAGCAAACCACTCATCAAGGGGCAAATTTAGCGGGAAATTTGGCTTAAACGAGCAACCATGCACGCCAAAAGGTAGTTTTTCCAAAATCGCGCTATGCACCTTGTATAGGTGGATTGAGCGGGCAATTCCATACAATGCGCCCACAAAGCAAACGCCATAAGCGCAAAATTTAAGTAGCAAATTTCCCCCGCAAATCGTGCCTAAAATCGCTCCGAAAAATATCACAAAAAACGCCAGTCTGATATACACACACTGCTCGCAAGGCGCCATAAATAGGTATTCTTGGAAAAAATAGTGCGCGATAATGATTAAAAGCGCGCAGACAAAAATCAGATAAATCCAAGGCTTCGCGCTGTTTTGCCACGCGCAAATTTTAAACAGCACTCTACTCATTTTTGCTCGCCAAATAATCAATTAATTTCGCAAATTCGGCAGTGGAGGCGATTTTTTCGGTTTTTATGAGGTATTTACCACCCACCACGAAGGCTGGCACGCCCTGAATAAGTGCGACATCATAGCCCTCGTCCCAAAGCCCAAGCAGCTCCAAAACTTCGCTATTTTGCAATTCGCTCTCGTAAATTTCGCGCGTGATCCCGCCTGCTTCAAAGCCTGTTTGCAAAAATTTCATCTCGTCCATATCGGCACTCGGGCGCTCTTTTTTGTCGTGATAACTCTCAAAATATGCAAATAAAATTTTCTTAAATTTCGAATTTGGCGAGTTTGGGGCGATATTTTCTCTTTTATCCAAAACTCTGGCCACAGCCAAAATTTTACTCACACTCACGCCAAATTCGCCCATAGCGTGCATGTGAAACGGCTCGTAAGTAGCACGAATTTCGCCTAAAATTTCAGGCAGGACATTTTGATAATATTTATAGCAAAACGGACAAGCATAGCTAGAAATCGTCACGAAACTGCCCTTATCCACACTTAGTGGTTTATCCAAAACCAAATAATGCTCGCCTGCGATAAATTCGCCATTTCCGCCGTCCCCGTGAGTGTTAGTCCCACCCATCATATACACACCAACGCCCAAACCAACGAGCAGAGCGAGGATAAAAACTAGTAGATTTTTTTTCATAAATTTTCCTTTTTTACTCAATTATAATGAAATTTTAAAAATTTTGGCTAAAATTTGGCGAATTTAAATTTTCAAATTTCAAAGGAGAAAAGATGAAAAAACTTTCCTTAATTTTGGCGATTTTCGCCACGATTTTTTTGGGCGGTTGTGCTAGCACGACCCAAGGCGGGGCAGTAGGGGTAAATCGCACCCAGCTACTCACAGTCAGCGAAGCTGAGCTTGACAAGGCTGCGGCAAGCTCATACACGCAAGTAATCAGCCAAGCAAAAAGCCAAAAAAAGCTAAACACCAACGCCAAACAAACCCAAAGAGTAAAAACAGTCTCAAATAGATTGATTAACCAAGTGGGCGTTTTCAGACCAGATGCGCGCAACTGGAACTGGCAGGTAAATGTCATCGAAGATCCGACCGTAAATGCGTGGTGCATGCCAGGGGGTCGCATTGCTGTTTATACAGGCATTATCAATAAGCTTAGCCTAACTGATGGCGAGTTAGCAGCTGTCGTAGGACACGAGATCGCTCACGCACTGCGCGAACACTCACGAGAGCGAGCCAGCACAGAGTCTGTAAAAAACCTAGGCATTTCAATCGGCGCGCAGGCCGCTGGGCTAGGGGATTTGGGCGCGACTGGATTAGCGATTTTGGGTCAGTATGGATTTAGTCTGCCGTTTTCTCGCTCGCACGAAACAGAGGCCGATATCATGGGCTTAGAGCTTATGGCGCGCGCTGGATACAATCCAAACGAAGCCCCAAATGTATGGCGCAAAATGGCGAAACTAGAAAGTGGCAGCAAAACGCCTGAGTTTTTCTCAACTCACCCAGGCGATGAAACCCGTATCAAAAACCTAGAAAAAACAATCCCGGTCGTCATGCCACTATACGAACAAGCTAAAAAAGGTAAAAAATAGCTTCGTAAGCTTCATCGGTGCGAAATTTGTGAAATTTCGCACCAGCTAAATTTCAAAATTCCGCACTTTTAAAATTTAAAAAAATTTGTGAAAATTAGTTTAATTTTGCTATAATCTGCATTTTATTTTAAATTCAAAGGATTAAATTTTGGACACGGATCGTTCGGTCTTTATGTTACTTCTCGCTTTTGTTTTAATTTTTTTAAATGCTTTTTTTGTTTTATCTGAATTTGCCCTTGTTAAAGTTCGACGCTCAAAACTCGAAGAATTCGTCAAAGACAAGGTCGCAAACGCCTCACTCGCTCTAAAAATGACAAATTCAATCGATACCTACCTAAGCGCCTGCCAAATCGGCATTACGCTGGCTTCCCTCGCCCTTGGTTGGATAGGCGAGCCAGCCGTAGCTAGCCTAATCCGCAAGCCACTTGCTAGCCTAAATTTAGGCGAGGCTAGCGTGCATACCGTAGCTGTGATCATCGCGTTTAGTATCATTACGACACTGCATATCGTCCTAGGCGAGCAGGCCCCAAAACTTATCGCAATCGCAAAATCCGAAAAAATCGTGCTTTGGATAGCTAGACCGCTTTATTGTTTTTGGGTTTTGTGTCTGCCTGCGATTAAGGCGTTTGATTTCGTCGCATCAAGCGTGGTTAGGCTCTTTGGAATCCGCGCGGTCAAGGATAGCGAGGTCGCCCACTCCGAAGAAGAGATCAAAATCATCGCTAGCGAAAGCCTAAAAGGCGGTGTGCTAGATAGCGTGGAGACCGAAATCATCAAAAACGCCGTGGATTTTGGCGATACTGTGGCAAAGGAGATTATGACTCCGCGCAAGGATATGGTCTGCCTAGATAAAAACGAAAGCTACGAAGATAATTATCGCGTAGTTTTGGAGTCGAAATTTACCCGCTTCCCATACATCGACGGAGGCAAAGACACGGTGTTAGGACTGATTCATATCCGCGATATCATGCAACAAAACGGCGAGAAAAATTTCGATAAAATCGTGCGCAAACTCATCATCGTGCCAGAAAACTCCCCGATAACCAAAATTTTATCAATGATGAATAAAGAGCGCATTTTCGCCGCCCTTGTCATCGACGAATACGGCGGAACGGCTGGGTTTTTGACCATGGAGGACATAATCGAGGAAATTTTTGGCGAGATCGAGGACGAATACGACGATATAGAGCAAAATTTCACCCGCATTGACGATAATACTTACGAATTTAAAGGTCGCTTCGAGATCGAAAATGTCGAGGAGATAATGGAAATCGCCTTTGACGATGAGACCGAGCAGCTCACGATTGGCGGATATGTCTTTAATCTCTTTGGTCGTTTGCCAGAAAATGGCGATGAGATAAGCGACGAAAACTGCGATTACACCGTGCTTGCGATGGACGGCACCTCGATAGCCTCACTTAGGGTCAAGAAAAAAGAAAATTAAAAGGGCGAAAATGGACAATGTAATCAGATTTAGCGTTTCACTGCCAGAGGAGCTCTTTGACGAGCTAAACTCGCGCGTGCAGAGTAGGGGCTATCCTAGCAGGAGCGAGTATATCAGGGACCTAATCCGCGAAAAAATCGTCAGCGATAAATGGAGCGAGGAAAACAGCGACAGCGAGGGGCTTGGCGTGATTTGTATAGCGTATTCGCACCACCAAAGCGACCTGCTCGAAAACCTAATCGAACTCGAACACCACGCTAAAATCGATGTTGTCTGCACGAACCATATCCATGTCGATCACGATAACTGCTTAGAGACCATAAATGTGCGTGGCAAAATGGGCGAAATCGAAAAATTTAGCGCCAAAATCGGCGGACTTAAAGGTGTGAAATTTTCGCAACTTGTCAAAATTGCAATTACGAAAGCATGAAATTTGGAATTTTAAATTTGAAATTTGGCGCGGAATTTTTAAATTTTGCTTTTTAGTGTCATTGCGAGAATTTTGCTTTGCAAAATTCAAAGCAATCGCCAAATTCAAAATTCCCGCGCCAGTATCTAGGTTTGCGAAGCGAAATTTTTCTAAGTTACTCCACAGCGTTTAAGAAAATATAGTAAAAATTACTAGATTTTTTCGTGACATCAAATGTCCAAATATCGCTTTTTTCGCTATTTTCTTTGCGCGAAAACGCACTATTTTGCCCGAAATTTTTCTCAAATTCGCTAGCAAGCCCTTTGCAAATTTCGTCATTTTTGTCTATTGCGATTTCTACTTCGTGGGAGCCAATGGTAGCGTATTTGGCGCAGTTTTTACCAGCTACGGCGATAGGGTTTGGGATATTTGTCATTTGCTCAGCTTGGTTTTCAAATTTTCCCATAGCAGTGTGGTATGCGTAAAAATCATCAAGCAAGACCGAAATCCTTCTTAAACCATTTAAAATTTCTACTCTTTCGCGCGGAAGCTTTGCCATTATTTTTTCGTTCGCCTCGCTTACGGCGTTGCTAGCATTATTGCACTCGACCGCGTCTATATAAGCCACAGAGCCCGTTTTCGCGCACTCTTGCACCCTTGCCTTAGCGATTTGCAAGTTTGCCGCGAAGTATTCATAGCTTCTTGGCTGTTCATCCGCATACCCACACACAAAACCCATAGCCACAAGGCTTGGTATTAAAATTTTTTTCATTTTTTCTCCTTTATTAGATTTTCGACGCAGTATCCCAAATTTGCACTAGCAAAATTTCACTCAAACGCCCTAAAATGCGCTTCATCGGCGAATTCTAGCATCTCTTTATCGCCCCTGCTATCGCCATAAGCGATGATTTTTTCAAATTCGCTCAAATCATAAGCTTCTTTTATGCGCGCCACCTTTTGCGCCCCGTAGCAATTAAGCCCGTCGATTTCGCCGGTGATTACGCCACCTTTTTTCTCAATTTTTGTGCCAAGAAGTTCTAGCCCATTTTCTTTGCACCAAGGGGCTAGCCAATCCTCCAAGGAGGCCGTTACGATGACGACCTTATCGCCATTTGCGATGTATTCTTTGATTTTTGACATGGCTTCAAATTTGATAATATCTTCAATGTGCGTGGTGGAGTATTTTTTGCAAATTTTGGCGAATTTATCCACGCTCATACCGCCGAAAAAATGCACCATAAGGCGCCTTCTAGTGAAATTATTCGAACACAGCCCAAGCTTGTAGCCCAGCAAAATAGGGCTAAGCCTAAAAATCCCGCGTAAAAATTTCTTAAATCCCACGACATAGGCGATAAATTCGAGCAACGAATCGTCTCTGGTAATCGTCCCGTCGAAGTCAAAACAAACTAATTTCATAAAAATCCTTTTGCAAGATTACAAAATTCTAAAATAAATTTTGGATTTTCAAAACCACTCACTATAAAGAATTTATATTTCTAAAATTTTCCCTAATTTCTTTAATTCCGACCAAATTTTCATTTCGCTTCACAAACCAATAATCAAAGCCGTTTAGTCTATTTGCTTTTGCATTTTTGATTTTTGCGGCTAAGCTGTGCATATCGTAAATTTCGCCGTTAAATTCGAGTTTTCCGTTGCTTTGTAAAATAGCAAATTTATCGCTATTTTTTAGGTAAAATTTTTCATTTTTTATAAAAAATTTAGCCTTTATCATCTCGTCCATACTGACTTTTTTAGGTTTTTCATCAAATTTTGCCTTTGCAATATCGCTATTTTCAAATTCAACTTTTTCAAGCCGTTTTTTACCAAATTCGATATATTTTTCATTTTGCTCTATCATAATGAAATTTCGCCCAAGTTTTTTTGCCATTGCAGCCGTTGTCATCGTCCCGCCAAATGGGTCAAGCACCAAATCGCCAAGCTTTGAGCTAATTGCAATTATGCGATATAACAAATTTTCAGGTTTTTGCGTGGTATGAAGTTTTTCGCCGTTTTCATCTTTCAATCTTTCATTTCCTGCACAAACAGGCATTTTCCAAACGCTTCCAAGCTGTTTTCTATCGCCCCTAGCAAATAAATTTGGCTCTATATTTTCGTTATTTAGCTCTTTTGCGGTTTTATAGTTAAATGTAAATTTGCTTTTTTTTGATTTACACGCCCAAATGAGCGTTTCGTGTGAGTTATTTAAGCGTGTCCCCATAAAATTTGGCGTTGGATTTGTTTTATGCCAAATAACATCGTTTATCAACCAAAATCCAAGCTCTTGCATAATCCCGCCGATAGTATAAATGCACTGCATACCGCCGATAACCCAAATCGAGCCGTCTTTTTTAAGCACTCTTTTGCACTCTTTTAGCCACGATTTTGTAAATTCGGCGTAATCATAGTTTGAATCAAATTTATCCCACTCATCATCACAGCCGTCAAATTCGCTTCCGTTTGGACGATTTAAAACCCCGTCCGTTCGCATAAAATACGGCGGGTCTGCAAAAATCAAATCAACGCTATTATCAGCCATTTTTGCTAAATTTTCTATGCAATCGCCTTTTATAATTTCGTTCATAAAATCGCCTTTAAATTTGCACCTGTCGGAAAAAGCTCTTTTCTAAGTTCTACAAATTTTGGATTATCTGACAAAAGCTTTTTGATAAGTTTCGGATTTTCTCGTTTTAATTTTATTAGGGCGTTTTTGATTTCCGTGCTTGTATCAAAATCGGGCACACTTAAAATATCTTTACAACGCTCGGATTTATTTTGTCTTAAATGAGAAATTAGTTCGCCCCAAATATCTATGCGATTAAATAAATTTATAAAAATTTCATCGCCGTAAAATATGTGAAGCTTAACCAAATCATCGGTATTATTTGCGATTTGTTCTAAATAATATTTGCGATTTTTTCTAAGCCAACTATCGCTAAACCACATTGAAGCGATAATTTTATGGTTTGGATATTTTTCTTTTATGGTGCGAATTTTTTTGATAAAATTTGCATATTGACCCCGTTTTTTAGTGCTATCGTGGTCATCTCTGATTTTTTGTTCGATTAAGTAAATAAAATTTGATTTATCTTTGAAAATTTGGTCGCTATTAAGTCTATCGCCTTTTTCATCAAAACCGATATTTTTATCCAAATTTTCATAGCCCATTTCAGCAATATATTCAGTCAAAATATCTTCTATAAAATCGCCAAATTTAATCTCGTGGCTTTGAGTTAAATTTTGGATTAGTTTTGTTTTTGCATTTGTTACGCGAAAAAGCCCAATATAGCGTTCAGGGCTATTTATAACAGTTGTTAAAATTTCTAAATTCAAGTCATCATTATTAAGAAAAATTCTACTATTTAACTTTTCTTTAAAATGTTTGTATTGCATATTTTGCCTTTTATTTTTTAAATCCACAAATTCTAGCGAAATTTAGTTAAAAATAATTGATTTCTTAGGATAAAAAAGAAGTTTTGCTACTAAGCAAAACTTCTGAAATTTAGTAATTTTACGAATTAGTTTTCGACATGCGTCTGCGCGTGGTCGGGTCTAGGTAGCGTTTGCGCACGCGGATATTTATCGGAGTAACCTCGACTAGCTCGTCTTCTTCGATCCACTCTAATGCACGCTCCAAATTTAGGCTTCTTGGCGGAACTAGTTTGATCGCGTCATCACTACCGCTAGCGCGGACATTTGTTAGGTTTTTGCCTTTGATTGGATTGACATCTAGGTCGTTTGGACGGCTGTGTTCGCCGATAATCATACCGACATAAACCTTGGCTTGTGGAGCGATAAATAGCACGCCACGATCTTGGAGATTCCATAGGCTATATCCCAGCGCGACGCCATTTTCCATGCTAGTTAGCGCGCCGTTTTGGCGTTTTTCAACTGCCCCTGAAAACGGCCTAAACTCTAAAAAGCTGTGATTCATAACGCCCTCGCCACGAGTATCGGTCAAAAACTGGCTTCTAAATCCGATTAAGCCACGAGCAGGGATTTCAAACTCGATTCTAGTTTGGCCATCGCCTGTGGGGTTCATCACCTTCATTTCGGCTTTTTTGCGACCGAGTTTTTCGATAACTGTGCCTGTGCAATCATCAGGAGCGTCGATTACTAGGTGCTCGAACGGCTCGCATTTTACGCCGTCGATTTCTTTGATGATAACCTCTGGGCGACCTAAACAAAACTCAAATCCCTCACGGCGCATGTTTTCAGCCAAAATCGTGATTTGAAGCTCACCACGACCGCTAACCTTAAATTTACCCTCGCCGACATTTTCATATCGCATAGCGATATTTGTTTTCATCTCCGCCGCTAAGCGTTCATCGATTTTGTTTGAAGTTACAAATTTGCCCTCGGTTCCAGCCAGTGGGCCGTCATTTACGCTAAAAATTACGCTTAGAGTTGGCTCTTCGATATGAAGCGCATCTAGTGGCATAGGGTTTGCGGGATCTACCACGCTATCGCCTACATCAAGCGCGTCAAATCCAGCGATAGCGACGATGTCGCCAGTGCCGGCGTTGTCGATATCAATACGCTCCAAGCCGTTAAATCCGATAAGCTTCGAAATTCTACCAGTTACCTTTGTGCCATCAGCTTTGGCAAGCATTACGCTTTGATTTTTTGAAATTCTACCATTGAAAATTCTAGCAATTCCGATTTTACCGACATAGTTGTCGTAATCAAGGGTGAAGACTTGAAGTTGCAAAGAGTTTTCATCGCTACCGCTTGGGCTTGGCACATGAGATAAAATCGTCTCAAAAAGTGGCTTCATATCGACATTTTCATCGCTTAGATTGTGTTTAGCATAGCCGTTTTTTGCCGCAGCATACACGACTGGGAATTCGAGCTGTTCGTCGTTGGCATCAAGTGCGACAAAAAGGTCAAAAATCTCATTTACCACACGATCTGGATCTGCGGCTGGTTTGTCGATTTTATTTACCACGACAATTGGGCGAAGTCCCAAAGATAGGGCTTTTTTAACGACAAATTTGGTTTGTGGCATTACGCCTTCTTGTGCATCGACGAGCAATAAAACACCATCGACCATTTTTAGCACGCGCTCGACCTCGCCACCGAAATCCGCGTGGCCTGGGGTGTCGATGATATTGATCTTCGTATCGCCGTAGCGAATAGCTGTGTTTTTCGATAAAATCGTGATTCCACGCTCTTTTTCGATATCGTTGCTGTCCATTACGCGCTCGCCGACCTCTTGGTGCTCGCTAAATGTGCCTGATTGTTTCAAAAGTTCATCTACGATAGTGGTTTTTCCGTGATCGACATGGGCGATAACTGCGATATTTCTAATATTTTCCAAATTTTACTCCAAAATTTTATGTTTAAAAACTGATGATTATACACTAAAAATTCTTAAATTCTAAGAATACTCTTTGACCTCATTTACCAAAAACTCATACACTCTTTGCTGGATTAAAGCGTCGTTTTCATCATCGCTAATGAGGCGTCTAAGGTGCGAGAAATCGATCTTTTTGACATAGCGAGGCGCATTTTTTATCTCTTTGTCGATTTCTACTAAAAGTGAGTCTAAATTTAGACTTTTGTAGGTGTGGGCCTTTTGGATATATTCGCTCACAATCGATACCAAAACCCCCACTCTGCGCGAATCGTCGCTGTAAATTTCGCTTGCGATTTCGCGCAGATTTTCGTAATCCTCATCGGTTTGCTTTTTTTTAGCAAGCAACATTGCAGCGAAAATTTTCGCTCTAAATTCGATAGAGCGGTGGTGAGAAATCGAAATTTCACGAAAAACCGAAAAAATATAATCTTTTAAATTCATTTATAACCTTATTTTAAGAAACTTTTAAATATAATCCAGTTCGCCCTTTCTTAGACCTGTGCAACGGTTTTTAAAAACACCGCTTCAGGGTGGGAACACAGCAGAGCACTTTTACCTATCGTGTGCCGCAGTCATCTGGGAAGGGGTTTTAAAACTCAACCCTATCCAATCCAAAATTTTCGATGAAATCATCACAAACGCTGTGAAAATCGACGCCTTCTATACTTTTATTTCTCTTAAAATTTTCGAGCATTGAGTTATATCCGCTGACTAATTCTTTGCTTTTGACGCCATAGCTTATCGAAATTCCAGCCTCGAAAAACGCGGCTAGTTTATCGCAAAATTTAAGCGCCCTGCCATCAATTGCGCGAAATTTATCCTCGTTATACGCACCAAGCGAGCCGTCTGCGAAATTTGGCTTACCGCCAAGCTCGTAAATTCTGTTTTCAAACTCATCTTTTATAAATTTCTCGCCGTCGTTTCTAATACCCAAAATATAGCTAAACTCATCTCTGATATGCTCCGGCACAAAGGGCAAAATTTTATCATCTATTAGACGCATTTCGTATTCGCTGATGATGTCGCTAAGCCCAGCCACGCCGTATTTTACGGGGCTGATGATATCGCGGGTAAGGCTTTCAGGTAGATCGTGAAAAAGCGCGCAATAAAAATTATAAAAAATTCTATTCTTGCACGCGCCTACTTTTAGCGAGTAAAAATAGCTTAAAATCGCCACGATTAGCATGTGGCCTAGCACGCTAGTCTCAGGTATGCGTGGGGTTTGCGCCCAGCGCTTTTGAAACCTTAACCTGCCGCTAAGATCTACAATTCGGGCTAGTTTTTTATTCATTACGATTTTTCGCACGCCAATTAGCTCGTAATAATCCTCTAATTCCTCTTCGACCTTAAATTTAAGCTCTTCGATATCGTTTAAAAACTGGCTAGTTTGATAAACGATATTAAATTCCCACCTCGTAGCCAGATAACTTGCCGCCTTTAAAATGAGCTTTTCTTTTTCGTGCGAGTAGCCGTTTTGATAGGCTATAAATCGTTTTAAAAATTCGCCATCTTGCACGCTAGAAAGGTCGTTTTCAAGCTGTGAGAGAACCCATTTGTTAATTTGATCTTTTTTACTTTTTTGAATTTGGTGAAAGACATCTGGGCGGATATCAGTTACTACGATGCGTGAGAGAAAATCAAAAATCCCAGCCTCGATGACATAGCTCATATCTATATCGCGCTCAAAACTAGCGATAAAATAGGCAATGATAAATTTGTGCGCTTGTTTGTCAAGCTCGACTAAATTTACCATTTTTGGGTAGTCGTTCCAGCGCGAAATACTCGCACTTTTAAAGATTTTTTCTACTAAATTTGAACTTATCATTTGTAAATTTTATCCGAATTTATTTCAATCACGGTATGCACATTTCCGCGCGGGTTAAAGTCAGCCACGATTTTTAGGTATTTTGGTTGCAATTTTTCTTGCAAGGTAGCGTAAATTTCGTTCGCGCTGTCCTCGTGGGAGATGTAGCGATCCATAAATGAGTTAATGTAGAGTTTGATTGCTTTGAGCTCTACGACAAATTTATTCGGTATGTATTCTAAATATATCGTCGCAAAGTCAGGGTATCCTGAGCGCGGACAGCGGCAACAAAACTCTGGAAGCGTGATTTTGATCAAATAATCATTTTCGTGTTTATTTGGCCAAATTTCCATTTTTTCTATGTCAAATTCTTTTATCTCTTTTTCGCCATAACGCATTTTATTTCCTTAAATTTATAATATCTTCTGGTTTGCCTACGCAAAAACCCTGCACGAAATCGACCCCAAGCTCGTAGAGTTCGTCTTGGAATTTCGGCTTATCTACAAAGCGAATAATGCTTTTAATGCCCGATTTATGGCACATTTCGTTTAGTTTCATAAAAACATTTTTTATTTTTTCGTTGCCTAAATTTTTATTATACTCGATATCATAAATCACAAAATCAATATCGAAAAATTTAAAATACTCGAAACTCGCGTTCGCACCGCCAAACTGGCTAAGTCCAAAGCTAAATCCAAGCTCTTTAAATTTAAGCAAAATTTCGGCAAATCGCTTTGTTTCGGAGTAAATTTCTTCCTCGTTAAACTCCAAAACAATCTTGCTTGGATCGATTAGATTATTGTCAATTAGCTTTAAAATTTCGTTGCGAAACTCGGCATTTCGCAGTGTCTGAGGCATGATTTCGATAAAAATTTTATGCTCGATATCCTTAAAATAGATAATGCGCGAAATTTGCTTAATCATCGCAATATCGTATTTGATATCGTAATTATTAAAGTGCAAAATATCGATAATTCGGCTTTTTGTAACCTTATCGCCGGTTCTGAGATCGAGTTTTGGGATTAAGTTTATATGCGATTTGACGCCATTTTTATCGGCGACATATTGAAATTTAAAGCTAAAACTCTCATTGTCAATCGCATCAACAACATCTTTGTTAAAATCATCTAGCAAAATTTTATTTAGATCAATATTTTCGCTGGATTTTTCCTCTTCGACCTCTTTGCGATTTATCTTAAAAAATAGTGCGTTTGTGATATTGCTGAGATTTTTGTCATACGAAGTAGGCATGATTTCAAATTCGGTTTTAATCTCGATATTGTTTATGCTTTGATTTGAAATTTTATGCTCGAACATCTTCAAAATGTGCGTTAAATTCGCCATTTTGCCATTAAGCCCAAAGATAAAGTGGCCGTTGATAAAACGCCCAATGTGCAAATTTTTAAAGCCCTGATTTGACATAAATTTCGCAAATTCTTTGCAAAAATTATACAAAATATCATCGCCATTTTGATAACCATATCTATCGTTGATATCGGCGATATTTTTGATACGAAGCAAAACCACATGATTGATTTTGTTTTTTTTCATCTGCTTTTTTAAAATTCGCTCGATCTCATCGCGCACGAATACATGGCTGACTGGATCGATTAGCGTCTTTTTAAAACCAAAGTAAATTTGATAAATTACATAATACACATAGCAAATCAAAAGTAGCGAAAAAAGTATCACATCATCGCTATTAAACTCACCGTTTTTGAACATCGTATATCCAAAAGCGATAAGCAGGAGTGTAAAAGGCACTGAAATTTTAAGTGCCGTTATAAATCTGGTTTCGCGCTCTTTTTGCTCTGAGACTAAAATTACTTCGTTTTCGATAAATTTACCCATTAAATGTCCAAATTCTTAACATCTTTTGCGTGGTCTTGGATATAGTTTCGCCTAGGCTCCACTTCATCACCCATAAAAAGGTTAAATGTATCGCTAGCGCTTTGCGCATCAGCTATGCCCACGCGAAGCAAACGACGATTTTCCTTGCTCATCGTGGTTTCTCTAAGCTGATCTGGGTTCATCTCGCCAAGACCTTTGTAGCGTTGAATATACGCACCTTTTTTCGAATTTCGCTCTATCTCGTCCAAAACCTCGATATAATCCTTGCCAAAATCGACCTCACGCTCTTTGATTAGCCCATACACGCGGATCGCTTCGGCAAAAATATGATTTGTAAGCAAGGCTTCGTTGATGTTTAGCTGCTCCAAACCATTTGGAGTTTGGACATAGATACGAATTTCACTCTCGCTGACATTTGAATTTAAAATATTAAATCCCTCACTCTCTAAGCGCGTTTTAATCACTTCAAAAAGCGCAGAATATTCCATAGAGCGCGCTTCGTCGTTTTCGATTAGATATCTAATCGCGGAAATGACGCTAAAACGCTTTTTAAGCTCGTTTAAAAGTGAGCGGTAGTTTGAAACGATTTTTAGAAAATCGATTAAATCTTGGTTGCCAATTCCTTCGAATTCGCCCATATCGATACCAGTTTCGATCAAAAATTCACTCAGTGCGCGCTCATCTTTTAGATAAATTTCTTTTTTGCCCTTTTTGTATTTGAAAAGTGGCGGTTGAGCGATATAAACATAGCCGTTTTCGATAATCGGACGCAAATAGCGGAAGAAAAATGTCAAAAGCAGGGTCTGGATATGGCTACCATCGACATCGGCATCTGTCATAATGATGATTTTGTGATAGCGAAGTTTTTCTGCATTAAATTCCTCGCCCACGCCACAACCAAAGGCGGTTATCATGTTTTTGATCTCTTCGGATTGCAAAATTTTATCCAAGCGCGCTTTTTCGACATTTAAAATTTTACCGCGCAAAGGCAAAATCGCTTGAAATTCCCTATCTCTACCACCTTTGGCAGATCCGCCCGCACTATCGCCCTCGACAAGGAAAATTTCACTCATACTAGCATCTTTGCTGGTGCAATCAGCGAGTTTTCCTGGAAGTGTGCCGACTGAGTTGATATTATCTTTTTTTCTCGTTAAATCGCGCGCTTTTTTCGCAGCTTCGCGACCACGGGCCGCTAAAAGAGCCTTTTCCATAATCGCTCGTGCTTCGTTTGGATTTTCTTCGAAATATTTGCAAAGCACCTCAAAGGTCATTTTTTGCACGATTGGTTTGACATAGCTCGAACCAAGTTTGCCCTTAGTTTGCCCCTCGAATTGCGGTTCAGGCACTTTGACGCTTACGACTGCGATTAGACCTTCTCTGACATCATCGCCGGTGATTTTGGTGTCTTTTTCGCGTGCGGCTGCGTTTGCTGCGATATAGTTTGTGATAGCGCGAGTTAGTCCCGCTCTAAATCCAGCTTCGTGCGTTCCGCCGTCTGGGGTTTTGATATTATTAACAAAACTTAATAATTTTTCATCGTAGGTTGAATTATACATTAGCGCGATATCCACAGCGACATCTTCGACGCTATCGCTAAATGAAACTGCCTTGCTAACGGGTGAGGCTTTGTTCATATCAGTTACGAAGCTCTCTAATCCGCCCTCGAAATGAAAGCTCTCATTTCTGCCGTCTCTTTGGTCTTTAAAATTTATGGTAATTTTTGGATTTAAATATGCTAATTCTCTAAATCTTTTTGACAAAGTATCGGCATTAAATTCTAAAATTTCAAAAATTTCGCCATCTGGCCAAAATTCCACAGTCGTTCCAGTGCGATTTGTTGATTTTATGATTTCTAAATCGGTAGTTGGCTTACCTTTTGCAAATTCTTGACGATAAACATTGCCTTGGCGTTTGATTGTCAAAACTAGCTTTGATGAGAGCGCATTTACGACGCTAACACCCACGCCGTGAAGTCCGCCTGATACCTTGTAAGTGTCTTTGTCAAATTTACCACCAGCGTGCAAAACGGTCAAAACCACAGTCGCTGCTGGTAAGTGCTCTGTGGGGTGCATATCTACTGGGATTCCACGGCCGTTGTCTGTAACGATACAGCTGCCCTCGCGCGTGATTTCTACATCGATAGTATCGCAATACCCAGCCATAGCCTCATCGATAGAGTTATCCACAACCTCATAAATCATGTGGTGTAGTCCTCCGATATTTGTATCGCCGATATACATTCCTGGGCGTTTTCTAACCGCTTCAAGACCTTTTAAAACTTTAATATTTCCTGCACCGTAATTTTGTTGTTCCATTAAATTTTCCCTTAAATTTCTTAAATTTTATTAATCGGCATTACGACCGTTTTTAGCTCGCCTGAGCTTAGCACAAATGCTGTTTCTGAGTTGTTAAAATCTAACTCAAACATATCGTCCTCGACGCTGTTTAGAAAATCAAGTAAAAATCTGTTTTTAACGCCAAAAATCAAATTTGATGAAACTGCGATATTTGCCTCGATTTCGGCTTTTGCCTCAGAATTATCCTCGTTAATGCTCTCAAAAATAATGCCATCAGGCTTAATCGTAACCTTCATTTCCTCGCACATTGCGTTGATTGCTTTTACGCCACCGACAAATTTATCTCGTGGCAAAATTACTTTAAAATTTGTCTCAGTTGGGATTACGCGCTCATAATTTGGGAATTTTCCGTTGATTAGTTTTGTGAAAAATTCGAAATTTTCGCTCACTGCTAAAAGGACATTTTCGTCATAATAAATTTCGATTTTATCTGAAAATAGCTTTTGAATTTCGCCAATTGCCTTTTTAGGGATTAAAATTTGAGTATCTTTTTTGGCAAATTCGCCCATATTTGTATTTAGCACAAAGACACTAAGGCGTTTAGTATCGGTTCCGACTAAATTTAAATATCCGTCTTTTACATCAATCAAAGCTCCGTTTAGCTCGTATTTTGGGTTGTTTGTATCGATTGAAGAGTATATTTTTTTAAGACTTCTGCCAAGCACCAAAGCATTTACATTGAAGCTGTTTTTGCCCTCGATAGTAGGGAAATTTGGGAAATCTTTTGAGTCAAACATAGGGAGTTTGTATTTTAACTTTTTTTGTTTTACAAAAAGCGCTCCGTTCATTGTCTCTAATGTAACATTTTCGTCGCCTAAACCTTTGATTACGCTAAGAAGCTTTGAGCCATTGGCTGTGGCTTCGCCCTCTTCTTCAATCATAGCATAAGGCAAAACATAGCTAAGGCCGATTTCGTGATCTGTGGCCTTGATACTAAGTTCGCCGTTTCTAGCTCTGATTAAAATATGAGAAGTAATCGAGCTTAAATCCTTTTTGTCAAGGTAAGGATTGGTGTTTGAAACAATGTCTTCTAAAACCTTTTTTGCAATTATGACTTTCATAGCTGTCCTTTAAATTTTAAATTTTTGTTTTTGTTATAGTAGAGTGTGGGATTTAGTGAATACCCCGCGCAAATGCTGAATTTAGCGAAATTTGCTTTGTGAATTAAATTTGTCATTTTATTCACCATTATTCACAAATTTTGATTTTATTTCATATTTTTTCATTATTTTCCTTTTGGGTTATTTTGTTTTTTAACTCTTCGATTTTGATTTTAAAAAATTCATCTTTATCAATCGTTTCGTTGATTTTTTTGATATTTTTGCTAATCGCGCTGTGATCTTTGAGATTGAAATACGACGCGATTTTTGGCATTGAATTTTTGGTTAAAATTTTGGCTAAATATATACAAATTTGGCGCGCTTCGATGACATTTTTGGCCCTTGTTTTGCTTTTTAGCTCGCTTGGTTTGATATTTAGTTCTTTTGAAATCACGCTTATAATCTGCTCCAAATCGACATTTTGGTAGTGTTCTTTGATCTGATCTTGAAGCGTGGTTTTGGCAAATGCTAAATCTATTTTGGCATTTACAAGCGATGAAAATGCGTTTAGTTTGTTTAGTGCGCCCTCGATTTCGCGGATATTATCGCCCATATTCGCGGCGATGTATTGTATGACATCGTTTGGGACATAAAAATTATTTTCTTCGCTTTTGCGCTTGATGATTGCGATTTTGGTCTCTAATTCTGGCGGCATGATATCAGCGATTAGCCCGTCGCTAAATCTTGAAATCATGCGTTCCTCAAAGCCTTTTAGGTATTTTGGCGCGATATCGCTGGTTAGGACGATTTGGCATTTTTTTTCTCTTAGTTCGTTGAAAGTGAAGAAAAACTCCTCAATCGTCGAGCTTTTGCCTACCAAAAACTGAATATCATCGATTAGCAAAATATCGCAGTTGCGGTATTTGTGCTTGAATTTATCCATTGTTTGATTTTCCAAATTTGAGATAAATTCATTTACAAACTGCTCGCTGGTTACGCAAATGACGCTTAGATTTTTTTTGATACAGTGATTTGCGATTGATTGGAGCAAATGGGTCTTGCCAAGCCCGCTAGGTCCGTATAAAAACAGCGGATTATACATTTTGTTTCCGGGGTTTTTGGCGGCACTGACTGCGCTAGAAAATGCGAGTTTGTTCGAATCAGCCACGATGAAATTTTCAAATGTGTAATTATCATTGACAATCGTGCTTTTTGGCTTGTCTTGCGGAATCATTTTTGAAATTTCTTTTGGAGAAATTTTGGCTTTTGAAGTGATTTTGACCGTGATATTGCTAACGCCAAATTTTTTAACTAGCGCATTTTTGATCCTCTCAGCGTATTTAGTCTGTATGTATCTAGCCACAAGCTCGTTATTTGCGTGATAAACAAAGAATTCAGAGGTAGAGTTCTTTTCATTAAATTTTAAATTTTTGATATATCTTTCGTAATCAAGCGGTGGAATTTCGCCCGCTAAACTTAATAAAATTTCTTGTGGTTGAGTTTCTGCCATAAATTTTCCTTTGTTTAATCCTTAATTTTAGCAAAATTTCGCTAAATTTGTGTTAAATTTATAAAGTAATTCACAAGTGAATAAGGCGTGAATTAAAGTGAAAGATTGTGATGAAAATTTTAGGAATTGATCCGGGGACTAGAAATTTAGGCTATGCGATTTTAGAAAAAAATATGAATAAAATTTCGCTCGTCGAAGCAGGTTTAGTGAAAATGAAGGCCGAAAATGTGCAGTTTCAGATGACGCAAATGGCAGAGGCGATTGATCTTATATTTTCGCAACACAAAATCGACGAGGTCGCAATCGAGAGTATGTTTTACGCCTACAATCCCCAATCCGTGCTAAAACTAGCGCAGTTTCGCGGGGCTTTGGGGCTAAAAATTTTGCAAGTTTATGGCAACTTCGCCGAATACACGCCACTTCAAATAAAAAAATCCGTAACCGGCAAGGCAAAGGCCGCAAAAGAGCAGGTCGCCTTCATGGTCAAGCGAATACTAGGGCTCAAAGGCGAGATCAAACCGCTCGATATAACCGATGCTATCGCGGTTGCGCTCACTCACGCAAACGCTATGAGAGGGCTGGAAAAATAAGAGGGGTAAAAAAGTGAAAATCGCACTAGCGCAGATTAAAAGCGAAATTTTAAAATACAAGCAAAATTTATCCAATGCGCGAAATTTGGCTTCGCAGGCGAGGGATTGCGATATTATCGTGCTTCCTGAGACATTTTTAAGCGGATTTGCGCCTGAAATTTTTAGCGAAATTTCGTCAGAGCAAAACGAAAAAGCGCGCGAATTTTTACGCGAAATTTCAGCGCAAAAAGTCGCAATCGCTGGGCTAGCACTGAACGAAAATGGCGAAATTTACAACCGCGCCTTGGTGTATCAAAATGGGCGTGAAATTTATCATTACGATAAAATTTTTCTTTTTTCAAATTCAGGTGAAAATAAATTTGTCCGCGCTGGCGATAAATTTGGGCTTTGTGAAATTTCGCAGGGCGAAAAGTCCCTAAAAATCGGACTTGCGATTTGCTATGATTTGCGATTTGGCGAAATTTTCCGCTACCTTGCCAAAAATGGCGCGCAAATTATTTTTGTCATCGCGCAGTTTCCGCACTCTCGCATAGAGCATTTCCGCACTCTTTCTCGGGCTAGGGCGATTGAGGCGCAGTGTTTTTTGGTAGCCCTAAATAGCGCCTCTGGCGGGCATTCGTGCGTGATTAGCCCTGAGGGAGAGATTTTGTGCGAGCTTGGAGTGGGACAAGAAAGTAAAATTTGCGGTATTAATCTAGCCCAAATTTCGCTAGTTCGGGCGCAAATGGATATTTTAAAAGATGAGCGAAAAGAGATTTTAAAGGAGATTTTATGAAGGATTTAGTTTTTGTAATCGATATGGTAAATGGTTTTGCGAAATTTGGCGCAATGGCGGATCCAAACATCGCTAAAATCGCACCCGCAATCGCTTCGCAAATCCGCAGAAGCGCAGGCGTGCATTTCATCTGCGACGCGCACGGTGAGCGGGATTTGGAGATGAAACGCTATCCAGCGCACTGTATCGAGGGCTCGCCAGAGGCCGAAATAATCGATGAACTTGCCGAATTTGCCACCCCCCAAAACACTACCAAAAAACGCTCGACAAACGGCTTTTACGCCCTTGATAAGGCTATTTTGAGCGAATTTGATAGATTTGTGATTACGGGGTGCTGCACGGATATTTGCGTTTTGCAATTTGCCCTTGCGCTTCGCACATATTTCAACGAAAATGATATCAACAAAGATATCGTGGTGCCTAGCGAGTGTGTGGCGACATACGACGCGCCAAATCATGAGCGCGAGTATTATGAAAAGTGCGCGTTAAATTTAATGAGAAATGCTGGAATTTTGGTGATTTAAGTTAAATTTGGCGCAAATTCGCGCCAAATTTGCCAAATTTATTTCAAATTTGCTTTAAAAAACTCTTCAAATTTATCAAACGGAATTTTCAGATCATACAAATCCGTATGACTTGCCCCTGGCACGATAAAAAGCTCTTTGTTTTTGCTTCCAAGCTCTTTAAATGCGTCCTCGCTAAAATATCGCGAATGAGCAATCTCGCCGTGCGCCATTAAAACAGGGGCGCGAAGCTCATTTGCGTAGGTCAAAATTTTATCGCTCATACGCGCTAACGCGTCTGTTTTGCTCCAAAAATGCTCTTTTGAGTTGATTGCGCGTTCGTGGTAACCGCGCTCGGTTTTATAATACAGCGCGTAGTCAGCGACAAATTTTGGCGTTTGCTCGGTAATGGTTTTAGGGTCGATATTTCCGCTTGGCAAATACTCTACCTCGCCCTTTTCAAAGTCCGCCCAGCGTTGCAAATTTAACGCCTTTTTGGCTTCATACCTAGCATTTTCATCTACGCTGTCGTTGTATCCTTTTGCGGTTACACGGGTCATATCATACATCGTCGTGGTCGCAACGGCCTTTATGCGAGTATCGCTGATAGCGGCATTTAGCGCAAATCCAGCCCAGCCACAAATGCCTAAAATTCCGATTTTTTCTCTATCGACGAAGTCTTGCACGCCCAGATAATCCACGGCTGCGCTAAAATCTTCTGTGTTTATATCAGGGCTTGAAATGTCGCGCACATCGCCACCGCTCTCGCCTGTGAAACTTGGATCAAACGCCAAAGTTACAAATCCTCGCTCGGCTAAGGTTTGCGCGTGAAGTCCGCTAGATTGCTCTTTGACTGCGCCATAAGGGCCAGAAATGGCGATTGCGGGGAGTTTGCCACTCATATTTTTTGGAGTGTATAAATCGCCCACGATCGTAATTCCGTAGCGATTTTTGAAGGCTACTTTTTTGTGATTTACTTTGTCGCTTTTTGCAAAGGTTTTATCCCACGCGCTCACTACATTTTTTGGCATATCCGCTTCGCCTTTGGCACTTGCAGTGGTGGCTAAAATGGCTCCGAGAGCTAGTGAAATTAGGACTTTTTTCATATTTTCTCCTTGATTGAAATTTAGTGAGAAAATTTTAGCAAATTTAAGAAATTTTAGTTAGAAAGATTATCCAAATTTATTGCCTAATTCTGCAAATTTTAAAATTTATCTAGGGTCAAATTTCAAAATTTGACCCCAAAAATTTATAAAATTATCGCAAAAATTACGCCAAAGATGATTAGCGGGATATTGAAAAATATAAATGTCGGCACGCAGGTATCCCAGATATGGTTATGCTCGCCGTCGATGTTTAGCCCAGCAGTAGGGGCTAGCGTGCTATCGCTGGCTGGACTTCCAGCGTCCCCCAGACCTGCTGCCACACCGATGATAAAAATCGTCGCAGCCACGCTAAATCCAAGCTCGGCTGCTAGCGGACAATAAATCGTCGCGATAATCGGAATCGTGCCAAAGCTAGATCCGATTCCCATTGTTACAAGAAGTCCTATGCCTATCATTAGCATGGCTCCACCGATTTTGCCGCCACTTAGGCTAGCTACTGCGCTTACTAGCTCGCCCACACCGCCTGTTTCTTTGATAATCGTGCCAAATCCGCCAGCTACAAGCATCAAAAACGCGATGTATCCTAGCATATGCACGCCTTGGTCGAAAATGCTATCTAGCTCGCCCCATGGAATACCGCCTAAAAGTAGCATTGTAAGGATTCCAGCCAGAGCGGCAAATGGCATTGAGCCAGCGTCTATTTGGATTACCATGCTAAGGACAAGTTGAGCGATGAAGCACACTATAATCCCAGCTAGCACGCCCCATTCTCGTTTTTGCATTTTAAACTCCTCAAAATGCGCCTCAATGCTCTCTTTGGTTTGAGTGTAACTTCGTGGCTTGCGGTAGTAAAGCATGGCCAAAACAAGTCCAATTACCATAGGTATGGCACTCATCCACATGACCCCAGCGATATCACTGATACCCACATCCATGCCGTTTTTGCTCATCTCTTTTTGGATAATTCCCATAAAAATCAGACCAAACCCCACAGGAAACGCCATATACGGGGTTTGCAAACCAAATGTCAGCGCGCAGGCTATGGCGCGGCGGTCGAGTTTTAGTGAGTTCATAATCTTTACAAGTGGCGGGATTAGTATCGGGATAAATGCGATATGAACAGGGATTAAATTTTGCGATAAACACGAAATAAAAGCAATCATAGCGATGAAAATAAATTTTTTATCGCTGATAAATCCAGCCACGCTTCGCACCAAAATCGCCGTCAAATTTGTCCGTGCTACGGCACTTGCGATGACGCCAAGCAAGATATACGATAGCGCAGTTTCCAAGTTTCCGCCCATGCCGACACTGCCAGTAGCTGGGTTACCGTTGATGAAATAGCCTATGGCGTCCATTAGAGGGATATGGCTAGTCAGCACCGCGCAAATCGCGCTGATTAGGATAGCTAGCATGACATTACAGCGAAGCAAACACAAAATACTCATCAAAAGTATGCTTAAAAACACTGGGTTGCTTAACATTTTTTGCCTTTGTGTGAAATTTGAGGCAAATTATATTAAATTCAAGGCAAATTTACGCTAAAATCGCTCAAAAAAAAGGAAAAATTTGCGTTATTTTTATTCATCATTTTTTATATTTTTTGTAGCAGTTTTGGTAGGATTTTGGCTAGGCGGGTTCGCTGGGGCGTATATTTGCGCGCTACTATCTATTTTAGAAATCAGCCTTAGCTTCGATAATGCCGTGGTAAATGCCAAGGTCTTAGCTGATATGAACGCGATTTGGCGCAAAAGGTTTATCGTGTGGGGCATACCTGTGGCGGTTTTTGGTATGAGGTTCGCATTTCCGATTATCATAGTAAGCGCTGCTTCGCATTTGGGGCTTTTCGAGAGCCTAAATTTGGCACTAAACAACCCTGCGCGGTATAGTGAAATTTTAGAAGAAAACAAAGATGGTATTTACATTTTTGGCGGGGCGTTTTTGATGATGGTGTTTTTGAGCTTTTTCTTCGACGATGAGGACAGAGAGCCTTGGATACGGGTTTTAGAAGAAAACGCTTTGGTAAGAAGGCTCAAAAATTTCCCAAAATTTGAAATTTTACTCGCTGTGATTTTAGGCGCAGTTTTGGCTGTTTTAATACCTTCAAAAACGGCGATTATTGCATATTTTAGCGCGATAATTTTGTTTATTTTGATAAAGTCGTTTGATAAAATTTTTAGTGCTGGTGGCGTGAGAAACGGCCTAAACGGCTTTATTTACCTCGAAATGCTGGACGCTAGTTTTAGCTTTGACGGCGTGATTGGGGCGTTTGCGCTAAGCAACAATATCTTTATCATCATGCTAGGACTTGGGGCTGGGGCGATGTTTGTGCGCTCGCTCACGATATATTTGGTCGAGCGTGGCACGCTGGCGAAGTTTATTTTTTTAGAACACGGCGCGCATTATGCGATTGGCACGCTTGCAGCGATTATGTTTATCAAGCTCGAATTTGAAATCAGCGAGGTTATAACCGGCACATTGGGGATAATTTTTATTTTTTCTGCCTTCATTTGCTCGATTTTGTATAATAGAAAAAATGGGTAAATTTACCACGATTGCAAGAAATGCGAAGCATTTCAGTAAAAATAAAATCAGCTAAATTTTAAAAAGCAACGCTTTTTAAAATTTAGCCACTTCTAAGGTTTTACAGGGGTGGGGGTTGGTAAGGGGGAG